>JBCCCX010000008.1:0-29393 GCA_039033275.1 Pseudomonadota bacterium | reverse complement strand
CAGGTGACGTAGACGTCCGGGAGGAAGTGCATCTCTATCTTGATGACGCCGTCTCCCTGGCACGCCTCGCAGCGCCCGCCCTTCACGTTGAAGGAGAAGCGCCCGGGCTTGTAGCCGCGGGTCTTCGCCTCCGGCAGGCCGGCGAACCAGTCGCGGATCGAGGTGAAGGCGCCGGTATAGGTTGCGGGGTTCGAGCGCGGCGTGCGGCCGATGGGCGACTGGTCGATGTCGATGACCTTGTCGAGATGGTCGAGCCCCTTCAGCGAACCATGGGCCGCGACGGGGATGCGGGCACCGTTCAGCTGGCGCGCGGCGGCGGGGTAGAGCGTGTCGATGACGAGGCTGGACTTGCCGGAGCCGGAGTCGCCGGTGTCGCTGGTGAAGGTGCCGAGCGGGATTTTCACGTCGACGGACTGGAGGTTGTTGGCGGTCGCGCCCTTCAGCGTCAGGGCCTTGCCGTTGCCCTTGCGACGCTTGGCCGGCACGGGGACGGTGCGGCGGCCGGAGAGGTAGGCGCCGGTGAGGGACTCATCGGAGGCGAGGATGTCGTCGAGCGCGCCCGAGGCGATGATGCGGCCGCCATGGACGCCGGCGCCGGGGCCGATGTCGACGATGTGGTCGGCGGTGCGGATGGCGTCCTCGTCATGTTCGACGACCAGCACCGTATTGCCGAGATCGCGCAGCTCTTGCAGCGTTTCCAGCAAGCGCGCATTGTCGCGTTGGTGCAGCCCGATGGAGGGTTCATCCAGCACATAGGCACGCCGGTCAGGCCGGAGCCGATCTGGCTGGCCAGGCGGATGCGCTGGCTCTCCCCGCCAGACAGGGAGCCGGAGCCGCGACCCAAAGACAGATAGTCGAGACCGACCGCGTTCAAAAACTTCAGCCGGTCGGTAATCTCCTTCAGGATGCGTTCCGCAATCTCCATGTCCTTTGCGGACAGGGCGGTCTTCAGCCCCTCGAAATGGTCCAACGCCTTGGCAATGCTCATTTCGCCCGGCGCGGCGATGTCGAGCCCGGCCACTTTCACGGACAGGGCTTCGGGCTTCAGGCGCTTGCCACCGCATGTCTCGCACGGGCTGTCGCTTTGATACTTCGACAACTCCTCGCGTGCCCATGTGGACTCGGTTTCGCGGAAGCGGCGTTCGAGGTTCGGGATCACGCCCTCGAACGGTTTCTTGGTCTTGTAGGTGCGTCGCCCGTCCTTGTAGTTGAACTGGATGCGCGTGCCTTTTGTCCCATAAAGAACAACGTCTTGCGACTTGCTATTCAAGTCGCGGAAAGGCGTGCTGGTCGAGAAACCGTAATGGTCGGCCAGCGCCTTGAGCGTCTGGTTGTAGAGCTTGCTGGTGGACCGGCTCCAGGGCGCGATGGCGCCTCCGGCCAGGCTTCGGCTATCGTCGGGAATAATGAGCGCGGGATCGAATTTCAGCTCCTTGCCCAGTCCGTCGCAGGCCGGGCAGGCGCCTTGCGGACTGTTGAAGGAGAAGAGGCGGGGCTCGATTTCCGCCAAGGTGAAGCCGGACACGGGGCAGGCGAATTTTTCGGAGAAGAGGAGCCGCTGCTCCGGATCGTCGGCCTGTTCCGCCACGGCCAACCCGTCGGCTAGGCGCAGGGCCTGTTCCAGACTGTCGGCCAGGCGCGTTTCCACGCCCTCCCGCACGACGACCCGGTCCACGACCACGTCGATGTCCTGGTTGAATTTCTTGTCCAGCTCCGGCGCTTCTTCCAGCCGGACCAGCTCGCCATTGATCTTGGCGCGCTGATAGCCCGCCTTCATCCACTCCGCGATCTCCTTGCGGAACTCGCCCTTGCGGCCCCGCACGACTGGCGCGAGCAGGTAGAGCTTGGTGCCCTCATCCATGGCCATGATGAGATCGACCATCTGGCTGACCGTCTGGCTCTCGATGGGCAGGCCCGTCGCGGGCGAGTAGGGGACGCCGACCCGCGCCCAGAGCAGGCGCATATAGTCGTAGATTTCCGTGACCGTACCGACGGTCGAACGGGGATTTTTGGACGTCGTTTTTTGCTCGATGGAAATGGCGGGCGACAGGCCCTCAATGCTGTCCACATCCGGCTTGCCCTGCAATTCCAGGAACTGGCGGGCATAGGCGGACAGGCTTTCAACGTAACGGCGCTGGCCTTCTGCATAGATCGTGTCGAAGGCAAGGGACGATTTGCCCGACCCGGACAAGCCGGTGATGACAACCAGCTTGTCGCGCGGCATGTCCACATCCACATCCTTGAGATTGTGCTCTCGCGCGCCGCGAACCTGGATGTTTTTCAGCATGGCCATAGATGACTAAACCCGCAGCGTGAGGACTGGCTCCAAAGCTGGACTTTTCCATAAGAACAGATAAGGAACATCCGCGCTACTCGAAGTCCCGAGTCGCGGCAAGTCCGTGGCTGCAGCAGGTCCGTCCACCCTTCCTACGTGCCAGATGGGGCAGGGAGTCGGAATTGCAATGTTCCACAGCTTCGTTCGTCGCTTTGCGTGACGCTGCCGCGACCCGATGCGAAGAGGGCGCATCAACCCGCCCGCGGGGCCAGGTCACGCGAAACGGACCCCGCGCACTTACAGGAGAGCATCATGGCAGGTTCAGTGAACAAGGTCATCCTCGTCGGCAATCTCGGCGCCGATCCGGAAGTCCGCACTTTCGGCAATGGCGGCAAGGTCGCCAAGCTGCGCATGGCCACGTCGGAGTCGTGGAAAGACCGCCAGAGCGGCGAACGCCGCGAAAAGACGGAATGGCACACGGTCGAAGTCTTCGGCGAAGGCTTGGTCGGCGTGGTGGAACGCTACGTCAATAAGGGCTCCAAACTCTATATCGAAGGCCAATTGACGACCGAGAAGTGGCAGGACCGCGACGGCAACGACCGTTACACGACCAAGGTCAAGGTCGCGGGTCCGAACAGCAATCTCACCATGCTCGACTCGCGCGGCGGCTCGGGTGGCGGCGGCGGCGGTGGAAACTATGGCGGCGGCTCGCGCGGCGGTGGCAACGACTACAATCAGGACCGCGGCTATGGCGGCGGAGGCGGCTCCCGCTCCGCGTCCGACATGGGCGGTCCGAAGCAGGACTTCGACCTGGACGATGAGATTCCGTTCTAGGACAAAGCGCTAATCTGGCTCCAGAGCGTGCCGCTGACAGCAGGGCGGCGCGCGTAGGCGCAGCCGAGCACGGAGTTCTGCGGTCACCTGCGCCGACAGGCGCAGTGAGCGGCAGCGAATTGCGTAACGGTTCGGACAGGCGTCGTGGTCGTTCAGACGGCTTGTCATCCTGATATCGCATGGACATGCGGGAAGGCAGGGACGGTCCGTGCCTCCATTCTTTTCCTCCCCATCCAGGGGGAGGTGCTAAGCGTAGCGAAGCGGAGGGGGCTGCCGCAGGATATCGACCGCTCCGCCTCGACAGCCCCCTCCGACCCTGCGGGCCACCTCCCCCTGGAGGGGGAGGAAAGTCGGGTCGAGTAAGTCAATCCGCGCCAAACAACGTAAGATTATTGCTATAACTATCTGATTTCGCTCGTCTTTAGGTTTTTCCCACAAAATCTAATCCGCGCCCCTGCGAACACCCCCTATGCTGCCCGCATCCATCCCATGTCACGAGACGGTTGCATGACCGTGGCGGGGTGGGGGTTCGGAAGGGTCCGGGCCGGGCGCGCTCAGCGGCGCGACGCAGGCTCCCGCGAGGGGGCGCGACAACCGGTCCGGGAGGCGAGACGGTGTCCATGCAACGCACCCGACGCCCGACCTTCCGCGTGTGAGAGCGAATGTCCGGCAGTGCCGGACGGATTGGGGCGGCGCGCGCCTTGGATGGGGCGTCCTCGCTGGGGAGGTCCCGGAGACCGTTGCCCGCCCGTTCGGCCCGACCGGACGCTCTGCCGCGCGGATGACTGCAGCCGGATCCGACGCGCGGGCTCCCGCCCGGTGTAAATTGGTGTGTTTCTTGTTCCTATCCATCACTGGATGGGAGCCCGCGCCTCGTGCGTTCTTCGTAAAGCGGAGACGCGTATCGGCCGCCACGCGATGGGCGGCGGGACGTGGAGTTGTGCTTGAACGGCAAGATGCAGTGACGCCGTCCCCGGCATTCACTGTCGGGGCCTGTTTTCCTCCGTCCTCACAAGTCGCGTCTTGTGGACAAGCCCTCGACAAGACCCCGGCAATGAATGCCGGGGACGAGATTAGGGGTTTGGTCGCAAGTCTATCGAAGAATCCGAAACCGTATTTTCCCGCCTCGGCCGACCCTCCGTTGCGGTCCATTAACTTACACTTCCGCTCAGGCCGACTTGATCGGCCTGTCCATCACCTGCCGTCTCGTCCGGCGGAGAGGGTTGGGAGATGGGCTCGCCGGTCAAGCCGGCGAGAGCGGTAAAGTTAAATTGGGCCGTATTCCGAGAAGAGTATTGGCTCCTAAAGCGCGAGCTTCCCCCGCACGAGCGCATCGTAGTCCGCCGCCAGCGTCTTGATCGTATCGACGACCTGATAGTGGATGCCCTGGATTTCTCGCACCGGCGTGACCTCGGCGGCGGTGCCGACCACGAAGCAGCCTTCGAAGTGCGGCATCTCGCTGGGATAGATGTCGCGGCGGTGGACGGTGATACCCCGCTTCTCCGCCAGTTTGATCACCGTGTCGTAGGTGATTCCCTCGAGCAATATGTCGTTGGTCGGCGTGTGCAGTTCACCGTCGCGCACGAAGAAGATGTGCGCGCCCGTGCATTCCGCGACGCGGCCCCGATAGTCGTACATGAGTGCGTCGTCCCAGCCTTCGGCCGCCGCCTTGTCCTTGGACAGAGTGCAGATCATGTAGAGCCCGGCCGCCTTGGCCTTGCAGGGGATCGTGTCGGGCGCGGGGCGCTTCCAGTCGGAAATCATCAGGCGAATGCCGGCCATCTTGTCCGGAAAATAGTTGCCCCAATGCCAGCAGGCGATGGCCAGGTGGATCCGGTTGTTCTTGGACGCCACGCCCATCATCTCGCTGCCGCGCCAGGCGACGGGGCGGACATAGGCGTCGCCCAGTCCGGATTTGGCGAGCGTCTCGCGGCAGGCCGCGTCGATCTGATCGGTCGTATAGGGAATCTCGTAGCCCAGCAGTTCGGCGGAATTGCGAAGGCGCTGCGAATGATCCGTCAGGCGAAAAATCTCGCCTTCATAGGCCCGGTCGCCTTCGAACACGCCGGCGCCATAGTGCAGGGAGTGCGTCAGCACATGCACCTTGGCGTCGCGCCAGTCGATGAATTCGCCGTCGACCCAGATATGGCCGTCGCGGTCGTGATAGGGCTTTTCGAGCATTGTCGCCTCTCCTGTGAAGCGCCGCATTCTTGTCTTGGAGCGGCGCAAGTCAACCGCCATAAAGGGCCGCAAGGAGCGATAATTTGGACTCACAGGCCACATTTCTGGATCGGAGCGACACGCACGTTCTGGTCATCGACGATGATGACCGTATCCGCGACCTGCTGGGACGCTATCTCGGCCGCGCGGGATACCGCGTCTCGACGGCGCGCGACGCGGCTGACGCAAGGGCCAAGATGGCCGGAATCGCCTACGACCTCCTGATCGTGGACGTGATGATGCCCGGCGAGGACGGGGTCAGCCTGGTCGCGGATCTGCGCAACCTGACCGATATCCCGGTGATCCTGCTGACGGCGCTCGGCGATCCCGCGCACCGCATAAGAGGGCTCAAGGCGGGGGCTGACGACTATCTCGCCAAACCGTTCGAACCCGAAGAGCTGCTGCTGCGCATGGACGCCATCTTCCGCCGCACCGGGCGAAAGGTCGTCAGCGAGCAGGTGCTGTTCGGTGATTTCGTCTACGACCTGCGCACGAACGTGCTGACGCGCGGCGGCGACGTGGTCCGCCTGACCACGAGCGAGACGACCTTGTTGGATCTGCTGGCCCGGCAAGGTGGCGGCGCCGTGTCCCGCTTCGTTTTGTCGGAAAACGTCAACGGCGAGAGCGAACGCGCTGTGGACGTGCAGATGACGCGGTTGCGCCGCAAATTGGAGGACAACCCGTCGGAGCCGCGCCACCTGCTGACGGTCAGGGGGAAGGGCTACCGTCTGGTCGCGGACCCGGAGCCTGCGGCTTAGAGCATCGAAATGGACAGCACTTTCATCTCCGCAAATTTGTATGAACCGTCCCCGGCATTCATTGCCGGGGTCTGCTATCTGAAGCGTCCACAAGACGAGCTGTTCCGGTCGCCCTCATCTTGTGATGAAGGAGGAGACCAGACCCCGGCAATAAATGCTGGGGACTGTCTGATATGAGACAGTAATGAAGACCTTCTTCGCTTTCGCCGTCGCGGCCTAGCATGCCGCCGACCCTGCGTCAGATCGCGCCCAAGTCGATCTTCGGGCGCAGCCTGCTGATCATCATCCTGCCCATTGTTGTCATGCAGATGATCGTCGCCTACATCTTCTTCAACGCCCACTGGGCGACGGTGACGGCGAACCTGACCGAGTCGGTCGCCGCCAGCGTGGCCGTGGCGACGGAACTTTACGATCGCACGCCCACGGCGGAGAATGCGGACGCGCTGGATGCGCTCCTGCGCCCTGACATGCAGCTTTCCGTCCGCCTGAAGCCGGGGGAGGGTCTGCCGACCTCGCGGCGTCGAAATTTCTTCTCCGTGCTCGACCAGAGCATCGGGCGCGCGTTGGATAACGCTATCGACAAGCCCTTCTGGTTCGACACAACCCGCTATCCCAATCATATCGACATAAGGGTTCAGGTGGATGAGGGCGTGCTGCAATTCTACGCTGCGCGGGACCGGGTCTTCGCACCGACCGGTTTCGTCTTTATCTTCTGGCTGGTCACGGCGACGATCCTGCTAACTCTGGTCTCGGTGGTTTACATCCGTCGCCAGAGCTTGCCGATCCGTGAGCTGGCCGACGCGGCGGACGCGTTCGGCAAGGGCCAGGACATTGGGTCCTACAAGCCGCACGGCGCAGTGGAAGTGCGTCGGGCCGGCCAGTCCTTCCTCAAGATGCGTCAGCGTATCCGCCGCCATCTGGAGCAGCGCACCCTGATGTTGGCCGGGGTCAGTCACGACCTGCGCACCCCGCTCACGCGGCTGAAGCTGGCCCTATCCATGGCGGAAACGCGGGAAGATATCGAGGCCGCGAAGCGCGATCTCGATGAGATGGAGGCGATGCTGTCGGCCTATCTCGATTTCGCCCGCGGCGCGGGTGAGGGCGAGCCTGAGTCCGTCGCACTCGATGCATTCGTGTCCGAGATCGCGGAGGATGCGGACGTGCCGGTTGACACGAAAACGGACCTCAGGATTGCGGCCCGTCCGCGCCAACTTCGGCGTGCCGTCGACAATCTGATCGGCAATGCGCGTAAATATGGCCGCGACCCCCGCGTTTCGACCGAGACGACCGACACGCATGTGTTGATCCATGTCGACGATGCCGGTGAAGGCATTGCCGAGGCGCAGCGCGGGGATGTGCTACGGCCTTTCTCGCGTCTGGACGATGCCCGCACGCAGAATGTCGAGGGGGTCGGGCTAGGCCTCGCCATCGCACGCGACATCGCGCAGGTGCATGGCGGGCGGTTGAAGCTGGACGACAGCCCGGATGGTGGCCTACGCGCGACGCTGCAACTGCCGCGCTAGGACCGGGTCAGAGCGACAATTCGCAGGCCCGGTCGAACGCGGCCTGCACAGCCTTCTGCATCAGCGGTTCCATCCCGCTGGACGCCATGAGAATGTCCAGCGCGGCCTGGGTCGTGCCGCCCGGAGAGGTGACGGCCTCGCGTAGCTCTGTCGGGCTGCGGTCGGACGCTTCCAGCAGGCCGCTTGCACCGATGAGCGTCTGACGGGCGAGAGCGGCAGCGACGTCGGGCGGAAGGCCGACAGATTGGGCCGCCTTGGCCAAGGCTTCGCACATGTGGAACACATAGGCAGGGCCGGAGCCGGATACGGCGGTCACGGCGTCGATCTGCATGTCGTCGGCGACGCGCAGGACTGTTCCCGTCGCGCCGAGCAGCGTCTCGACGGAGGTGACACGTTCTGCGCTGAGGTCGCGCGGCGCAGCATAGGCGGTGACGCCCTTGCCCAACGATGCCGGCGTGTTGGGCATGGCCCGAACCACGTCCGCTTCGGGAAACGTCCGTTGCAGGCTGGCCATCGAAAGACCCGCCATGATCGAAATGACCAAGGCATCGTCCGCCACCGCGTCGGCGAGTTTGCGCCGGATTTGCGGGAAAAGCTGCGGTTTCACGGCCAGCAATATCGTGCCGACGCTTTCCGGCACGTCTGCAGGACCCGAGGCGTGCTTGGCCCCGCGCTCGATCGCATAGACGGCTTCGCCGCCAGGTGAGGGGTCGAGAATGACGAGGTTGCGCGGGCTCAGCAATCCGCTGTCCAGCCAGCCGGACAGCAGTGCACCGCCCATATTTCCCGCGCCGGCGATAAGGTGGGTGTAAGCCATCAGCCGTGGGACGCGATGTCCACCAGCGCCTCCGCCAGGGCATCTTCCGGGGATTTCCCGGCCCAAATGACATATTGCGCAGCGGGATAGCCGCGTTCGGCGGCGTCCAGCGCCTGGCTCATCAGGTCGAGCGCCTGATCGATGCTAAGCCGCGCGCCGCCCCGTAGCGACACGGCATGACGGTAGACGAGCGTGCTGTTGCGCTGCCAATAGTCGAAGTGTCCGGCGCAGAGACGCTCGTTCAGCAGGGAAAGAAGGCGGCAGATCGCATCGGACCGACCGCCGGGGACCTTGCCGTCGAACAGTATGAAGAGGGACAGTTGCTCCTCATCCGTATCCCATGAAAGGGACAGGTCGTGGTCGCACCAGAGTCCCGTCAGGCTGATATGGACTTCATGCTCTCCGATACGCTCATAGGCGTAGCTCTCAGCCGTCGCGATGCGGACGAAGGTTTCGACTGGATTGTCGCGCAGGGCCTTGGACGCGTTGAGGCGGGGCTGCGGCCGTATGCATCTGTCGTCGGCGAATGCCATGAGCGAATCTCCTAGAACCACCGCTATCCGATACAGCCCGTCTGGCAAGACGATGGGCCCTAAGGCGTGTTGATAAATATCAGCGGTCTGTCAGCGCCATATCTTCCGGAGACCAAACAGGATGCTTGCGCATGATGCGTTTGAAGCGGTCCGAGCCAAGCCAATGCGCCAGCCATTTTCGCAAACCTTCGGGCGCGGCCTGAGACCACCAGCCCGGCTCGACCGCCGCGAACTGACGCACGAACGGGAATGTGGCGACATCCAACAGGGAAGGGCGTTCGCCGCGAAGGAAAGGCGTCTCGGACAAGGGTGCGGTGAAATCCAGAAGTACGGCCATGGCTGTCCCGCGCGCGTCAGGGTCTATGTCGCCGCGTACCTTGCTCGGGTCGTAACGACTGGCGTATTTGTAGCGGTCGAGCCGCTCCTTGAACGCTGCGAGAAATACCTGGGCGTCGGCATAATCTGGCTCCAGGTTTGCGAGCCATCCGTTTGGGTCGTTGCGGCGGAGCGCCCAGACCATGATGTCTAGGCTCTCGTCATGAACGGTTCCGTCGCTGAGCACGAGGACCGGTACGGTCCCTTTGGGCGATGCCGCCAGCATCGCGTCCGGCTTGTCTCGCAACAGGACTTCCCGGTGCTCTACATCGATCCCGGCCGCGTCGAGGGCCAGCCGGGCCCGCATGGCGAACGGGCATCGGCGAAAGGAGTAGAGAATGGGCGGGTTCATGCCGTACGGCCCAGATGGACGTCATTTCGTTCGCGCGCGAGTTCGATCTGTCTCTGGCGCTCCTCGAAACGCGACCGGTCGGTCTGCGTGTCCACACAGTGACGGCACGATACGCCCTTCACGTAGGACGGCAACGCTCGCTCCTTGGCTGATAGTGGCATGCGGCAGGCAAAACACTGATCCCAGTCCGTTTCCGACAGGCCGTGCCCGACAGCGACACGCTGGTCGAAGACGAAGCAGTCACCCTGCCAGGCGCTCTCCGCCTCCGGCTGGGTCTCCAGATATTTCAAGATGCCGCCCTTGAGATGGCTGACATCCTCGAAACCTTGCGACAGCATGTAAGAGGTCGCCTTCTCGCACCGTATGCCGCCCGTGCAGAACATGGCGATGCGCTTTCCCTCTAGCCGCTCCCGATTGGCCTCGACCCAGGCCGGGAACTCGCGGAAGGACTGCGTATCTGGGTCGATCGCATTGCGAAACGTTCCGACCTGAACCTCGTAATCATTGCGCGTGTCGATGACGACCGTTTCGGGATCGGAAATCAGGGCGTTCCAGTCCTTCGGCTCGACATAGGTGCCGACACGCAGGTTCGGATCAATATCTGGCACGCCCATGGTGACGATTTCACGTTTCAGCCTGACCTTGTAGCGCAGGAATGGCTGGGCTGCGCTTTCGCTCAGTTTGACCTCGATGTCGGAGAAACGGCTGTCGCTCCGTAGGCTGGTTAGCATTCGGTCGATATTCCCCGGCGCGCCTGCGATGGTCCCGTTGATACCTTCGAGCGCAATCAGCAGCGTGCCACGAATGCCCAGACTTTCCCCTGCACTGCGAAGCTGGGTTTGAAGGGCTTGCAGATCGTCTATGGGGACGAATTTGTAGAGAGCCGCGACAGAGTACGTCATGTCGCGCGAGCTAAGAAGCGGGCCGCGTGCGGTCAACCGCGGCTGGCAGGCGCGTCCAGCCCTTCCGCGACGGCGATGATGCGGTCGAGTATGCCCGTTCCTGCCAGAAACTCCGTGATTCTTTCAGGAAGCTGCTGGCGGCCGAGGAGAGAAAGAATTTCGGAGCGAATAAGCTCGGGATCGTCGCAGGTTGTGGCCAAGGTCCGCAGGTCGCGTATGCCTCGCCCGTCCTTAAGTTCCTGTTCAAGGCTTTTGGCGGCGTTGGACAGTCGCAGCAACTCTATCGGGCCAGGCGAGCGTCCGCGGATCCGGCTTTCCCCGACATCCGCGAAAGCCGAAAGAGAGTCGCCGAGCTTGTCTTCGATCAGCTCTACGGCCTCATCCGCGCGCGGGGCGATCCATTCGGCCGAGCAGACGACCGCAGGGTCGGGCGAAGTCGCGCAGCCGTACAAGACGGCGCCGGCCAACATAAAGGCCGCCATCCAAGGTGCGGGGATGATGCGTATCAGTGGACGTTGTTGGCTTCGAGGAAGCTCATATCCATGGGTTCGGCTACGAGCATGGCCCAGTAGGTCGAGTAGGTGGTGCGCGGTTCGTAGACGAGCGCGATGCCAAATTCCGAAACGTCGGGACGCAAGAGGTTTTCATTGTGGCCGGGGCTGTCCTTCCACGCCTCGAACACCTGTTCCCAACTCTTCTGTCCCGTGGCGACATTTTCACCGGCAATCAGGAAATTGTAGCCGACACGGTGCGCGCGGTCGCCATGGGTCGATCCATCCGTGCCGTTATGGGAGATGATGCCCGCTTTGGCGAGATCGTCGGCATGGATGCGCGACGCCTCGATCAGCTTGGGCTCGACCGTGACGGGCCGCAGGCCGTGGCGGGCGCGGTAGGCGTTCAAGTCTCTGACGGCGAGGTCGATGTTGAGCGGTTTGGGCGGCACCTGCGGGAAGACGGGGTTGGAACCGAAGCCGTCATTCAACCGGCACACCGCATCCGGCTTTCGCACGTCGGGCTGGTAGGTGACCGCCCCCCGGCAGCGTATGTCGGCCTTGCAGATTGCGGAACATTCGCCCGGCTGCGTGACCGGAACGACCTTATAGGTGCCGTCATCGGGCTTGAACGTATGTTGCAGCGCGCCGGTCTTCGCCGTCGCGGGCAGTGTGCTCAGTGCTACGATAGGCAGCACGAATGCTGCGAGTTTCCCCAACCTCATGCAACTGAACATAATGAGCCCTCCTCGGATCGAAAGCCCATTAGGCAGTCAAATCCCTGACAAATCGTTAGATCGGGCTTAACAATCGGCAAGCAATCAGCCTGGTTTAAGCAGTTTCCCCGGTCGGTTGTTCGACGCAGCCGATTCTCACTGCCTTGACCTCACCGCTTTGGTCTTACTGCCCAGAGCTGGACGCACCGGCTGCGCCGGATGCCAGATCGCGCTCCCGCCGCAAGGCTGCGGCCAGGCCCGCATAGAAGGTCATGGTGGCGGATGCGCTGTCTTCGTCCGTCTCGCGGTCGGGGATGGAAAGCGGCTCTTTTGGAAGGTCTTCATGCGCTGCGGTCATAAACGACTTCCATGCATCGACAGGCAGCAGCCCCCCCGTCACCTCGTTCATCGGGCTGTTGTCGTCATTGCCCATCCAGACGCCGGTCGTCATCTGGTTGGTGAATCCGAGGAACCAAGCGTCGCGGTAGTCCTGCGACGTTCCCGTCTTGCCGCCTGCAATCCGCGGCAGGATGCGCGCACCGTGGGCCGTGCCGGACTCGACCGTTTCCTTCAGCATGGACGTCATCTGCTGCGCATAGGGCACGGGATAGACTCTCTGCCCGTCACTGTCCCGCCGGGCATAGATGAGCGCGCCGCTCGTATCCTCGATCCGCTGGATGATGTAGGGCGGGCGGCGCACGCCTTCGTTCGGGAATACGGAATAGGCGCTGGTCATTTCCAATAGGTTCACCTCCGAGACGCCCAGCGACAGGGACAGCGTCTCCCGCAGCTCCGACGCGATGCCGAATCGCCGTGCCAGTTCCGCGACTTGCGACGGGCCGATCTCGGCACCCACTCGGGCGGCGACCGTGTTGATGGACAGCTTCAGCGCCTCTCGCATCGTCATGGGGCCGCGGAAACGGAGCGTGTAGTTCTTCGGCTGCCATCCGCGAATGTCCGTCGGCTGGTCGACGCGGACCGTGCCCGGCGTGAAGCCGTCTTCCAGAGCGGCGGCATAGACGAAGGTCTTGAAGCTGGAGCCGGGCTGGCGCTGGGCCTGGACCGTGCGGTTGAACTTGCTGGTGTCGTAATCGCGGCCGCCGATCATGACGCGGATCCCGCCTGTGTCGTTGTCCAGAGCCACCATTGCGGCTTGCGAGACCTTTCGCACTTCGTCGCTTTCGTCGAGCACCTTGGACAGGCTTTCGCTGGCGGCGCGCATCTGGTCGCCATCTAGCGTGGTGGTGACCACCAAGTCCGGTCGCCCAATGCCCGCCCGGTCCCGCGCCCGCTCCGTGACATAGTCGAAGGCGTATCCCAAAACGGACTCGTCCACGCCCAGGTCGGGTTGATCCACGATTTCCGGAGGAGTCGTCATCGCGGAGTCGAACTCCGCCTGTGTGATATAGAGGTTCGCGCGCATCCGCTCCAGCACGAGGTGCGAACGGGTGAGGGCGCGCTCATAGTGGCGGCGCGGATTGAACCGGCTTGGTGCCTGGGCGAGGCCCGCCAGCATGGCGGCCTCCGACAGGTTGAGGTCGCGCGCGCTCTTGCCGAAGAAAATCTGACTGCCGGCTTCCGCACCGAAGATCTGGGGGCCGAGGCTGACGCGGTTTATGTAGAGTTCCAGAATTTCAGGCTTGGACAGCACGGCTTCCATGTCCCAGGCAAGGAGGGCCTCCTGGAACTTTCTGCGATAGGTCTTCTCCGGCGTGAGGATCATGAGTTTGACAAGCTGCTGCGTCAGGGTCGAGCCGCCCTGACTACGCGCGCCGGAACTCAAATTGCTGACGAGCGCCCGTAGGATGGCCCGGTTGTCCACGCCTTCATGTTCGAAGAATCGCTCGTCCTCGATCGCGAGGACCGCATTGGGCAGGTGGGCCGGCATGTCGTCTAGCTTGAGCGGCTGGCCGATCCAGGGACCGCGATGGCCAATCATTCGGCCGTTCCGATCGATGAGCGTGATCGTCTCTTGGAGGTTGAGCTGCCACATGGTCGCCTTGTCGGGCAGGGCGGGCAGGCCGTCGAGCAGATAGGCCCGGCCACCGACGAAGGCGGCTGCGCTGGTGGCGATCAACCCGCCGAGTATGCCCAGCGCCCAGGCCGAACGGCGCCTGCGCATGCCTGTCTCGACGACATTGATATCGGCCCTGTAGGTCGGCATAGGTTTGCGTCTAACCGGCTCCGGCCCGAATGATAACTGTCTTCGACATGACCGACACCTTAGAAACAGAACCTTTCTGGCGGACCAAGACGCTGGAACAGATGAGCGCGCAGGAATGGGAGAGCCTGTGCGACGGATGCGGAAAGTGCTGCCTGATCCGCCTGGAGGACGAAGACACAGGGGATGTGTACACGACGGATGCGCATTGCCGGCTCTTCGATAACGGAACGTGTCGATGCACGGACTATGCCAATCGCAAACGGATCGTCAGCGATTGCGTGATCCTGGAACCCGGGAATATCAGGGCGCTGAAGTGGATGCCTCGCAGCTGCGCCTATCGCCGCCTGTCCGAAGGCCGCGGACTTCCCGACTGGCATCATTTGGTCAGCGGCGACCCGGATACGGTCCACAATGCCGGGAGGAGCGTTAAAGACGCGACGGTCAGCGAGGACGGCCTGACCGAGGACGATTTGATGCGCCGCATTACGGTATGGCCCGGAGAGCCGGGCTGGGATGATTCACATGACGAGTGAAACGAGGCGTATTGCGGATCATTCTCAATGATCGGGTGATTTCAAGGCGTAAGGGTGCAAAGGTCGCATGTTTCCGGACTGTTTTCCGCCGTCTGTGACGTTGCAATACCAAGCGTCGCCAATTAGGTTCGACGCGATTTACAGGGCCTGACGAGTCTCTTGCGTTTGCCGTCTCCGCCCGCCTGCCTTCTGAGGTGAGAATGCCCGATCTGCTGATCGAATATTTCCCGGTGCTGATGATGTTCGGCATCGCACTGGTTCTGTCGCTCGCTTTCCTGCTCGTGCCGACAGTGATCGCGCCTGCCGATCCCGATCCCGAGAAGGTGTCGACCTATGAATGCGGGTTCGAGGCGTTCGACGATTCGCGCATGAAATTCGACGTACGCTTCTATCTCGTGGCGATCCTTTTCATCATTTTCGATATCGAAGTCGCCTTCCTGTTTCCCATCGCCGTGAGCCTCGACGTCGTTGGGGTCTATGGCTGGGTGGTCATGGTCATCTTCCTGCTCGAGCTGCTGGCTGGCCTCGTCTACGCCTGGAAGATCGGCGCATTGGACTGGGAGTAGGACGATGACCGACATTCTCGCATCCAACGGCCCCGCATCCTATGGCGGCGCGGCGCGCGACCTCGGCACTCCGGCCTATGACCCGCGCCTGCATGATGGCGGCTTTGACGGCCTGTCCGATCAGCTGGCCGACAAGGGATTCATCACTGCGGCCAGCGACGATCTGGTCACCTGGGCACGCACCGGCTCGCTCATGTGGATGACGTTCGGCCTGGCTTGCTGCGCGGTGGAGATGATGCAGGCCTCCATGCCGCGCTACGATCTGGAGCGCTTCGGCTTCGCGCCGCGGGCCTCCCCGCGGCAAAGCGACGTCATTATCGTGGCAGGCACGCGGACCAACAAGATGGCACCGGCCCTTCGCAAGGTTTACGACCAGATGCCGAACCCGCGCTATGTCATCTCCATGGGGTCGTGCGCCAATGGCGGCGGCTACTACCATTACAGCTACAGCGTCGTGCGCGGCTGCGACCGGATCGTGCCCGTTGATGTCTATGTGCCGGGCTGCCCGCCGACGGCCGAAGGGCTGATCTACGGCATTCTGCAGCTCCAAAAGAAGATTCGCCGGGAAGGGAGCATCATCCGATGAGCGCTGCCGTTTCCGATATCTGGGCCGATATTCGCGATCATGTCGAGGCGCATCATGCCGACAACATACGCAATGTGTCAGAGGCCCATGGCGAGCTGACCCTGACGGTCCGGCGTGCCTCGATCCTGAATATCATCGCTTTCCTACGCGACGATCCGATCTGCAAGTTCAACCAGCTGATCGACCTGTGCGGCGTCGATTATCCCGCCCGTGGCCGCCGTTTCGAGATTGTCTACCATCTCCTCAGCATGGCGCATAACACCCGCATCCGGGTCAAATGCACCACGGATGAGGACACGCCGGTCATGTCTGTCGTGTCGCTATTCCCCAATGCCGATTGGTACGAGCGCGAAGCCTTCGACATGTACGGCATCGTCTTCGACCAACACCCCGACCTGCGCCGCATCCTGACGGACTACGGCTTTGAGGGCTATCCGCTGCGCAAGGACTTCCCGCTGACGGGCTATGTCGAGGTCCGCTATGACGAGGAGCGCAAGGAAGTTGTCTACGAACCGGTCGTGCTCCAACAAGAGTACCGGTCTTTCGATTTCCTCTCCCCTTGGGAAGGTGCGAAATACGTTCTGCCGGGCGACGAGAAAAGCGAGGCTGCCGAGTAAATGGCCACCACCGAGGCTCTAGTCACCGACGAGCAGGATCGTCGGTTCACGATCAATTTCGGCCCGCAGCACCCGGCGGCGCACGGCGTGCTGCGCCTTGTGCTGGAGCTCGAAGGCGAGATCGTAGAGCGGGTGGATCCGCATATCGGGCTGCTGCACCGCGGCACGGAAAAGCTGATCGAACACAAGACCTACCTGCAGGCGATCCCCTATTTCGACCGGCTCGATTATGTCGCGCCGATGAACCAGGAACATGCCTTCTGCCTGGCCATCGAGAGGCTGGCGGGCATCGAGGTGCCGCGCCGCGCGCAGTTCATCCGTGTCGTCTATTGCGAGATCGGGCGCATTCTCTCGCACCTGCTCAACATCACGACGCAGGCCATGGATGTCGGTGCGCTGACACCGCCGCTCTGGGGCTTCGAGGAGCGCGAGAAGCTGATGGTCTTCTACGAGCGGGCCTGCGGCGCGCGCATGCACTCCAACTATTTCCGTCCGGGCGGCGTGCATCAAGATCTGACACCCGCGCTCGTCAACGACATTCTCGTCTGGTGCGATCAGTTCCCGGATCGGCTTGCCGAGATCGAAACTCTGCTCACGGAAAACCGCATCTTTAAACAGCGCAACGTCGATATCGGGGTTGTGTCCAAGCAGGATTGCTACGATCACGGTTTCACAGGCGTCATGGTGCGCGGGTCCGGCATCCCTTGGGATCTGCGACGCAACCAGCCTTACGAGGTCTACAGCGAACTGGATTTCAAGATTCCGCTCGGCAAGAATGGTGATTGCTACGACCGCTATCTCTGCCGCGTCGACGAGATGTATGAATCCGTCAAGATCATGCGGCAAGCGCTTGAATTGATGCCGGAAGGTCCGGTCATGACGGAAGACAATAAATGGGTTCCGCCGCGCCGCGCCGAGATGAAGCAATCGATGGAAGCGCTGATCCATCACTTCAAGCACTATACGGAAGGCATCAAAGTGCCGGAGGGTGAAATCTACGCCGCCGTGGAATGTCCGAAGGGCGAGTTCGGGGTTTATCTGGTCTCCGACGGCACGAACCAGCCCTACCGCTGCAAGATCCGCGCTCCGGGTTTCGCCCACCTTCAAGCCATGGATTATATGAACAAAGGCCACATGCTCGCTGACGTTTCCGCCATCCTCGGCTCGCTCGACATCGTGTTCGGGGAGGTGGACCGATGAGCGCGCGCCGCATGTCGCCTGTGCAGCCGACGGATGTCGCGCTTTCGACCGAAGCCGAAGCCGGTATTCTGGCCTGGACGAAAAAGTATCCGGAAGGGCGCCAGCGGTCCGCGCTTATTCCTGCGCTTTGGATCGCGCAGAAGGATGCGGATGGCTGGTTGCCGGAAATGATCCTGCGCCAAGTCGCCGACATGCTCGGCATGGCCTATATCCGTGTCTACGAGGTCGCGACCTTCTACACCATGTTCAACCTCGCGCCGGTTGGGAAATTCCATATCCAACTCTGCGGCACGACGCCGTGCTGGCTGCGCGGCTCGGATGCGCTGAAAGAGGTGTTGGCCCGTCGCGTCGGGCCGCAGAACACGGTCAGCGCGGATGGCAATTTCAGCTGGCTCGAGGTCGAATGCCTGGGTGCCTGCGCCAACGCGCCCATGATGCAGGTCTCCACAGACGTGGACGACGATCCTTACTATGAAGACCTAACGCCGGAGTCGTTGGAGGCATTGATTGATGAGATGGCCGCCGGGCGGATGCCGGAGCGCGGCCCCCAGACCGACCGCGTCAACTCCGCTCCGGAAGGTGGTCCCAAGACACTGAATTCCAAGGATCTCTACAAGGCGGCGCGTAAGCTGACGAAACTGCCGAACCAGGACAAGAAGGTCACGTTGCGCCGACATGGCGACGATCCGAAGGGCGTGCGAGCCACCATTGGCGGCCGTCGCAACAAGCCGGTCCCGCCGCCACCGACCCGGGTCGATCATGAACGCAGCCCGGCAGGCGAGCTGCTCGAAAAAGCCAAGGATATGGCCAAAGCCATTGTGCCGGACAATGCTGGCAAGCCCGTCACGAAGCGCAAGCCGGTGAAGAAAGATGGCCAGCCCGTGCCTGACTCCAAGGGGGCGGCTGTCGCCCCGCGCCGCCGCACCTCCGGCGCCGTGCCGCAAGTGCTTTATAAGGACGGCCCGACCGACGGTCAGCCGGATGATCTGAAGAAGATCAAAGGGATCGGACCGGTCTTCGAGCGAGAACTCAACGAGAAGGGCGTCTACTACTACCGCCAGATCGGCGCCTGGAAGGCGAAAGATATCAAGGACGTGGAAGCGGACGCTCTCGCGCGCTATCCCGGACGCATCAAGCGCGACGAATGGGTGAAGCAGGCCAAGCGCCTGGCGAAGGGGGCTGAGGCATGACACAGCTTCTCAAAGACGAAGACCGTATTTTCAAGAACCTCTACGGCTTGCAGGACTGGGGTCTGGACGGTGCCCGGCAGCGCGGTGCCTGGGAGGGGACGGCCGCCATGCTGGCGCAGGGCAAGGACTGGATCATCGACCAGGTGAAAGCGTCCGGCCTGCGCGGCCGCGGCGGTGCGGGTTTCCCGACAGGACTGAAATGGTCCTTCATGCCGAAGGAAGTGGGCGAGCGTCCGCACTATCTCGTCGTGAATGCCGACGAGTCGGAACCGGGCACGTGCAAGGACCGCGAAATGATGCGGCACGACCCGCATCTGCTCGTCGAGGGTTGCCTCGTGGCGGGTTTCGCCATGCAAGCACACGCGGCCTATATCTATCTACGCGGTGAATACACGTTCGAGCGCAAACGGCTTCAGGCGGCTGTGGACCAGGCCTATGAGGCGGGCCTGATCGGCAAGAGCGCCTGCGGTTCCGGCTGGGATTTCGACATATTCGTCCATCACGGCGCCGGCGCCTACATTTGCGGTGAGGAAACCGCATTGCTCGAGAGCCTGGAAGGCAAGAAGGGGCAACCGCGCCTGAAGCCGCCATTTCCGGCCAACGCCGGCCTTTATGGTTGCCCGACGACCGTCAACAATGTTGAATCCATAGCCGTCGTGCCGACCATTCTGCGCAAGGGCGCGGACTGGTTCGCGAGCTTCGGTCGCGACAACAACAAGGGCACGAAAGTCTTTTCCATATCCGGCCACGTCAACACGCCGTGCAATGTGGAAGAGGCGCTGTCCATTCCGCTCAAGACGTTGATCGAGACGCATGCCGGCGGCGTCCGAGGCGGCTGGGACAATCTGAAGGCCATCATTCCGGGCGGCTCATCCGTGCCGCTTCTGCCCAAGGAAATTTGCGATACCGTTCTGATGGACTTCGATGCCTTGCGCGAGCACCAGTCTGGGCTCGGAACGGCGGCCGTCATCGTGATGGATCAGAGCACGGATGTCGTGAAAGCCATTGCGCGCCTGTCCTACTTCTACAAGCACGAGTCCTGCGGCCAGTGCACGCCTTGCCGCGAGGGCACGGGCTGGATGTGGCGCGTCATGGAACGCATGGTGCGCGGCGAGGCTGAAACGCACGAGATCGACATGTTGCTGGATGTGACCAAACAGGTCGAAGGCCACACGATCTGCGCGCTCGGCGATGCGGCCGCCTGGCCGATACAGGGCCTCATCCGTCATTTTCGTCATGAGATCGAAGAGCGGATCAATCTGTATCGTTCGGGACGTCCCGTGTTCGTGCAGGCGGCGGAGTAGAATGTGAGTGACGTCGACAACATCATTCTCGAACATCTTCGTGCCATTCGCGCCGACGTTTCCACCATCAAATCCGATGTGGGTGACTTGAAGGTCCGGATGACTAACGTGGAAGAACAAATCGGTTTTCTACATAGCGGTGTTGCCGGTATAAATCGCCGCTTGGACCGTTTGGAAATGCGTGTCGGTCGACTGGAAGAACGCGCTGGAATCATCAGTGCCGAGTTCCACGAAGAAGATGATCCCTTCAAAGGCCCGAAGTCATGAGCGATCTCCGCACAATCAAGATCGATGGTGTCGAGCACGAAGTGCCGGCTGACTACACGCTGATGCAGGCTTGCGAGGAATTCGGCGGGGCCGAAATCCCCCGCTTCTGCTATCACGAGCGTCTGTCCGTGGCAGGTAACTGCCGTATGTGCCTTGTTGAATGGGAAGGCGCGCCAAAGCCTCAGGCGTCCTGTGCGCTGCAGGTCAAGGATCTTCGCCCGAACCGGGACGGCTCGCCTGCCCATATCAAGACAAACTCGCCGCTGGTGAAGAAGGCGCGGGAAGGGGTGATGGAGTTCCTGCTGATAAATCACCCGCTGGACTGCCCGATCTGCGACCAGGGCGGCGAGTGCGATCTACAGGATCAAGCCATGGCCTATGGCCGCGACTTCTCCCGTTTCGAGGAGAATAAGCGCGCAGTCGACGACAAGCATATGGGTCCGCTCGTCAACACAATCATGACTCGCTGCATCCAGTGCACGCGTTGCGTCCGGTTCATCACGGAAGTGGCTGGCGTGCAGGAGATCGGCCTCGTCAATCGCGGCGAAAACGCTGAAATCACAACCTACTTGGAGAAGTCGCTTACCTCGGAGCTATCCGGTAATGTGATCGATCTTTGCCCCGTCGGCGCGCTGACATCCAAGCCCTACGCCTTCAATGCGCGGCCTTGGGAGCTGGACAAGGTCGAGAGCGTGGACGTGATGGACGCCGTCGGCTCCAACATCCGCGTGGACAGCCGCCGCGACGCCGTGCTGCGCATTCTTCCGGTCGTGAATGACGACGTGAACGAGGAATGGATCAGCGACAAGACGCGCTTTGTTTGGGACGGGCTGACGCGCCAGCGCCTCGACCGCCCCTTCATTCGCGAGAACGGCAAATTGCGCCAAGCCGGATGGGACGAGGCGCTCGCCCTTGCGGCGGCGAAGCTAAAAGGGGACCCGTCGAGGATAGCGGCCATTGCAGGCGACCTATGCGATGCGGAATCCATGTATGCCCTCAAGGAGCTAATGGGCATGCTCGGCATTGCGTCGATCGATTGCCGTCAGGATGGCAGCCTGATCGGCGCCGGGGCACGTGAGACCTATCTCTTCAACAGCACGATCGCCGGCATAGACGAAGCCGACGCCATCCTCCTCGTCGGTACCAACCCGCGTTTGGAAGCGCCGATCATCAATGCCCGTATCCGCAAACGTTGGCTGACGGGCGAACTGGATGTCGGCATGCTCGGCGAAGGGGCCGACCTGACCTATGATTATCATTCGGTCGGGACGTCTGCGGCCGACCTGGCCACCTTCAGCAAAGCCCGTAAGGGTTTCGCCTCAATCTTCCGCAAAGCGGAGAAGCCGATGATCATCGTCGGGTCCGGTGCGCTGGTCGGCGAGGCCGGGCTGGCGCTCCTGTCGGCATTGGGCAAGCTGATGTCGGGACCGGGTTTCGTTAAGGAGGGCTGGAACGCTTTCAACGTCCTACACAGCGCGGCAGCGCGCGTCGGCGGACTCGATCTGGGCTTCGTGCCCGGAGAGGGCGGCAAAGCGACGGCGGACATTCTGTCGGGCGCGGAGAGCGGCGAGATCGAGACGGTCTACCTGCTCGGTGCGGACGAATTGGATACAAGCCGTTTGAAGAACGCATTCGTCATCTATCAGGGCCATCACGGCGATGCAGGCGCGCATGTCGCCGACATCATTCTGCCGGGTTGCGCCTACACGGAAAAAGACGGGCTCTACGTCAACACGGAAGGCCGCGTTCAGATGGGCATGCGGGCCGTGCCGCCCAAAGGCATGGCCAAGGAGGATTGGGCGATCATTCGTGCCCTATCGGGCGTTGTCGGCCATGTGCTTCCCTTCGACTCCCAGTCGGAGCTGCGTGACCGTATGACCGAAGCGCATCCGACCTTTGGTGCATTGGGCTACGCGCCGGGCGCGGTGGCGTCCGAAGCGTTCGACGTGGCCGCGCTGGGATCTGACGGAGTTCTGTCTGACGCGCCGCTGCGCAGTTCTGTGACCGATTTCTACATGACCAACCCGATTGCGCGCGCGTCGAATGTGATGGCCGAGTGCTCCGCGGTCGATGATGACCATGCGTTACCCGAGGCCGCGGAATGATCGATCTCGCACTCCCCATCTTCCAGACCGCTGTTCTGGTTCCTGCCGATGATCCGAACTGGGGTCTGTGGTTTGGCCTGAAGATACTTCAGGTCCTGGCCTTCGTCATCGTCCTCGCCCTGCTCGTCGCCGCACTCGTTTTGGCGGACCGGAAAATCTGGGCCGCCGTGCAGATGCGACGCGGACCCAATGTGGTCGGCGCGTTCGGGCTTCTGCAAACGATCGCCGACGCCCTGAAGTTCTTCTTTAAGGAAATCGTGGTTCCGGCGGGGTCCGACAAGTTCCTGTTCATCCTCGCGCCCGTAATCGCGCTCGTCATGGCTTTTTTGGCCTGGGCGGTCATCCCTGTCGCGCCGGGCTGGGTCATTTCCGATATCAATATCGGCGTGCTCTACGTGCTCGCGATCAGCTCGCTCGGGGTCTACGGCATAATGATCGGAGGGTGGGCATCCAACTCCAAATACCCCTTTATGGGCGCGCTCCGTTCGGCGGCGCAGATGGTCTCCTACGAGGTGTCCATCGGCTTCATCATCCTGACGGTGATCTTCATCACCGGTTCGATGAATTTGACGGAGATCGTCAATACGCAAGCGGGTGGCTTCTGGAACTGGAACATGTTCAGGCTCAACCCGGCGACGGAGTTCGGCCTGGCCAACTATATTTTGATGCCGATCCTGTTCTACATGGGCGTGCTGTTCTTCATCAGCGCGCTGGCGGAAACGAACCGTCCGCCTTTCGATCTGCCGGAAGCCGAATCCGAGCTCGTGGCAGGTTATCAGGTCGAGTATTCGTCCACGCCGTTCCTGATGTTCTTCTTCGCCGAATATGTGAACATCATGCTGCTCTCGGCCATGATGGTCATCCTGTTCCTGGGCGGCTGGCATGCGCCGATCGATGTCGGTTTCCAGTTCCTGCCGGGTGTTTTCTGGTTCGTCCTGAAAACGGCCTTCATCTTCTTCCTGTTCGCCATGGTAAAAGCCATCGTGCCGCGTTACCGCTATGACCAGCTGATGCGGTTGGGCTGGAAGGTTTTCTTGCCAACCGCGCTCATATCCGTGCTGATCGTGTCGGGTGTCGTCGTTTTTGCGGGAGGTGCGTGATGTCCCGGGTCAAACAGTTCGTCCGCGGCGCGCTGCTGCTGGACTTTGTGAGCGCTTTCGGGCTCGCCATGCGCTATTTCTTCCGGCCGAAGGTGACGGTGAACTACCCGTTCGAGAAAGGCCCGCTCAGCCCGCGTTTCCGCGGCGAGCATGCGCTACGCCGTTATCCCAGCGGGGAAGAGCGTTGCATCGCCTGCAAGCTCTGCGAGGCGATCTGTCCGGCCCAGGCCATCATCATCGAGGCAGAACCCCGCCCGGATGGATCGCGCCGCACGACGCGCTACGACATCGATATGGTCAAGTGCATCTATTGCGGCCTTTGCCAGGAAGCCTGCCCGGTCGACGCCATCGTCGAAGGGCCGAACTACGAATTCGCCACCGAAACCCGCGAGGAGCTCTACTACGACAAGGAGAAGCTGCTCGATAACGGGGATAGGTGGGAAACTGAGATCGCCAAGAACCTAGCCATGGATGCACCCTATCGTTAAGGGAGCGCGATTCCGCGAACGGCTTGCCCCGATTGGGGCGGCCCGGGCGGACGCAAGAAAAGAGAGTCTGTCGTGATCGCGGCCATTGCATTCTACATTCTGTCAACGGTTGCCATCGCCGCGTCCTTCATGGTCGTGGCGTCGCGCAATCCCGTGCATTCCGTAATGTTTCTGATCCTGACATTCTTCAGCGTAGCTGGACTGTTCATCCTGATGGGCGCGGAGTTCCTCGCGCTCCTGCTGGTCATGGTCTATGTCGGCGCCGTCGCGGTTCTCTTCCTCTTCGTCGTGATGATGCTCGACGTCGACTTCGTGGAGCTCAAAAAGGGCTTTCTGTCGTACGCCCCCATCGGTGCCATCGTCGCGGCCATTCTGTTGCTGGAGATGATTACGCTCGGTGCGGCTTACTTCTCCGAAGGCGGACGCCCGCTCGTCGCGCCGGACACGACCATGACAAACCTCGAAGCGTTCGGTGCGGTTCTCTACACTCAATATGCCGGAGCTTTCGAGGCAGCCGGTTTCGTGCTGCTCGTCGCCATGGTCGGCGCGATCGTGCTGACCCTGCGCGAGCGCGAGGGCGTGCGCCGCCAGGACGCGGTCGCGCAAATGTCCCGTACGCGCGAAGACGGTATCGAACTCGTCGATATCGAACCCGGACGGGGACTCGGCTAGCGGGCCGCTGCCGCTGGGAGGGAACACATGGTCATCGGATTGTCCCATTACCTGATCGTCGCCGCGATGATCTTCATCATCGGGGTTTTCGGTATCTTCGTGAACCGGAAGAACGTGATCGTCATTCTGATGTGTGTCGAGCTCATCCTGCTGGCCGTGAACATCAACTTCGTGGCGTTTTCCGCGCATATGCCGGTCATGCCGGGGGTAAACCCGATCGACGGGCAAATCTTCGCCCTGTTCATCCTGACCGTTGCGGCGGCCGAAGCGGCCGTCGGGCTCGCCATTCTCGTCGTCTACTTCCGCAATCGCGGCAACATCCAGGTCGAAGACGCCGACCTGATGAAGGGCTGATCTCTTGCTGTATCAGACAATCGTCTTCGCCCCGCTCGCCGGGGCCGTGATCGCCGGTCTGGCGGGAACCCGCTTCGGCGGGGCCAAGCTGCCGGAAAAGGCCAGCATGGCGCTCACCACCGGTTTGCTGTTCCTGTCGGCTATTCTGTCCTGGATCGCCTTTATCGGCATTGCGTTTGGCGATGCGCCGGACACGACCATCACCCTGATGCGCTGGATGGACATTGGCGGGCTGACCGCCGACTGGGCGCTGAAGATCGACACGCTGACGGCCATCATGCTGATCGTCGTGACCTCCGTCTCGGCGCTCGTCCACCTCTATAGCTGGGGCTATATGGAGGAGGACCCGTACAAGCCGCGCTTCTTCGCCTATCTGTCGCTCTTCACCTTCGCCATGCTGATGCTGGTGACGGCGGACAATTTCATTCAGCTCTTCTTCGGCTGGGAAGGGGTCGGCCTCGCAAGTTATCTGCTGATCGGCTACTACTACAAGAAGCCCTCCGCGAATGCCGCCGCGATCAAGGCCTTCGTGACCAACCGCGTCGGCGATGTCGGCCTCGCGCTCGGCATCATGGCGATCTTCCTCGTCTTCGGCTCGGTCGAGTTCGACGTGGTGTTCGACGCCATTGCCCAGAATAGCGACCGGCGTCTGGAGTTCCTCGGCCTGGACGTGAACGCCATGGAGCTGATCGCCATGCTGCTCTTCGTCGGCGCGATGGGCAAGTCGGCGCAGTTTGTGCTCCATGTCTGGTTGCCCGATGCGATGGAAGGCCCGACGCCCGTCTCCGCGCTGATCCACGCCGCCACGATGGTGACCGCTGGCGTGTTCCTCGTCTGCCGGGCTTTCCCGATCTACGAAGCCGCGCCCATCGCGTCGGGCTTCATCACGGCCATCGGGGCGTTTACCGCGTTCTTTGCGGCGACGGTCGGGCTGGTCCAGAACGACATCAAGCGCGTCATTGCCTATTCAACCTGTTCGCAGCTCGGCTACATGTTCTTCGCCGCAGGCGTGGGCGCCTACAATGCGGCCATGTTCCACCTGTTCACCCACGCCTTTTTCAAGGCGTTGCTGTTTCTGGGGGCGGGCTCCGTAATTCACGCGCTGCACCATGAACAGGATATGCGCCGGATGGGCGGCATCTGGCGCAAGGTGCCCTGGACCTACACTGGTATGATCATCGGAACGCTGGCCCTGACAGGTGTCGGCATCCCGCTCATGGGAATCGGTTTTGCCGGCTTCTTCTCCAAGGACTTCGTCATCGAAGCCGCCTACGAAGTCGGTGCGCTCGGCGGCAATAATGCGGCCGTCTTCGCCTTCTGGATGGGCCTGGTTGCTGCGTTGATGACCAGCTTCTACAGTTGGCGTCTCGTCTTCATGACCTTCCACGGCCGATATCGGGGCGACGACCATACGTTGGCCCACGCGCATGAAAGTCCCTGGTCGATGCGGGTTCCGCTCGTACTCCTCTCCATCGGTGCTCTGGTGGAGGGCGCGGTTTTCTACGAGAGCTTCCGCTACAATCTGAACGACTTCTGGCACGGAGCCCTGCCGGGTGTGGGCGCGGATTATGCTGCGGCGCCCGACAATCTCTATGCCGCCGCGGAAGGCTACGAAGACGGCCATGGCGGCGGGCACCACAAATATCCGACATGGGTCTATTTCGCGCCGCTCGTGGCGACCTTCATCGGCTTCGCCATCGCCTGGCTGATGTACCGCGACGGCGGTGCGCAGCGCCGAATCGACGCGGTGGAGACGACGGGCGGATCGCCGATCTACCGTTTCCTTCTGAACAAATGGTACATCGACGAGATTTACGACGCGACCATCGTGCGCGGCGCGCGGGCTCTTGGCGATTTCTTCTGGAAGGCCGTGGATGTCGAGGTCATCGACCGGTTCGGCCCCAACGGCTTCGCCGGGTTCGCGTCCAGTGCATCCAACAGGCTGTCCCGCCTGCAATCCGGCAAGGTCTTCCACTACGCCTTCGTGATGATCATCGGGGTCTCGATCCTGATTATCATCGGCGTGCGCGGGCTTGGGGGCTAGACCATGTTTTCCAGTCTTCCCATCTTACCGGCGCTGGTCGCCATCCCGCTCATCGGTGCGCTGTTCATCGCCTTCGTTTCCTGGCTGACGCGGGAAGAGGGCCGGGAGCAGACGGAGCGCAACGCGCCCCGCACGGCGCTGCTGGTCAGCCTGATCGTGCTGTTGCTTTCGCTCGTCCTCGTCCTCGACTTCGATGCGTCGAACCCTGGCTACCAGTTCGTGGACGAAGCGCGTTGGCTCGGCGGGGGCATCGACTTCCGCATGGGCGTGGACGGCATATCGGTGCTGTTCATCCTGCTGACGGCCTTCCTGACACCGCTCTGCATTCTGGCGTCGGAAACGTCGATCAAGACGCGCAAGGCCGACTATATGATCGCCTTCCTGCTGCTGGAAAGCCTGATGATCGGCGTGTTCTGCGCGCTCGACCTGATCTTGTTCTACCTGTTCTTCGAGGCCGTGCTGATCCCGATGTTCATCATCATCGGCGTCTGGGGCGGGGCGAACCGGGTCTATGCGTCCTACAAGTTTTTCCTCTACACGCTACTGGGGTCCGTGCTCATGCTGGCGGCCATTCTCTGGCTCTACGCGCAGAGCGGCGTGCAGTTTGGGGAGCCGACGACGGATATCCGCGCGCTGAAGGATCTCGTCATCCCTGGCGAGGTCCAGGCATGGCTCTGGCTGGCCTTCTTTGCCTCCTTCGCGGTCAAGATGCCGATGTGGCCCGTCCACACATGGCTGCCGGATGCGCACGTGCAGGCTCCGACAGCCGGGTCGGTCATCCTGGCTGGCATCCTTCTGAAGCTGGGCGGGTATGGCTTCCTTCGCTTCTCCTTGCCTTATTTCCCGGATGCGTCGATCCAGTTCGCGCCGCTGATTTTCGGCCTCTCGATTATCGCCATCATCTACACGTCGCTGGTCGCCTACCGGCAGGCGGACATGAAGAAGCTAATCGCCTACAGCTCCGTGGCCCATATGGGCTTTGTCACCATGGGCATCTTCACCTTCAACCTGCAGGGCATACAGGGCGGCATTTTCCAGATGATTAGCCACGGGCTGGTATCGGGTGCGCTCTTCTTCTGCGTCGGCGTGATCTACGACCGTATGCACACGCGCGACATCGCCTTCTATGGCGGGCTCGTGAAGCGCATGCCGGTTTTCGCAGCCTTCTTCCTGCTGTTCACCATGGCCAATGTCGGCCTGCCGGGAACGTCCGGCTTCGTCGGGGAGATCCTGACCATGGTTGGCGCCTACCAGGTCAGCCCGTGGGTGGCGGCAGGAGCGGCTATTGGCATGATCCTGTCGGCCATGTACGCGCTCCACCTTTACCGCGAGACGATCTTCGGGGAACAGGTGAATGAAAAGCTCGACGTCATTACGGACGTCACGGCGCGCGAATGGGGAATCTTGGGAATACTCGCTTTCTTCACGATCCTTCTGGGCGTTTATCCATCGCTCGTCACCGACATCACAGAGGCGAGCGTGATGCAATTGATCGCGGACTTTCAGGCCGACACGGCCGTGCCCGTCCTGGACGAGGTGAACTGAGATGGAAGCCGTCACACTCATGGCGCCGGAGCTTCTGCTCGCGGGGCAGACGATCTTCGTCGTCCTTATGAGCCTGTTCGTCAAAGGCGAACGTCAGGCGGATGTGATGCGGTGGATTGCCATCGCCATGCTGGTCGTATTTGCCCTGATGGGTTTCCTGCTCGGCCGTCCGCAGGGCACGTCCTTCAATGGGCTGCTCGCCGTGGATGACTTCGCGCACTATTCCAAGCTCGTGATCGGACTGACCGCGGCGCTCGCTCTTGTCTTCACACGGCCCTACTTCAAGGCCGAAAAGCTCGACCGGTTCGAATTTTCCGTTCTGATGATCTACGCCGTGCTCGGCATGTCGATCATGGTCAGCGCGAACAATTTGCTCGCGCTCTATATCGGTCTGGAGATGCAAGCCCTGTCGCTCTACATCATGGCGGCATTTAACCGCGACAGTCTGCGCGCGTCCGAGGCCGGCCTGAAATACTTCGTTCTCGGCGCCCTCTCATCCGGTTTTCTGCTTTACGGCGCGTCCCTGATCTACGGCTTTACCGGCCATCTCGATTTTGCCGGCATCGCGGCGGTCATAGAAGCGGATGGCCTGAATGCCGGCGTCGTCGGCGGCATGGTCTTCATGATGTGCGGACTGGCGTTCAAGATTTCCGCCGCGCCGTTTCATATGTGGACGACGGACGTCTATGAAGGCTCTCCAACGCCAGTCACGGGCTTCTTCGCGTCTGCGCCCAAATTCGCCGCCATGGCCCTGATCGCGCGGCTTCTCTATGGCCCGCTCGACGGGATTATGGATCAGTGGCAGCAGGTCGTCGCCGCGCTCGCGCTGGTGTCCATGTTTGTCGGCGCAGTTGGCGCTTTG
>JBCCCX010000007.1:0-32524 GCA_039033275.1 Pseudomonadota bacterium | reverse complement strand
TTGGCCACGCCCATGATCAGGCCGCGCTTGCCGGACATCAGGTCGCCCTTCGGGAAGTCGCTCATCATCTTGTCTTTCATCTGTGGGTGTTGGTGACAAGATTACCGGGCGCGGGGAGGGAAAGCCAGCCAGCTTTCACCCGAACGAAGACATTGCGATCAGCATGGTTGGCGACCGGCAGGCGTGGGCAGTTAAGCGACCGGACGGCCTTTTGATCTGTCCGCGTCAGGACAGGTTTGGGTCAGGTGCAGTGACGCCGGATGGAAGATACTGGCGAGGTGTGGGTCTACGCCGGGTCCTGGCGGACAAGCCTACTCGGCCGCTTCCACGGAGCTGTCGTCTTTGGTCCGGGCCGGCGCGCGGCGACGGCGTCTCGGTTTTTCTTCGGACTCGTCGCCAGTGTCGCCCTGCTCGTCGGACGCCTCGGCGGTCTTGCGGGTGCGACGACGCGGCTTCTCTTCGGCATCGGGGGCCTCGGACGGTTCGACATCCTGTGCGTTCTGTTCGCCTTCGTCGTCGCGACGGCTCTTGCGGCGTCCGCGGCTGCGGCGCTCCTCGCCATCGTCATGATTGTCCCCGCGCTGTTCGTTGCGTTCAGCGCGCTTGGCTTCGCGCGCTTCGCGTTCGGCTTCCCGCGCTTCGCGCTCGGCCTCGCGAGCGGCTTCCTGTTCGTTCATTAGGCGCAGATAGTGCTCGGCATGTTGGCGCAGGCTCTCCGCCTTGACCCGGTTCCCGGATGTCTTGGCGTCGCGCGCGAGCTGCGTGTATTTTTCGTAGATGGTCGACACGTTGCCGCGCACTTTCACATCGGGCCCGTTGGATTCCATGGACCGGTTGCTGTTGTTGCGATTGTTATTGTTGTTGTTGCGATTACGGCCGCGCTGACGCTTCATGGAAATTGTCCTAAACACGCTGGATGACGATTGTGCGGCGGGTTGCCGGGCAGATGTCGTCCCTGGGTGGTTTGGTCGGGGTTCGGGACCTGTCGTCCACGCGGTTTCATACCCAACCGACAAGACCCGCGTAACATTTGAGGGACTGTTGTCAAAGGGGTTTTTCAGAGAGCCTCCGGCTTATCCCCGCAAAATGCGGCTCTAGACCGTGCCGCAAACCACCCGGTCCAATCCGCCCGGGTCGGGAAGGACGCGTACATCGCGATAGCCCGCTTTGGTGAAAAGCTCCCGCACCGCGCGGCCCTGATCGTAGCCGATCTCGACACCCAGCCATCCGCCCGGACGCAGCCGACCCGATGCTTGGGGAATGATCGTGCGGTACGGATCCAGCCCGTCCACGCCGCCATGCAGCGCGCCGTGCGGATCGTGGTTGGCGACCTCAGGCTCCAGCGCCGTCATGGCTTCGGAAGTGATGTAAGGTGGGTTGGACAGCACGGCGTCCAATCCGGTTGCATCCTCCAAACCGTGTGCGTCCAAGGCGTCGAACCAGTCTGAAGCGCGCAGCTCCAGACGATCGTCCACGCCGAGCGAGCGCGCATTGTGCTGTGCAGTCCGGAGCGCAGTTTCATCGCGATCCGTGGCAATGACGTGCGCATCGGGACGCTCGGCCAGGATGGATAAGGCTAGCGCCCCCGATCCGGTGCCGAGGTCCAGCAGTCGGGGTGCGGCCACGTTGTGGACTGCGTCCAATGCGGCGAGAAGCAATATTTCCGTGTCGCCGCGTGGCGACAGCACGCCTTCGATGGAGAAGCGACGACCGTAAAACTCTCGCCAGCCGAGGATGCGGTCGACCGGTTCGCCGGACAGGCGCCGGTCGGCGACGGCGCGCAAGGCGTCGAACTGCTCCGCCGTGATGAATTCGGTTCCGCGCAGCACATAGTCCGACCGGCTCATCCCCGTCAGCCCGAGCAGTAGGTCGAGGGCATCTTCGTCCGCGAATGGCAGGCCCGCCGCTTCGAACTGGCGCGCCATGAACCGTTTGGCGGACCGGTGGTTCAGACCGGAATAGGGCCCGGAGCGCGGGCGGTTTTCGAGCGGGACGACCATCGCGTTCAGAGCTGCGCGATCACGCCTTGGAGCGTGCGCCAGAGCCGCTCCAGATCCTGCGGGCGCGATAGGGAATGATCGCCGCCCTTGACCAGCGTGTAGCCGATGCGGTCGCTCGTCAGCGCGTTCACGATGGGCCGGGAATGTTCGGGTAGGACGACCGTATCCTGGGCGCCTTGCAATATCTCCACAGGTCCGGCGAAGGCGATCGGGCCTTTCAGCAGGCGCCGCGACCGCCCGTCTTCGATCAGGGCGCGGCTGTAGGCATAGGGCTCGCCATAGTCGGACGGTTCATACACAACGCCGTCATCCTCCAGCATACGGCGATTGTGGTCGTCCCAGTTCTCATAGATCCGGTCCGTGAAATCCGGCGCGGGATTGATCAGGACGAGACCCGCCACGGCCTCGGGCCGGTCCAGCGCGGCGAGCAGGGAGGCCCACCCGCCCATGCTCGACCCGATCAGGACGCATCCGTCCGACCCGAACCGGTCGATCATGGCGCAGACATCCGATGCCCAGCGCGACACGGTGCCGTCCGTGAATGCGCCTTCGCTGACCCCGTGGCCGAAATAGTCGAATCGCAGATAGGCCTGTCCGGCCGCAGCGCAGCGGCGCTCCAGATCGACGGCCTTGGTGCCCTCCATGTCCGACTTCAGCCCGCCGCACCAGATGACCATCGGGCCGTGCCCGTCCGTGCGCTTGTAGGCGAGCGCGCTGCCGTCATGGTTGATGTGTTGCAGGCTCATGTCTAACGCGTCTCCAACGATGTCTTCGCCGCGCTCATACAATGTCCTGCAAGTCTTGCCAGAGTTGGATGCGGGCGGGGTGGAACGCACAACGGTGGAGGTCGCAGAAGCCCTGTCCGCGGCAGGGCACCGCGCCTTCGTCGTGAGCGGCGGCGGGCGTCTCGTCCCGGAGCTGCTGGACGCCGGAGGCACTCACTTCACGGCGCAAATCGGCTCAAAGCGCCTGCTTTCGTTTCCTTGGCGCGTGGCGGCGATTCGCAAACTGATTGTGCTAAATCAAATCGATGTGGTCCATGCGCGCTCGCGCGCCCCGGCCTGGGCGGCATGGCGGGCCGCCATTGCCGAGGGCGTGCCCTTCGTCACCACCTATCACGGCATCTACAATGAAGGTTTTCCGGGCAAGCGGCGCTACAATTCGATCATGGCGCGCGGTGACCTGGTCATCGCCAATTCCCGGTTCACGGCCGACCACATCATGGCGGTACACGGCACGCCTGAGCGGCGGATCCGTATCATTCCGCGCGGCGTGGACATGGATGTGTTCGACCCGGAGACAGTTTCCTCGGCGCGCATTACGGCGATGCGGCGGCACTGGGGCATAGAGGACGGACAGACAGTCATCCTGCTGCCCGCCCGTCTGACCCGCTGGAAAGGGCAGACCGTGGCCGTTCGCGCGCTGGCACAGATGCACAAGGATGCGGTGCTGGTCTGCATCGGCGACCCGCAGGGGCGGGACGCCTATGTCGGGGAGCTTCGCAAACTGGCGCAGGAGCTGGGCGTTGGCGACCGCCTGCGCCTGCCCGGACACGAAACGGACATGCCGGCCGCGCTGCTCGCCGCAGACATCGTCACGACGCCCTCGACCGATCCGGAAGCCTTCGGCCGCACGGCCGCAGAGGCGCAGGCCATGGGCCGCTGGGTCGTGGCGAGCGCGCATGGCGGGGCCGTGGATGTGGTGGAAGGCGGACTGACAGGGGCGCTGGTGAGTCCGGGCGATGTGCGCGCGCTAGCACAGGCTCTGGAAGACGTGCCGAGCGGGTACGATTCCGGAGCGGCGCGAGAACGCATCGCGGCGCGATTTTCCAAACGCGCCCTGCAGGACGCCACGCTCAGCGCCTACCGCGATTTGCTCGCGAGGCGGGCATAGGCGCAAAAAGCCCGAGAAACCGCCTATATCCGGAACGATTCAGCCCTATGGACGCTTGAAATAGCCGGCTGGCACGGTCATATCATTTGATCGGTGGACACTGTGTCCACCCACTTGTCAGACCCAGATCAAGCGATCGCCACCCCAGGAGAGTACACCCATCGCCAGACGTCCCCATGCCGCCCAACCGGCCAAGAAGCCCAAGGGCCCGCGCACCAACCGAGAAATCACATCCGACAATGTCCTGCTGATCGCCGAAGACGGCGAGAAGAGGGGCGTCGTCTCCATCGCCGAAGCCCTTGCCGCCGCCCAGTCCGCCGGCTTGGACCTGGTGGAAGTCGCACCGGGTGAAACACCCGTCTGCAAGGTGCTCGACTACGGCAAGATGCGCTTCGAAGCGCAGAAGAAGAAAGCCGCAAACCGCAAGAGCCAGCGCACTTCCTCCCTGAAGGAGATCAAGATGCGCCCGAATATCGACACGCACGACTACCAGGTCAAAACGAAGAAGATGAACGAGTTCTTCGAACGCGGCGACAAGGTCAAGGTCACGGTCCGCTTTCGCGGACGCGAGATGGCGCACATGGACCGCGGAACCAACCTGCTGGCCCGCGTGGCCGAGGATTTCGACGAAGTCGCCAAGGTCGAGTTCGCGCCCAAGACCGAAGGGCGCCTCATGGTCATGGTCATGGCTCCTCGCTGACACCGCCTCGAAGCGCCTGATATCCGTTTGACGAAGCCGCCCGGTTTGGGCGGCTTCTTTGTTTTCGGCCCAGTGTGTTTTAGCCCAGTGATTGGGGAGCAAGTTTTGCGCAGATAAGAGCCGACTATGACTGACAATGTGGACGCATTGCGCTAGGGGCGACTCGTCCATGCTTAGGATGGCCCCATATCTTGCCGCCCTTCGGCTCCTCCTCGCCATCGTGCTGGCCTTGCCGTCCTCTTTGGCCGTGGACAGCGCCGATACGGCTTTGATCTGCAATCCGTCAGGACAACCCGTCTCTGCCGAGGCACGCGCGGCTCTATCGGAGCTGGAAGCGACACTCCGCGCCGCCACTGGGGAACCCGTCGCGCCGGAGATGCCGCCCCATTGCGAGGATTGCCTCCCCGCTTTCATGGCGATCGTCGACAAGCCTGCCGGGCTTGTGGCTCATCTCGCGTCCGGAACGGTGCAGCATCACCTATTCGCCACTACGGCGCGTCCTTTCGTGCGCGGACCGCCACTGGGGTCCCGCGCACCTCCCTCTTCCGTCTGATCAAGCGAACCTGCCCGGTGCGGCTGCACCTTTTCCCGATCCAACGGACTCTATTACATCGTGACCTCTTCTATCTTCCGCCGCGCCTGCGCGCTCGGCGTGTCGGCCTGCGCGCTTACCAGCGTCGCCTACGGCCAATCGACCCAACCTCCCAGCTGGCAAGCCGATGAAATCATCGTCACTGGCGACCGTATTTCCGATTACGGCGCGACACAGGCCAGCGTCACCCGGACGCCAACACCGCTCATCGACGTACCGCAATCCATTCAGGTGCTGACCCGCACGCTGCTTGACGAACAGGAACTGACGACTTTGTCGGGTGCGCTCGTCAACGTTTCGGGTGCCGTCCCGCAGGACCCGATGGAAGCCGTGCTGGCCAATCCGATCCTGCGCGGCTTCGAAGCCGAGATCTTCGTCGACGGGCTGATCGGCTATGGCGACACCGCGACGCTCGATCCGTCGAGCCTGATCGGGGTCGAGCGAATCGAAGTCGCCAAGGGGCCGACATCGGTCCTATTCGGCGGCGGTACGGGTGCGCCGGTCGGCGGGCTGATCAACCTGGTCTCCAAACGGCCTGTCGCAGGTGACGATTTCGCCGTGCTGGGCGCCCGCATCGGCAGCTTCGGCGAACGCGCCGTCAACTTCGATGCCAACGTCGATGTACAGGACGGCCGTGCCGGCTTCCGCTTGGCAGGCGAATTATCCACGCAGGCGAGCCATATCGATGCGGTCGACGCGGATCGTCTTGCTCTCTACCCATCCTTCGCCGTCGGATTCTCGGACGCGACCGAATTGCTCGTCCGGGGACAATATTCGCGCATCGAACAGCTGGAATATCCCGGGATCCCCAGTGCGGTCGTCGGCCTGCCGGGTGTGGATGTCGAGCAGTTCGGCGGCGCTGCGGACGCGCCCGACACGGTGATCGAGACCCAGATGGTCACGGCAGAGCTGAACCACGAATTTCGTGACGGCCTGTACGGACAGGTGAGGGGGCGCTACTACGACATGGCGTTCGACGAATTTTCCTCTTTCCCTTTTTTCCGCTTCTTCCCTCTGGACGGCACGCGGGCCGACATCATCCGCGGGCAACTTCCGACGGCTCTGGACGAGGTCACGTTGGATGCCACCCTGCTCTGGACAAGTCGGTTTGGCGCTGCGGACAATACGCTTCTGGTTGGGGTGACCTATGATGCGGTCGATTACCGGGTCGGCAGCGGGTTCGACTTCGCGCCCATCGGCACGTTGGACTATGCGGTCGGCTCTGCCGGGCTCTCATTCGGAGACATCCCTGCGATCAATAGCGAGCAGGCCAACGATTACCAGACGCGGGCGGCCTATGCGCGCAACGAGTTCACGGTCGGACGATGGACAGTGCTCGCCTCCGCGCGTCTGTCGGAATACCGCCTGCAAGAGATCGTGGCCGGTGCGACAGGGACCGAAGAAACCTCCACGGAGCTCGATCCGCGCCTTGGGCTGAGCGTGCGCGTTGCGGACGGCCTTTCACTGTTCGGCGGCTGGGCGGAAGGATCGCGCCTGGCCCTTTTCTTCAGCGGCGACCAAGGCCAACCGCCCGTTCCGGAAACGTCCAGAACGGTCGATGGCGGCGTGAAATTCGGCGCCGATGGGATCGGCCTGTCAGGGACGCTCGCCCTGTTCCGAACGATCCGCGAAGACATACCTGTACTGTCATTCATCGATCCGTTCGCTTCCGTCCAAGGCGGAGAACAGCGCAGCCGCGGCGTGGAGGCCGACCTGCTTTGGGAGCCGTCGCCCCGGATATCGATTCTGGGCGCGCTGGCTTACACGGACGCGGAAACGACGCGGGACAGCTTCGCGGATGCACGGTCCAACGTTGGCAATCCGTTGGCCCGTGTGCCCGAATGGAGTGGGCGGCTGGCTGCGCGCTACCGCTTGATCAACGGCTTCGGCCTTGGCGCAGGCTTGCGCTTCGCCGACGGCGCGCCGACCAACGATGCGGCCGCCTCTTTCACGGACAGTTACGCCGTGGTCGACATACAGGCCTCCTATGACTGGCGCGACACGCGGTTGGGCCTGTCCGTCACCAACCTGTTCGATGCCGATTACGTGGTGCCCTACCAATATCTCAATCAGGACGTCGTTTCGCCCGCCGCGCCGGTCGGCGTGCGCGCCTCCCTCTCGACCCGCTTCTAAGGACCTTATAATGAAAGACTTTACACCATCCCGCCGGAACCTCCTCGCCGCCGCGCCTTTTCTCGCCTTGGCAAGCGCCGTCCGGGCGCAGGACACTGGTGAGACGCCCTACAGGTTCGGCGAAACGCCGGAAGAGGCGGAAAGGATCGCCATCGACGCGCATGAGGATCTGATGGACCTGCCGGACCTCTACATGCACGGCAATGAAACGATCGCCATGTTGGCCTATCCAGGCATGACCGTGCTGGACCTGATCGGTCCGCAATACATGTTCGCGTCCATGATGGGCGCGAGCGTGCAGGTCGTCAGCGCGGATAAGAGCCTGGCGCCGATCGTTTCGGATACGAAGGTCGCCATCGTCCCGGACGTCCATTTCGACGATAGCCCGGAAGAGCTCGACATATTGTTCGTGCCGGGTGGGACCTCTGGAACGGTCGCGGCCATGCGCGACCCGGCGACGATGGAATTCCTCAGGGGTCGCGCACCGAAGGCGAAGCTGGTCACGGCCGTCTGCACAGGGTCGCTGATTCTGGGCCAAGCGGGTCTCTTGGAGGGAAAGCGTGCGACCTGCCATTGGGCGGCACGCCATCTACTGCCCGAATTCGGCGCGACGCCCGTCAATGCGCGTGTGGTCGAGGACGGCAATCTGGTGACGGGCGGCGGCGTAACGGCCGGGATCGATTTCGGCTTGAGCATTCTCGCTCGCCTGCGCGGCGAGAGCTACGCCAAGGTCGTGCAGCTGCAAGCCGAGTATGCGCCCGCCCCGCCTTTCGACTCCGGCACGCCGGAAGCGGCGGGACCCGCCATCACCGAGCCCATGCAGGCCATGTTCGCCACCTTCCTGCACGATGTCAGAGCGACGGCGAGAACGCGCTGACGCGTTCGCCCGACAGGCGAAAGCGATTGAACCACTGTCCCGGCGGGTGATTCGGTATGAAGGCTGCGGGCGGGGCGTTTAGGGGACGCGCCATCAGCACGCAGATGTGGGGCGGCCGACCCGGCTTTCCGATATTTTCGGACGCCGGGCAGCGGCGGCATGTCCGGCCGTCGGACATGCCGCCGTTCGCCCCGCAGTCGCCTGCCTCCGCCGTCCACCATGGCTGAAGACGTGGCTTGAAACACCGGCATGCTCGTGTATAGGCCCCGCTCGCTCTGCGCGGGTCTTCCGCGCTGAGCCGACGGCGCATCCGGGCCGAAGTGGCATTTGCCCGGCCGCCGCAAAACTCAATCCAGGAGAAAACAATGCCCAAGATGAAGACGAAGTCTGGAGCGAAGAAACGCTTCAAGATCACCAAGTCCGGGAAGGTCCTCGCGGGCCAGGCTGGCAAGCGCCACGGCATGATCAAGCGCTCCAACGACCAGATCCGCCGTCTGCGCGGTACCACGGTCGTCGAAGAATGCGATGCCCGTGTCATCAAGAAGAAGTTCATGTCTTACGGCCGGAAGAAGAAGTAGGAGCGGATAAATGTCTCGAGTCAAACGCGGCGTTACCAAGTCCGCTCGTCACAAGAAGGTTCTCGCCCAGGCCAAAGGCTATCGCGGCCGCCGCAAGAACACGTTCCGCATTGCCAACCAGGCCGTCGAGAAGGCGGGTCAGTACGCCTATATCGGCCGCAAGCTGAAGAAGCGCCAGTTCCGCGCGCTATGGATCCAGCGCATCAACGCCGCCACGCGCGCCGAGGGGCTCACCTATGGCCGTTTCATGGACGGCCTCAACAAGGCTGGGATCAACCTGGACCGCAAGGTTCTGGCCGACATGGCCATGAACGAGCCGGAAAGCTTCAAGGCGCTGATCGAAACGGCCAAGAAAAACCACAGCCAGCCGCATACCGTCTCGGCCTGACACTTCCATATTCTTGTGATCTGCGATCAAGCCCGCTTCGGCGGGCTTTTTTGTGGCAATTCAACTTCCGATAACGGTTCTTTCCAGACCGACCGTCTTCAGAGCAATTTTTTAACCACGCTTTTCAGAGCTGGTTTAATTTGCTTCACTTACTAGTGCCATAATGACTGGGGCATACTTTCGGAAATACTGGCGCGACCGGCGCGGCAATCTTTCAATTACGACGGCCATTGTTGGCGTGATGCTGCTGACCGCGGTCGGGGCATCCCTCGACGGTGGCCGCATGATCACCACCAAGGCCAAACTGCAATCGATTACCGACGCCGCCGCGCTCAGCGCCGCAACGCCGGAGAAGGCCAGCCCGAACCAGAGGCGTCAACTTGCGCTTCGCAGCATCGAAACCCATGCACGGCGTCACACCGGCATGGCGCTGGGCACGCCCCGAATAGACGTGCGCGGAAGCTCCGACGTAGAGGTCGCCCTGTCGGCGGAGACGTCGATGCTGTTCGGTGCTTTTCTCGGCAAGCAGAGCCGGCAGGTCAGCGTCTCGTCCCTCGCCCAGGAAGCGCTTGGCGGGTCGGCGTCCAATGCAATCTCGATATCCGTGGTCATGGACCTCTCGGAGTCCATGAGCACCCGCTTCGACAAGGGCAGCCGCGTGGCGTCCGTCAAGGCTGCCATATCCGACACGTTCCGGACGATCGAAAACAGCCTGGGCGGCGAGGCCTTGGCGGCGACCCGTTTCAGTACGGGTCTCTATCCGTTCAACTGGGGCATGGTCGACGGGGAGGTCGTCGCGCTCGAACCCGGCACCGATACGGTCGTCGATGCGATGGCCTTCATGTCGATGCGCGAAGGCAGCGTATCGTCGGAGTCGTTCGAGCAGGCCGTCGCCGACCAGATGGCGGCCGAAAAGACGGAAGGCTCCCGCGAACGTTACGTGGTCTATCTCACTGACGGCGACGTTGATGACGAAAAAGGCGACGAGCCGGGCCGCATGCTCTCGGACGCCGACATGTTCATGGACGGACACACGGCGCAATGCCGCAAAGACAAGGAAAAGCTCGATAAGGCGACCGACGATGTCAGGAAGCACTTATCGAAACTCGCCGGAGAAAGTGGGAAGAAATGCGCGAATCCGAAGCATAATCACATGACAGGTAACTTCCCGGACCTTGCCGGAATCGTCGATTTGCTGCAGCCCGAAGACCTGCTGATGGAAGCCCGGACCATCGTGAACGATAATCGCGGCCTCGGCGGTGACGACGTGAACGTCAAACCTCTCGAAAATGCGATCAAGCGACACGAGAAGGCGGAGCGCTCGGTCGTCATGAGTTGCAAACCGGTTCAAACCATGCGTGTCGTGGACGCTTGCGAAAAGGCTCGGGACAACGACATATCGGTGATTGCCGTCGACCTATCCGGCGAGGAAGGCCGGGCACGCAAGATAACCGACCTCTGCATGGGGATCGTCGAGGACGAAGTCAGCGCCTCCGAGCGCGAACGCAAGCAAGACGATAAAGGACGTAAAAATGATGGAAAGACGCTGCCGGGCAATTTGGAGGTGACGTTCTCGGCCGACGGGGAGTCCATGTCCGCCTCGGTGTCGAGCCTGGATGAACTGCGTGCCATCCTGTCGACGATGCAACCCGAAACGGGCAAGGGCACGCGCCAAGTCCGTCTTGTGAGGTAGGCGTGCCGGACTACTCCGCCTGACGGGATCGTTCGCTCGCTACATTGCCGCGAAGGCGCTCGATCACCCATCTGTCGCCCGATTGCTCCGTCCACCGCGCGGCGCTGTCCAGCACCGCATCGGCATGGTCGAACAGGTCTTCGTAGATCAGGGCGGGTATCATCATCATCGATGTGTGCGGCAGACGCCTGTGCGTGGATTCGCGCCGGAGCCAATCCAGCGACGCGCGCGCGCCGGGCGACAGCCTCTCCGTCGTGGGCAGGCTGACCGCGACTCGGAACAGGTGCAGTTCCGCATCATCTGGCCGCACGGCCAGCGCGGCGATTGCGGCGGCCTCGGCTTCGTCCCACAAAGCCTGATCCGACTGGTTCTGCGACACCCGACCGTAAGCCGTCTTCGTCTTGATCTTCAGCGCACGAGGATGGTCCGACTGGCGCGCCAGCACGCGGCCGACCGCCACGTCCGAGCCGTCCCAATCGCCCAGACGCCAAGCGCGCAAGGCCCGGGCCAAGTCCAACGCGACGGTCGTCTCCGTCGGTCCCAGCGCCCGGCGCACCGCATCGATCCGGTTCTGGGTCGCATCGCCGATCCGGCCATGGGTCAGGAGCAGGCGCAGATGGTTCTCCAGGCGCTCGCGCGCGGTGAGCTCCCTTACGTTGACCGAAGCCGTATCGGCGCGGGCCGGAGCCTGCAGACGCAGCCCGCCCCCATTACGGGCGATCTCACGCCGTACGCGCACCTCCAGCGTGTCGTAGCGCAGCCCGAATGCCGCTTCGAAACTGTCCTCGCCGTCCGCGTCGGGTGTCCACCCATCCACGAAGCGGTGAATGCTGGCCAGCCCGTCCGGCTGGTCCATGATGAAGTGCGCCAGCGCCCAGCTCTGCCCGTAATAGATGCGCTGCGCCCGCAGCGGAGTCTGGTCCGGGGCGAGACGGAAATCGGGATATTTCGCCATACTCTCGATCACGGTGCGCATGGGCAGCCAGTGCTGCGTATCCGACAGGGGCTCCTGCTCGGGCAGGGCGCGTCCGAAGGTCACCCGCCCGTCCGGAGACCGCTCATAGGTGGAATAGTATTCCGCCAGGCCCTCGCCGAGCCAGATGGGCAGCTTGCGCGGATAGCGCGTTTCCAGGATGTGGTGGACCACTTCGTGGCGCAGCACGAGGCGCAGCCATCCGGGCTCCAATGCACGCGACAGCAGGTGCCCCGGCTCCGGGTGGTATCCGATGACGACATCGTGCCCGGCCGCGCTCTGGCGATATATCGCTGCCGTAATGCCCCCCGGCGTCACCGCGTCGAACGTCTGCACATCATCGACGATGTTCAGGCGCAAGGGCTCGCCCGTGCCGCCTTTCAGACCCAGATCGGCGAGAACGGAGAGCCGGAACGCCTCCAGATCCGTGAGGATGACCGCCGCCTCGACCGGGGCGTCTGACCTCAGAACATAGTTGTCCGATTGCGCGAACACGCCTTTGGCCTGTGCCGGTCCGCCGTAGGCCGCAAGGATCATGGCGATGAAAAGGACGAAACGCAGCATGGCCCCTGCAAGTTAGTGATCTCCACCTGCGTGCGCAAATGACGGATGGTTCAGCCCGCCCATGTTGACATTCGGCCGTGTGGGCCATAGGTGCGGCCGCAATCAGCGCAGTGACAATTCTGCGCTCCGAGCTGTACAAGATGCAGACGGGGTCCCGTGGTCGACGAGTTTTCGTTCACCGCGGATTTTTCCGTTGCATCAATGAGAGGTTTATTTGTTCGAAGCCCTTGGCGATAGACTAGGCGGCGTGTTCGACACGCTGACGGGCCGCGGCGCGCTGACCGAGCGCGACGTGGATGCCGCCATGCGCGAAATCCGCAAGGCGCTGCTGGAAGCCGACGTGGCCTTGCCGGTCGTAAAGCAATTCGTCGCCAAGGTGCGCAAGGAAGCGGTCGGCGAACGGGTCATCAAGGCGGTCAAGCCGGGTCAGCAGGTCGTCAAGATCGTCAACGATGCGCTGGTCCAGACGCTCGGCGGAACACTGTCCGAAGACGATGCAGACATGGCGGAGGTCCGCGCGGCGTCCGAGCTCAACCTTAATGCCAAGCCGCCTGTCGTCATCCTGATGGCGGGTCTGCAGGGTTCGGGCAAGACGACCACCACAGGCAAGCTGGCGCTGCATCTGCGCGAGAAGCGCAAGAAGAAGGTCATGCTGGCCTCGCTCGACACGAACCGGCCGGCTGCCATGGATCAGCTCGGCATGCTGGCGGAAAAGTCCGGCACGGGTTTTCTGCCTATCGTGAAGGGCCAGTCGGCCGTCGAGATCACCCGGCGCGCGCTAAAAGAGGCTGCCAAGGGCGGCTATGACGTGCTGTTCCTCGACACGGCGGGCCGCACCACGATCAACGAAGAGCTGATGGCGGAAGTCATCGAGGTCTCGCGGGTGGCAAACCCGACCGAGACGCTGCTCGTCGCCGACGCGCTGACCGGACAGGATGCGGTGGAAACAGCGTCGCGCTTCGACGCGGCTCTCCCGCTGACGGGTCTGGTTCTGACACGCATCGACGGCGACGGACGCGGCGGTGCGGCGCTGTCCATGAAGGCCGTGACCGGCCTGCCGATCAAGTTTCTCGGCACGGGCGAGAAGCTGGACGGGCTGGAGGCGTTCGACGCCGAACGGCTCGCAGGCCGCATTCTGGGTCAGGGCGATGTTGTCGCGCTGGTCGAGAAGGCTAGCCAGCTCATCGACGAAAAGGACGCCGCCCGCACGGCGGAAAAGCTCGCCAAGGGCGAGTTTGACCTTGACGATCTCGCCAACCAGCTCGGCCAGATGAGCAAGCTCGGCGGCATGGGCGGTATCATGAAGCTGCTTCCCGGCATGGGGAAGATGAAGAAGCAGATGGACGCGATGGGCGGCATGGACGACCGGCTCCTCGCCCGCCAGCGCGCCATCATCCTGTCCATGACCCGGTGGGAACGCCAAAACCCCAAACTGATCAAGGCCTCGCGCAAGAAGCGCATCGCCGCAGGGTCCGGCGTGGAAGTCTCCGAGGTCAATAAGCTGCTGAAGATGCACCGCCAGATGTCCGACATGATGAAGAAGATGGGCAAGGGCGGCATGGCCGGAATGGCCGCGCAGATGGCGGGAATGCCCGGCATGCCCAAAGGCATGATGAAAGGGCTGGGAGGACAAGGCGGCATGCCCAACCCGGCGGACATGGACCCGGCCCAGCTTGAAGAACTCAAGAAACAGATGGGATCGGGCATACCCGGTCTCGGGAAATTGCCCGGACTTGGTGGAGGCGGTGGCCTTCCGGGTCTCGGGGGTGGCGGTCTACCGGGTCTCGGTGATCCGAAATTCAAGAAATAGAACCAGAAAACTCAAGGAAACATCATGGCTCTGAAACTGCGTCTCGCGCGTCATGGCGCGAAGAAACGTCCCTATTACCGCATCGTCGTCGCCGACTCGCGCTCCCCGCGTGACGGTCGCTTCATCGAGATCGTGGGCCGCTATAATCCGATGCTGCCCAAGGACAGCGAGGACCGCGTAAAGTTGGAAGTCGAGAAGATCCAGGAATGGCTCGGTAAGGGCGCGCGCCCGACCGAACGCGTCGCGCGCTTCCTCGGCGCCGCCGGCCTGTGGGAATACAAGCAGGGCAACAACCCCGAGAAGGGCAAGCCCGGCGCGAAAGCGCTCGAGCGCATCGAAGAGAAGAAAGAAAAGGCCGAAGCCCGCGCCGCTGCCGAGGCCGAAGCCAAGGAAGCGGCGGCGGCGGCTGCCGCTGAGGCTGCTGAAGCGGCCAAGGCTGCTGCGGAAGAAGCCAAGAACGCGCCTGCGGAAGAGGCCCCCGCCGAGGAAGCCGCTGCCGAGGAAGCCCCTGCTGAGGAAGCAAAGACCGAAGAAGAGTAGAACGCGCCTCCGATCTCGCGAAATATGGGCCGCCCCTTCGGGGCGGTCTTTTTGTTTGGGACACCCCCCACCGCCTTCACTGCGTTCAGGCACCTCCCCCTGTTCGGGGGAGGAATTAAGCAATCCCTTCCCCGAGCAGGGGAAGGTGGCCTCGCCGCAGGCGAGGTCGGAAGGGGGTGCCGAGGCTGGCCCAAACCCTAGCTGAAAAAACTCACGCCCTCACTCAACGCTACCCGGTCCGTCCGGCATTTATTCGCCGGATGATCGTCCGCGTAGCCGAAGCTCATGCCGAACAGGATCCCGTAGTACTCCGGAATGCCGAGCAGCTCCTTGACCGGACCGGGGAACTGCCCCAGCGCGCCCTGCATGCAGGACTGGATGCCGTTCTCTTCCAGCAGGAGCGAGAGCGTCTGGGCGTAGATGCCCATATCGACCGCGCCCATGATGCCGAGATATTTCTCCATGGTGAAGAAGGCGGCGTGCGGCGCGCCGAAGAATTGCCAGTTGCGGCCCATGGCCTGCATCCGGGCGGGCTTGTCCTCTCGGGCGATGTCCATCGCGCCGTAGAGCGCCATGGCGCTGCCCCACTGACGGTCCTTGTGGACGCCCGCATATTTGACGTTCCAGTCGAATTCGGGCGAAGGGCCTTTGCCGCTCATTACCTCGGCCAGCATGGCGTTGCTTACCTTGTCGCGCATCTCGCCGGATACGACATAGGTGTGCCAGGGTTGCGTATTGCAGTTGGAAGCGGCCTTGAGCGACTTTTCGAAGATGCGGTCCAGCAGGTCTTGCGGGACGGGGTCGGGCTTGAAGCCGCGGACCGAATAGCGCGTGTCGAGAAGCTCTGGAATCGTGGACATGGCGAAGGCCTTAGCGCGCGCGTGAACGCGACGCCAAGACCTTACGCCAGCCCCGTTCCCCTTCATCGGAAGTGTGTTGAGTGCGAAGCCCTAGCGGATCGCCATGTAGACGGCGTTCATGCGTTCGCTCAGCTTCTGCACGTCGGCTGCACCCAGCTCGCCGCGTTGGGCAGCCTGTTCGCCGCAGCTATTGGCAACGAGCAGGTGGTCCATATAGACTTGGTTCGGCTCCATGGTGGATGTGATGAAGCCCGCCCGGATGGCCATCATGTTCGCCTCCATCTGCCGGTCCACCGAAGCCTTGTTATATCCGAAGGCGGCGGACTTCTCATAGGTCTCGGCCATGCCGGCCTCGACGATGTTGGAAAGATGCGCGCTGAATTTTGTCAGCGTATCGACGGCTTCGCTCTCGACCGTGCCGCTCACGCGCGCATCGGCCTGGATTAGCTCGGCGAGCATTTCGGTCTGGATGGCGCAGTTTCCTGCGGACGCGCCGCGATTGGCCTGGGCGAGGGCAGGAACGCTGGCGACTGCCAGGGCGAGAGCGGCGTTGCGCAGGAATTTCGTCTTGGTCATGGTGTATCCCCAAAGAGTATCGATGGGGCGGAGCTAGAGGGGGTGACGCGTCCCCGCCATGTCCCAGATGGGCTATTCGCTGCACCAGAGGCGCTTGGCTTCCGCCAGGCCGTGATAGTCCGGCTGATCGATCAGCAGGCGTTCCATGACGGACAGGCGCAGATGGTCGAACAGGGCGGGCTTCCGCCAGTCCAGCGTGCCTTGGGTCAGGCCCTCGCTCAATGCGTCCGGTGAAAGACGCAACGCTTTGAGCCGGTCGCGGCGGCGGAACGCGAAGTCGCGGCCCATCCGGGCTTCGCGCGACAGCTGGCCGAGCAGGTTGGCGGCGATGCGCGACTGGAAGCGGTCGCGGCCTTCCGCCTTGGCCGTCACCTCCCGGTCGTTCCACTCGGACAGCGCCGTGATCATTTCCGCCAGGCTCGTCTGGCCGGTCTGCGGATCGCGGTCCGGGATGGCGACGGCCGGCAGAAGTTCCGTCTCCACGCCTTCGATACCGGCCAGCAGGAGTAGCAGATCGATTTCGACCTCGCTGATACGGCGTCCGATGGCGGCGCGCTCGATCGTGCGCTCGGACCCATCGCGCCAGTCGCCCAGCATGGTCATGCAGGCACTGCCCCAGAACAGCGTCGTCAGCACGCGCCAGAAGCGGAACCGCCCCCGGTCCACCGGCCGGCCCGAAGCGGCTTCGTACGCGACGAGGAAAGGCTCGATATCGCCGATCCCTCCGACGGGCTTTTCCCGCCGCCCGAAGCGCCAGCTCGGCGCGCAGATATAGGCCAGATCCTGATGCGGATCGCCCAGATGGGTGATCTCCCAGTCCAGCACGGCGGTCAGGCCGGTCCCGTCGATCAGCAGGTTACCCATGCGGAAATCGCCGTGGACAAGCACGGGCGGGTCGAACGGCATAGGGCAATGGTCGCGCAACCAATGGAAAGCCAGGTCGTAGACGGGACGCCGCTCCGAGAGACCCTCATAGGCGGCGTGGTAGCTTTCGATCAGTTCCGCCGCGCCCGCATGCGGCACCGCGTCCGGCAGGTCGCCTGTCGGAACGGCGTGGATGGCTGCCATTTCGCGCGCGAGGCGGTTCGGTAGGGCCGCCAGGATAGGCTCCATCTCCGGCATGCGGAACAGGCGTGGCGGCAAGGCTTCGCCGGGCAGGCGCGCCATGATGTAGGCTGCGCCGACATCGCTTTCTGCGTCGAAGACGTTCCGGACGTCCGGGGCCGTGACACCGTGGGACCGCGCCGCGCGGATGATAGCGGCCTCGGTGGCCAACGCGATGCCGCCGAGGCCGGTGTTGGTCTCAAGCCCGCCCGGCGCGCGCCGCAGGATCAGCGCCTCGCCTCCGGCTTCGAACGCCCAGCTCTCCATGGAGGCTCCGGCCGTGAGGCGCTGCAGTCCGCTGACAGGACTGCCGAGCGCGGCGGAAAGGAGAGGGGCGAGATCGGTCATGGTAATGAGATCGCTTTGCGCTGGCTCCCTGTCGGTCCGCTCGCTTGGGCTCGCGGCAGGACGCTGTTTTCGCCCATTATGGGGCGAAAACTTCAGCTTCGCTGAACCGCTTACCTGCCTTTGAACGCGGGCTTGCGCTTCTGGATGAAGCTCCCGATCCCTTCGCGCGAGTCTTCGCTGTTGGCGGCGATCATCTGATATTCCGATTCCAGCCGCGCGATCTGCTCCTGCGTGGAGGTCGCGGCCTCGCGCATGATCTTCTTCAGGAAACGCAGCGCCAGCGGCGCCTTTTCGGCCATGCTGTGGGCGTAGGCGATGGCCTCATCGCGCAGGTCGGTAGCCGGGACGACCTTGTTGACCATGCCGAGATCGAGGCAAGTCTGCGCGTCCAGCCGCGTGCCTTCCGCCATGGCGGCGAAGGCGCGTTTGTAGCCCATGTGGTGCAGGTAGAACCAGCTCGCCCCGCCATCTGGGACCAAGCCGATGCCGATGAAGGGCGAGAAGACGGTCGCGTCGTCCGCCATGACGGCGAGGTCGGCCCCGAGCGCGAGCCCCAGCGCCACACCGCCCGCAAATCCGTTGATCGCAGCAATATAAATCTTGTCGGACTTGGCGACGCCGTCGACCAGATGCTTGTAGTCCCGGATGGAGTTGTCGAAAAAGCCCAGCTCGGCATTCCCGCCCAGACCCTCTTTCAGATCGGTGCCGGACGAAAACGCACGTCCCGAACCGGTGAGGACCACCACGCGCACATTCTCGTCGGTTTCCGCCTTCTGCTGGGCTGCGTGCAGTCCGGCGCGCAGCTCCCGGTTCATGGCGTTCATCGCACCGGGACGGTTGAGCGTGATGATGGCGACGTGTCCGTCGGTCTCATAGGTGACGAGGTCGGTCATGATTACTCCTTCAGGATATTGGCGTCGATGAGCGAGGCGACCTTGCCAGCATCGTAGCCGAGCAGGTCGGTGATCTCCGCGCGCCCACCATTGATAGCAGGCAGGACCGGATCCGGCATGGCGTAGTCCCGACCGAAGACGGGCGCGGGCCTTGAATGGACGAAGGGGCCGTGCTGGGTCAGCCCGCCGCGCGCGCGATTCTGCGGATGGTCCGCCGCTTCCACATAGTCCAGCACCGGCGTGGTGCAGGCGTCGGAGCCGTCGAAGATCGCCGCCCAGTTGTCACGGGTCTTCGTCTTGAACAGGGCCTCCAGCTTTTCGTGCTGCGCGGCGTGGTGCCGCTTGTCCATCTGACCGCCAAAGCCTTCTGGGTCGATTTCCAGCAATCGGAGGAACTCCGCGAAGAATTGCGGCTCGATGCAGCCCACCGCCATGAACTTGCCGTCGCGGGTCTCGTAACAGCGATAAAAGGGCATGCCGCCGTCCAGCAGGTTGGCCTCGCGCTCCGGCGTCCACTGGCCCAGCCCGGCCAAGGAATGGAACATGCTCATCATGCTGTTGACGCCGTCGATCATGGCGGCGTCGACTACGTCGCCCCGGCCGGTGCGTTCGGCCTGCAACAGCGCGGCCAGCATGCCGGTGACGAGGAACATCGTCCCGCCGCCATAGTCGCCGATCAGGTTGAGCGGCGGCATGGGCGTCTGGCCTTTGCGGCCCATCGCCTGCAGCGCGCCGGTGATGCCGATATAATTCAGGTCGTGCCCGGCCGTCTTGGCCCAGGGTCCGGTCTGCCCCCAGCCCGTCATGCGGCCATAGACTAGTTTCGGATTCACGGCCATGGCGGCCTCCGGCCCGATGCCGAGCCGTTCCACGACGCCGGGCCGCAGCCCCTCGATCAGCGCGTCCGACTTCGCCGCCAAGTCCAGCAGGACTTGCGCGCCTTGCGGCTGGCGCAGGTCGATCACGATGCTCGACTTGTTGCGGTCATGCACGGTCGGCACGGCGAAGCCCGGCCGGTTCACCAGGACGACCTCCGCGCCCATGTCGGACAGCAGCATCCCCGCATAGGGGCCGGGGCCGATCCCGGCGAGTTCGATGATACGGTAGCCGGCCAGAGGGCCTTTTCGGGGTTCGCTCATAAGAGGCGTCGTGACGGAAAGTGGCCGCAGCGGCAAGACAGGCGGGTGGGGTTATCAGCCTGCGGATATGAACCGTTCCGCCCGCGCAAACAATGCGAGGGTCGCTGCGTGCAGCTTCTCCCCGACGGCTTTGGGGGCCTTGCCCGCGAGGCTTCTCGCATAGGTTCCTTCCAGGAGGATCCCCAACTTGAAACAGGCCAGCACGCCGAACCAAGGCGCGCTGTCGAGCGGTCGCGTGGTGCAGTCGGCGTAATGGCGCACCAGCGTGTCGATGTCCGGAAAGCCGTCCCACGGCGCGATGTCCAGACCGACCGTGTCGCGGCCGAGCACATCCGGCCACGTCGCCATGACCCAGCCGATGTCGAGGCGCGGATCGCCCAACGTGGCCAGTTCCCAGTCGATCAGGGCCGCCATGTCGCCGCTTCCCGGTTTGAACAGCGTGTTGCCGAGGTGGCAGTCCCCGTGGATGAGGCCGGGCCGGTCATCGCCGGGACGGTTCACTTCCAGCCATTGGGCCACGCGCTCCACCCCGCAGTCAAGGCCGGGCCAAGCGTCCACACGCGCGTAGCCTTCCAGCTGCGCCAGCCAGCGCGGGACCTGGCGTTCCAGGAACCCGTCCGGCTTGCCGAAGCCGGGCAAGTCCGCCTCCACTTCGGCCAGCGCGGCCAGCCCTTCCACATAGGACAGGCCCATGTGTCGGCGAACGCCAGGGTCGCTTGCGTGGAGCGATGGCAGGCCCTCGGTCGGGTTGAACCCGTCCACGGGTTCCATCAGCAGGAAAGCGTAGCCCAGGACGGTCTCGTCCGGTTCGCCCGCGATGAAGCCGGGATGCGGTACGTTCGTGCCTCCTAGCGCCTGTAGCACACGCGCCTCGCGCCGCATCACTTCGTCGCTCTCCTTGCGCGGGTTGGGCGGCGGGCGGCGGAAAACGTAGTCGCGGTCCGCACGCGACAGGCGCAGCAGGATGTTCTGCGTCCCACCCGTGAGCGGCACGACGCTATCGAACGCGCCCCGGCCCAGCCCCTTGGCATCCATCCAGTCGGCCAGCGCGTCCAGGTCGACATTCGGTTTCAAAGCGTCTGGCAATTCGCGCGCGTCGGCCATAAGCCTTCCTTCCATGAACGATACAGACTTTAGCGGGAAGACCGTGCTTGTCATCGGGGGCAGCTCCGGCATCGGCAACGGGATGGCGCAGGCCTTCCGGGCTCGCGGCGCGGACGTCCATGTCTGGGGCACGCGTGCCAGTGCCGCCGACTATGCGGAGGCGGATGGGTCTGATCTTTCCGGACTGACCTACAGCCAGGTCGACGTGTCTGACCGTGCCGCGATCGACAGCCACCAGCCCGGCTTCGACCGGCTCGACGTGCTGATCTGCTGTCAGGGCATCGTTCGCTATGGGCGGCAGGAGTTCGACCCGGAGGGGTGGGACGCGGTGATGGCGGTGAACCTGCGCTCCGTCATGGATTGCGCGACGCGCTTCCATCCCATGCTGGCGGACACCTCCGGCTCGATCGTCATCGTCAGCTCCGTATCGGCATTCCAGAGCAATCTCGGCAATCCGGCCTACGCCGCCTCCAAAGCAGGGGCCGTGTCGTTGACCAAGAGCCTTGGCGAGGCGTGGGCGCGCGACGGCATCCGGGTCAACGGCATCGCGCCGGGCCTGGTCGCGACCAAGCTGACGGAGGTCACGACCTCCAACGAAGCGCGCATGGAGGCTGTCCTGCGCGCCATCCCCTTGCGCCGCACGGGCACGCCCGACGAACTGGCCGGGGCGGCGCTGTTCCTCGCCAGCCCGCTGGCGAGCTACGTGGTGGGAGAGACCATCGTGGTCGATGGCGGTCTTACCCTGTCGTGAGCAACCCGTTGTGAACCTGACGACACGCAAACAGCAGGCGCGCGACCGCGCCAAGGCGGTGCGCGCGACCCTGTCGGCGGACCCGCGGGATTTCGTGCGGCACTGGCCCGGCATGGAGCCGTCCGCCATCATCGCCGGCTACTGGCCCATCGGCACGGAAGTCGATGTGCGGCCGCTGCTGGACAAGCTGTCCGACACGCACCGGATCGTCCTGCCGGTGACGCCGCGCGACCGGCTGAGGCTGTCCTTCCGACGCTGGACGCCCGGCTGCGCGATGGAGCGCGGTCCGTTCGGCACGCGCCATCCGGTCGGGCGGCTCGGCGACGGGGCCGATCCGCTTGTGCCCAACGTCGTCATGGTGCCCCTGCTGTCCTTCACCCGCGCAGGCGACCGGCTGGGCTATGGCGGGGGCTATTACGATGCGACGCTGGCCGCCTTGAAAGCGGAGGATAGTGGCCTGCGCAGCGTCGGCGTGGCCTATGCGGGCCAAGCCGTGAAGACCTTGCCCCTGGAAGACACGGACGTGCCGCTGGACTACGTCCTGACGGAAAAGGGTCTGATCACGACTCGTCTCTGATTGACCGTAGCGCCGCATTCAGCCCCCGCTTGGCAGAGCCGGGCTTGAGGGGCTTCTGCTGGCTTTCATGCGGTGCCCAACCCGTCAGCCAGACGATCTCCCACCGAATGGGCACGGGCTCGCCGGGCGCGGTTCGCAGGCGAGCATCTAGATCGCGCAGCAGGCGAGGGGACGGTGTGGCTTGGCGGTCCGACAAGGCGTTCGTCAGGCCCAGATCCCGCAGGTCGGCGGCCAGCGTCTCTAGGCGGCGGTAACGCACGGTGAACCGGTCGGTATCCGTCACGGGAATGGCCAGCCCGGCGTGCGACAGGAGCTGCGCGGCCGCCCGGACCTCGATCATCGGGTGGATGCGCGGCCGCGGCGCGCCGTGCGCGTCCGTGTCCACCGCATAGAGCGCGCGGCGCAGGCCCGAAAAAGTCTCGCCCCCCACGAGGCACGCGACGAACAGCCCGTCTGGGACGAGCATGGCCCGCACGCCTTGCATCCACCCACCGACCGCATTGACCGATTGCAGATGCAGCAGGCTGACGACCAACTCATATCCCTCGCCGCCCGGCGCCTCGCGCCAGTCGAACGCCTCGATCTTGTCCGCCGGGAGGGCGGCCATGATCGTGTCGCGCCAGTCGAAGGGGCCGACCAGGCAGGCGCGCCCGAAAGTCCGGTTCACGTCCTGCAATCGTTCCGACAGATCGTTCACGGCGCGCTCCACCAGAAACGGCAAGGCGCGTCCCTGGCGTTTGCGCGCCCGGGCGACGCGCAGCGCTTGGAGGCGTTCGTCGAACAGGGCAGTCGGCGGTTGGGCTTGCGAGGCGGCCATGCGCGCGCGATAGGTCGGGTGTGGGCGGGTTGCAATCACGGCTGTGGGAAGTGGGACGTTTGGTCGTGGACACGGTCCTGCCGCCGACCGACAATACGGCACTGTTCCCGACCCTGACATTTCTCGACGAGCCGTGCTGCGCCGCCTGCGGTTTTCCGTTCGAGCACGAGATGACGGGCCTGGGCGGCATCAGCGCGTTCGACCTTCTCTGCGCGGCCTGCCTGGCCCGCCGCCCGGCCTATGCCACGGCGCGGTCCGCGCTGGTCTATGACGATGCGTCCCGGCCAATCATCCTGGCGTTCAAGCATGGTGGACATACGGACCGGCTGCACATGTTCGCCGCGCAGATGCACCGCGCCGGGCGCACCGCACTGTCTCATGCGGATGCGCTCGTGCCAGTGCCGCTCCACGGGATGCGGCTGGCGCGGCGTCGTTTCAACCAGTCGGCCTTGCTGGCCCGTGCCCTGTCCCGACGCTGCGGCGTGCCGATGGAGGCGCATGCATTGCTCCGCGCGCGCCGGACGCCAAGCCAAGGCGGGCTGTCGGCCGCCGGGCGCCGCCGCAATGTGCAGGGCGCGTTCGATGTGGCGCGGCCTGACGCCGTTCGTGGCAAGCGGCTCGTGCTGGTCGACGACGTGATGACGACCGGCGCGACATTGGAAGCCTGCGCGAGAACATTGAAACGTGCGGGCGCGGCGCGCGTTGATGCATTGTGCCTCGCGCGCGTTGTAAAGGCGCGCTCCGCCTCTTAAATCCGTCCAAACGAATGCCCGAAAGGCCCGACATGTCCGCCAAAGTCGAAATGTATTCCAAGATGTTCTGCCCCTACTGCATCCGCGCCAAAGCGCTGCTGGAGTCCAAGGGTGTCGAGATCATCGACATCCCGGCTTCGGGCGACCAGAAGAAGCGTGCGGAAATGAACCAGCGCTCGGGCGGCCGGAATACTTTCCCGCAGATCTTCATCAACGGCGAGCATGTGGGCGGCTCGGACGATCTGGCCGCCTTGGAACGCGCGGGCAAGTTGGACGCGATGCTGGCCGGTTGAGCCGTGAAAGCCGCGCTCCTGCAACTGACTTCCGGCACGGACCCGGACGCGAACTTCCGCGCGGTGGCCGAAATGGCGATCCGCACGGATGCCGCGTTCCTCCTGACACCCGAGATGACGCCTCTTCTGCAGAAGGACCCGGCCGCCTTGGAGGCCGCCGTGCGGCCCGAGGACGAAACGGTCGCGCCCTATCTGGGTTTTGCGCGAGAGCGCAGCGTTCACCTGCTGCTGGGCTCCGCGGCGATCCGGCGCGATGACGGCCGGATCGCCAACCGTTCCCTGCTGATCGATCCAGACGGTGTGGTGATCGCGCGCTACGACAAGATGCACCTGTTCGAAGCCAGCCTTCCGGGCGGCGAGACCTACCGCGAGAGCGATGCCTACGCGGCCGGGGACTCGCCTGTCGTAACGACCGTGGGTGGTCTGCGGCTGGGCCTTTCGATCTGCTACGACCTCCGCTTTCCCGCCCTTTACTCCGGCTACGGCCTCGACGGCGTGGACCTGATCAGCGCCCCGTCCGCCTTCACCCGGTCCACCGGCAAGGCGCACTGGCAGACATTATTGCGGGCCCGGGCAATCGAGACCGGCGCATGGCTGCTGGCGCCGGCACAGGGCGGGACCCATGCGGATGGCCGCAAGACCTGGGGGCGGACCATGGCCGTCGCACCCTGGGGCGAAATCGCGGGCGTGCTGGATCATGACCAGCCGGGCGTCCTGGAAATCGAGATCGACGCGAAAGCCGTCGCCGATGCGCGCGCGCGCATTCCGGCCTGGCGACAGCGATAGGGTTGCCGGAGTGATCAAGTACGACCTCAGATGCTCGCGCGACCACGAATTCGAAGGCTGGTTCGGCTCGTCTTCCGATTATGACGACCAAGCGGAAGCGGGTTTGCTGAGCTGTCCGCAATGCGGCACTCAGCATGTGGAAAAGGCGATCATGGCGCCGGCCGTGCGCTCTGCCAAGACATCGCTGAATTCCTCGGCCAAACGTGCCGCCATCGCCGCGGCCATGCGGCAGGAAATCTCCAAACGCTGCGACGATGTCGGCGAGCGTTTCGCCGACGAGGCCCGGGCCATGCATTACGGGGAGAAGCCCAGCCGTGGCATTTACGGCAAGGCCACTCTGAAAGAGGCCAAGGCCATGGCGGAGGAAGGCATTCCCGCCCTGCCCCTGCCGCCCGCCCTCGACCCGAACCGGGCCAAGGACAAGCTGAATTAGAAAAGCTAAGCGACCACGCAGGTCTTGACGTTGCAGAAGGTCAGCAGACCCTCGCGCGCCAACTCGCGTCCGTAGCCGCTCTTCTTGATCCCCCCAAAGGGCAGGCGCGGGTCGGATGCGGTCATGGCGTTGACGAAGGTCGCGCCCGCCTCGATCTCATCGAATGCGCGCTCCATCTCGGTTGGGTCCTGCGTGAAGATGGCGGAGCCGAGTCCGAAGCTGGAATCGTTGGCCAGCGCGATGGCCTCGGACAGGTCGTCCACCTTGAACAGCATGGCGACGGGGCCGAACAGCTCTTGGGCGTAGGCGTCCATCGCCTTCGTGACTCCTTCCAATATGCCGGGCTGGAACCAGCTCCCCTCCCAGTCGATCGCGTGGGCGCCGGTTAGGCGGTTTGCGCCTTGCGAGACGGCCAGATCGACCTGGCCGACCAGTTCCTCCACCGCGTCGGCATCGACGAGCGGGCCGATATCCGTGCCTTTTTCCATCGGGTCGCCAACGGTGAGCGCCTCGAAGGCGGCCACCAACCTGTCCCGAAAGGCGTCGTAGATGTCGGCATGGACGATGAACCGCTTCGCGGCGATGCAGCTCTGGCCGTTATTCTTCGTGCGGGCGTCCACGCCGGTCTGCACGGCGGCATCCATATCGGCGCTGGGCATGACGATGAAGGCGTCCGATCCACCCAGTTCCAGCAGGGTCGGCTTGATCTCGCTGCCGGCGACGGAGGCCACCGACGCGCCTGCCGGTTCGCTGCCGGTCAGCGTCGCGGCCGCCACACGCGGGTCGCGCAAGACTCGCTCGACCTTCGATCCGCCGATCAGCAGCGTCTGGAAACTGCCGTCCGGAAAGCCCGCGCGCGTGAACAGTGCTTCCAGCGCCAGCGCGCATTGCGGAACGTTGGAGGCGTGTTTCAGCAGCCCCGTATTTCCGGCCATCAGGGCGGGCGCGGCAAACCGCACCACCTGCCAGAACGGATAGTTCCACGGCATGACGGCCAGCACGGGACCCAGGGGCAGGACGCGGCGGAAGCTCCGGCTGCGCTCCGTTTCCACCGTCTCGTCGGCCATGATATCGGCCGCATGGTCGGCATAGTAGCGGCAGGCCAGCGCGCACTTGCCCGCTTCCGCCTCGGCCTGGTCGAGCGGCTTACCCATTTCGGTCGTCATCAGTCGCCCGAAGGCGGTCGCCTCGTCTTCGAGTATGTCGGCGGCCGCGCGCATCCATGCGGCGCGCTGCTCAAGCGTCGTCCGGCCAAGCTCTCGGAATGCGGCGACGGATCGCGCGATGGCCGCGTCGACCTGCGCGTCCGTGTGCGCCTCGAAGCGTTTCTCGACCACGCCGGTGGCGGGATTGGTCGTGGCAATCGACATAGATCTTCGTTCCTTCTCTCGTCGGGCCCGGCCATGCCCCCGTGGATAGCGGTTTGGCAAGGGCGCAAAGGCTTTCGCGCCTTTACCCTCCCTTAACGCTTCCGACAGGGATGGCGTGAGGCTTGCCATAAAGTGATGTTACAGTGCCGAGGCGGGTGGTTGGAAAGGAGTTTCCATGGCCTCTGTTCGCATTATCAACCTGCCGGAGGAGGCAGCGAAGCGCGGATCGACGGGTCAGCGTACGCCCCGACCGCCTTTGCGCCGGGCGGCCCTACCGTCCTTCGGGACTTTCCCCAGACTGCCCGCGCGCCTCGATCGGTTCCAAACGGTTTCCGGCACGGCAAACCCTCCTAAATCGTCCATTGCGGAGACGGCCCGGTCGCACGGTCACACGACGCGCATCCTGCCGCAACTGCGCCTGGATCCGGACTGGTTCGCCCAGCCATCACCCCGCGATACGCGACTGTCGCGCTCCGATCCGGGCGTGGCCGAGGCGATCCTGCTGGCGATGGCAGCCTATGCGGTCCTGCGAAAACCGATGGCATCCCCGACATGGGCGAGGACGACCTGACCGTCAGGCATCGAGTTCGAGCGCGATCTCGACCGTGTCACCGACCTCCATCCCTTCGCTTTGGCGCACGCCCTTCTTGACTGGCAAGAAATAGCAACCGCTTTTCCGGTCAGGGAAGAGGCTGGTGCGCCACTGCGTGTCTCCGATGGCGGCCCGAACTCTGACAGAGCGGAATCCCCGTTCGGCGTCCGGCGCGAAACTCCGGATCGTTTGGGACACATCTTCCGGTACGGTGACGAAATGCCAGGCTGCGCCGCCGCTCCACAGCCAGAGCGAGCCGCGGAAGCGGAAATCGATCACGGGTCGTTCGCCCGGATCGCGGCCCGCTGCTTCCTCAAGGCGACGAGGAGGCGGTAGCAGCGCCGGTTCCTGTCATGGCCTGTCGCTTGGAATACCGCTTCCGCAGCCGCGATGGCGCGGTCCATGCGGTCTAGCTGCACGCGAGGCGGGATCGCCGCGTCGGGCACGCCGTCCCAGAACGCTTCCGGGACGGGCTGGAACAGGTCGAGTTGCACCATTCTATCGTATGGCTGTCTTGAGGTTGCAGTCCGGATCGGCCAGCGCGGCCTTGTCCATGGTCTTTCCTTTGGACAGGGCCATCTTGGCGGTCATGAAGTCTCTGGGGGCATTGACGGCGTCCACGGCGAGGAGCCGGTCTCCGGCGAAGTAGTAGGCCGCGCCGGACCGCGCGTTTGCCAGGTCTCCGCGCACCACCAGTTCGTCATACCCGTCTGAGAGGCCGGCGATCTGGAGCTTCAGGTCGAACTGGTCCGACCAGAACCAGGGCAGGGCGTCGTAGGGCTTCGGCTTCCCGGTGATGTGTGCGGCCACCGTCTTGGCTTGCTCGGTCGCGTTGGGGACAGACTCTAGGCGCAAGTGCCGGTCATAGAGCGGGCTGTGGTGCCAGGAGACGTCGCCGATCGCGTAGATGTGCGGGTCCGACGTCTGGCAATAGCTATTGACGGAGATGCCGTCCGCAATGTCCAGTCCCGCGAACTCCGCCAGCTCCGTGTTCGGGATCACGCCGATGCCGATGACCACCATGTGCGCATCGTAGCGGCGCCCGCAGGACGTCTCGACGACGAGCCCGTCTCCGCTCTGCGCGATGGACGATGCCATGCAGTCTTCCACGATCTCCACGCCTTCCTCCGTATGGACACGGCGGTAGAAGTCGCTCATCGCCTCGGAGGTCACGCGGGCCAGGATGCGGGGCTGGGCTTCCAGCAGTGTCACCGCCATGCCGCGCTTGCGCAAGGAGGCGGCCGTTTCCAGCCCTATATAGCCGCCGCCGATGATGACCGCGCGCTCGCCCGGTGCGATGCGCGCGCGGATCGCATCCACGTCGGAGGCATCGCGCAGGTAGAAGACGTTCGGCAGGTCCGCGCCGTCGATCGGCAGTTGCCGGACCCGCGCGCCCGTGGCCAGCACCAGATTGTCGTAGAGCAGGTCCTCCCCGCCGGTCGTCGACACGCGGCGGCTCTTACGGTCGATGGAACCCGCCCGCACGCCCAGGCGCAGATCGATTCCGGCGGCCGCGTAGCTGTCGGCCGGACGCAGCAATATGTCGTCCTCCGTGCGCGCGCCGGACAGATAGTCCTTGGACAGGGGCGGGCGGTGGTAGGGCGCGATCGTCTCGTCGCCCAGCAAGGTGATCCGGCCTTCATAGCCCGCCTGGCGCAAACTCACCGCCGCCTGCGACCCCGCATGGGACGCGCCGATGATGAGCGTGTGATCTGAGTCTGGCTTCAAAGGCATGGCGTGTCTCTAGCAGCGCGATCCGGCGGATTGAAAGCAACGAATTTGCGCGGCTGGCAGTTCGATGTCGGCGACAGCGCGGCCATTGTGAGGTAGTTCGACTTTCATGAACGAACTGCGCTCCGCCATCCGTCGCCAGGCCCTGGAAACCGTCTCGGCTCTTCCAGACGGCTCCGCCTTGGCCCGGCCTGGCCTGCGCTCTCGCATACAGGACCGGGCGCGCGAACTGGTCCGCCATTTGCGCGAGGATTCCAAGCCCGGCCTCATGGAGCTAATGCTGGCCGAGTACGGCCTGTCGACGGATGAGGGTGTGGCGTTGATGTGTCTGGCCGAGGCGCTGTTGCGCGTGCCGGACAGCGAGACAATGGACGATCTGATCGAAGACAAGATCGCGCCCAGCCAGTGGGGCAACCATCTGGGCCGGTCCGCCAGTCCTCTGATCAATAGCTCGACCTGGGCGCTGATGATGACGGGACGCGTGCTGGATCCTGACACTGGGTTAGGGGGCGCGCCCGTGAAGACCACGCTTCGCTCCATGATCCGGCGGCTCGGCGAGCCCGTCATCCGCCGGGCCGTGCGTGAGGCCATGAAGGTGATGGGGCGGCAGTTCGTTCTCGGCGAGACGATCCAGGAGGCGATCAAACGCTCCTCCGGCCGGTACCGCTACAGCTACGACATGCTGGGCGAGGCGGCGATGAGCACGCCGGACGCATTGGACTATTATGCCGACTATGAAGGCGCGATCCGGGCCCTCGCCGCGCGATGCAATAGCGACAACATCGCCGACAATCCCGGCATCTCCGTGAAGCTGTCGGCCCTGCACCCGCGCTATGACGAGTTCCAGCGCGACCGCGTAATGGACGAGCTGCTGCCGCGCGTGACTGAGCTAGCGGTAATGGCCGCAGATGCCCGGATGGGATTCAACATCGACGCGGAGGAAAGCGAACGGCTGGAGCTCAACCTCGACATCGTCGACGCGCTGGCGCGCGATCCGCGTCTGGACGGCTGGGACGGGCTGGGCCTGGTCGTGCAGGCCTACGGCACGCGTAGCCCGGCCGTAATCGACTGGGTGGCGGCGCTGGCGCAGGAGACAGGCCGCCGCCTCATGGTGCGCCTCGTCAAGGGGGCTTATTGGGACACGGAGGTCAAGCGCGCGCAGGTGATGGGCCTTCCCCGCTATCCGGTGTTCGAGACCAAGGCCGATACGGACCGCAACTATATTCTGTGCGCGGAAAAGCTGCTGACCGCGCGGCCCGCACTTTACCCGCAATTCGCCACCCATAACGCCCACACGGTCGCGGCCATTTTGGAGCTAGCGGGCGACACGGATCGATATGAGTTCCAACGCCTGCACGGCATGGGTGAGGCGCTGCATGAATATCTGCGCGACGAACTCGATCGCCCCGTGCGCATCTACGCGCCTGTGGGTGAGCATGAGGATTTGCTGGCCTATCTCGTGCGCCGCCTGCTGGAAAACGGAGCCAATAGCTCCTTCGTGTCCAAAGTGACTGATGAGGATGTGTCGATCGAGGAGATCATCGCCGACCCGTTCGAGGACGAGCGCGCCTCCGTGCTGCCGCGGCCGCGCGACACGACGGAGCCACACGCCAACAGCCGGGGGTACGACCTGCGGGACCCGGAGGTGGTGGCAGACCTATTGGGTTCTTCTTCTCCCCGCTCATTCCCGCGAACGCGGGAATCCAGTGACTCATCCGGGTCTGCGTTATCGCAAGAACTGGATTCCCGCGTTCGCGGGAATGAGCGGAAGGGAAGGGAGGCCTTTCGCCATCACACATGGAAATTTGGCTCCGGCGTGGAGATCACTAACCCGGCCCGCCCATCCGAGATCGTTGGCACGGTCGATTTCGCCGACGCTGCGGAGACCCGCGCCGCCATCGGCCGTGCCCGACCCTGGACGGCGTCCGCGTCGGTTCGCGCGCGTATCTTGAGCGCGGCTGCGGATGCGCTCGAAGACGCCGCCCCCGAACTGCTCGCCCTGCTCGCGCGTGAAGCCGGCAAGACGGCCGAAGACGCCGTGTCCGAGCTGCGCGAGGCCGCCGACTTCCTGCGCTACTACGCGACGTTCGCCAGCGACGCGGACCAGCCGCTCGGCACGGTGGCGGCCATCGCGCCGTGGAACTTCCCGCTCGCCATCTTCGTGGGCGAGGTCGCCGGGCCTTTGGCGGCAGGCAATGCCGTGATCGCCAAGCCGGCGGAGGCGACGCCTCTGATCGCGATGCGCGCGACGGCGTTGATGCATGCGGCGGGCTTACCGGAGACGGCGCTCCAGACCCTTCCTGGAGAGGGCGCGGTGGTCGGGGCGGCGCTAACGTCCGACCCGCGCATCGACGGCGTCGTCTTCACCGGATCGACCCAGACGGCGCAAGCCATTCACCGCTCGGTCGCGCGCCACCTTGCCCCGGAAGCGCCGCTCGTCGCAGAAACGGGCGGCATCAACGCCATGATCGTGGACAGCACTGCCCTGCCGGAGCAGGCTGTGGCCGACGTGCTCGCCAGCGCCTTCCAAAGCGCGGGTCAGCGCTGTTCCGCCCTGCGGATCCTGTTCGTGCAGAGCGACATATACAAATCGTTTCTGCGCCTGCTCCGGGACGCGATGGCCGAGCTACGGATGGGCGATCCGTGGCAGCTCTCCACCGATGTCGGCCCCGTCATTGACGAACGCGCGCGAAAAGGCCTGATAGACTATATTGCGGAGCACGATACCCTCTTCCAGCTCGAAGCCCCCGCGGACGGGCTGTTCGTTCCGCCCACACTGATCGAGGTCGGCGGCTACGAAGACGTGACCCGTGAAGTCTTCGGCCCCGTCCTGCATGTCGCGAAGTTTGACGCCGAAGACATTCCGGCCATTATCGACGCGGTGAACGAGCGCGACTATTCGCTGACCTTCGGGTTGCACACGCGCATCGACAGCCGGGTGGAAGAGACCAAGCGGCGCCTTCGCGTCGGCAACATCTACATCAACCGCAACCAGATCGGCGCGGTCGTGGGCGTGCAGCCCTTCGGCGGCTCCGCCCTGTCCGGCACGGGACCCAAGGCAGGCGGTCCCGACTATGTGGCGCGCTTCACCAAGCAGGACGTGAAACGCTCCGACGCGGCGGAACCCCTCATGTCCAATCCGCAAGCTGTGATCGACGCCTCGCCGATGCCTGAGTCCACGCGCCTGTCCGTCACGGAGCTGCCTGGCCCGACGGGCGAGGACAACCAGCTGTCAGTCTATGCCAAAGGACGCGTGCTGTGCCTGGGTCCGGGCGAGGCGGCGCGCGCCGCGCAAGTGAATCTGGCGGAAAGCCATGGCAACGTCGCCGTTCCGCTGTCGATCGCCCCAGGCGATCTGCGCTTGCTGACGGGCTTCGCCGTCGTCATGCATTGGGGCGTGGAAACGGAGCAGCGGGCCTGCCGCATCGCCCTGTCGGAGCGCGACGGCCCAATCCTGCCGCTGATCGTGTCCGACGATCCACTCATGCTCGTGCGCGAAGAACATGTCTGCATCGACACGACGGCCAGCGGAGGAAATGCACAGCTATTGGCTGCGGCGGAGTAAGGTAACCGGTCGCGACTAACCCTCTTTCCTCCCCCGAGCAGGGGGAGGTGGGCCGCCGCGCGTCAGCGCAAGGGTCGGTGGGGGGTGCTTCA
>JBCCCX010000006.1:0-32921 GCA_039033275.1 Pseudomonadota bacterium | reverse complement strand
TCTAACTTCTGGAAAGCTATCAAATTGTGGAGATTCGACGATAGGTTTGAAGTTTGTAAGGTAAGATTTCTCGATGCCGAAAGTTTCCTCAAGAAACGGATAAACGTCATAGACCTCGCCGTCATAATCGAAAACGCTATCTATTCGGTCCACACGAAACGTTCTCATTCTTTCCCGAAGATTGCATCTCGCGTTAAGAATTAGGCAATGAGGTCCGGGTTTGATCGACCATACAGTTATGTACCGCTCAGTTAGATTGCCTTTGGCATCTTCATAAACGATGCCGAACGTCTGACCTTCGGCATGTCCATAGGTAAGATCATTCGGTGGTGAGATGTCTGCCTCTGGCTCGTCATCAGACGGAGACAAGCTTGATTGACGTAGAGTTTGGAGACGCTTTGTATCATCCGCAATAACTATAGGCCTATTTTCAAGGCCAAATAGCTTCTGGATATAATGCTTCATGGCTATTGCATAATCAGAAGCTTAATTTGACTCAAGCTTCACTGCGACGTCCCTCCAGCGCTTTGCGCTAGCCCGCTCGCAGTAGCTCGCGGCGACGCCTTATTTTCATCCCCCGGATGAAAATTCCGCGCTTTGCGCGGATCAGGCGTCGTCCATCTTCAGCGCCGCGATGAACGCCTCCTGCGGGATCTCCACCTTCCCAAACTGGCGCATTCGCTTCTTGCCCTTCTTCTGCTTGTCCAGCAGCTTGCGCTTCCGGGACGCATCCCCGCCATAGCATTTCGCGGTCACATCCTTGCGCATGGCGGCGATGGTTTCGCGGGCGATGATTTTGCCGCCGATGGCGGCCTGGACAGGAATCTTGAAGAGGTGGCGGGGGATGAGGTCCTTGAGGCGCCAGCACACATTTGGCGGCCGCGGCCTTCGGCGTTCTTGCGGTGGACCAGCATGGAGAGCGCGTCGACCGGGTCGCCATTGACGAGGATGCTCATCTTCACCAGGTCGCCTTCGCGCAGGCCGATGGCCTGATAGTCGAAGGAGGCGTAGCCCTTGGACACGCTTTTCAGCCGGTCGTAGAAGTCGAACACCACCTCGTTGAGGGGCAGCTCATATTCCACCATGGCGCGGCCGTTGATGTAGCTGAGGCCTGTCTGGATGCCGCGGCGGTCCTGGCAGAGTTTCAGGATTGCGCCCAGATGTTCGTCCGGCGTCATGATGGTCGCCTTGATCCACGGCTCCTCGATATGCTCGATCTTCATCACGTCGGGCATGTCGGCGGGATTGTGGAGCTGCATCTCCGTGCCGTCGCGCAGTTTCAGCGTGTATACCACGGACGGCGCGGTGGTGATGAGGTCGAGGTCGAACTCGCGTTCCAGCCGCTCCTGGATGATCTCCAGATGGAGCAGGCCGAGAAAGCCGCAGCGGAAGCCGAAGCCGAGCGCCGCACTCGTCTCCATCTCGTAGGAAAAGCTGGCATCGTTGAGGCGCAGGCGGCCCATGGCGGCGCGCAGATCCTCGAAATCGGCGGCATCGACGGGGAATATGCCGCAGAAGACGACAGGCTGGGCGGGTTTGAAGCCGGGAAGGGGAGTCTCGGTTGGGCGCTTGTCCTCGGTGATCGTGTCGCCCACAGCAGCGTCGGCGACTTCCTTGATGCTGGCGGTCAGGAAGCCGACCTCGCCGGGGCCGATGGAGGGCACGTCGGTGGGCTTGGGCTTGAACACGCCGACCTTGTCCACCGTGTAGCTCGCGCCCGTATTCATGGTGCGGATGCGGTCGCCCTTGCGCACCGTGCCTTCGATGACGCGGAACAGCACGACCACGCCCATATACTGGTCGTACCAGGCATCGACGAGCATGGCCTTGAGCGGCGCCTTCGGGTCGCCTTCGTCTGGGGCAGGCAGACGGGTTGCGATGGCTTCCAGCACGTCCTCGATGCCGAGGCCGGTCTTGGCCGATGCTTCGACGGCGTCGGACGCGTCGAGGCCGATCACGTCCTCGATCTGCTGCTTGACGCGGTCGGGTTCGGCCGCCGGCAGGTCGATCTTGTTCAGCACGGGCACGATCTCGTGGTCGTGCTCGATGGCCTGATAGACGTTGGCGAGCGTCTGCGCCTCCACGCCCTGGGACGCGTCCACCACGAGGATGGAGCCTTCGCAGGCCGACAGCGAACGCGAGACCTCATAGGCGAAGTCCACATGGCCCGGCGTGTCCATCAGGTTGAGGATGTATTCGAAGCCGTCGCGCGCCGTGTAGTCGAGGCGCACGGTCTGCGCCTTGATGGTGATGCCGCGCTCCTGCTCGATATCCATATTGTCGAGCACCTGCTCGCTCATCTCCCGGTCGGACAGCCCGCCGCAATGGGCGATCATCCGGTCGGCGAGCGTACTCTTGCCGTGGTCGATATGCGCCACGATGGAGAAGTTGCGAATCCGGCTCTGGTCGGGGGTCTTGGGGTCGGTGGTCTTGGCGTCGGTGGACATGGGGCGCGAGGTAGGGCCGCAGGGGAGGCGACGCAAGCGCGAAGGGCTGCGGCGGATGGGGCGGCTCTAGCGGTTCATGCCGGAAGCCGCCCGTGCCTTGCGGCCGCCCACGCGGATGAGCAGGAACGCGGCCGTGGCCAGGGAGGTGACGAGCAGCAGCAGGGCCATGATGCGGAACAGGCGCGCGCGGCTGACCTGGCCTTCGCGCATGGGCGAGGCGCCGGAGCGGGTCGCGTTGATCGACCGCAGCACGCAGCACGCCCCGTCTGCATCCAGCGTGTAGGCCGTCTGCACCAGCAGGTAACCGCTGGGCGTCCCGCCCGACTCGAAGGCCAGCTCGTGGGCCAGATTGTACGTGCCCCGCCGCACCGCACCCCGGCCGTCGTCATAGGCCTGTTCGGTCGTGCCCATCACGCCGACGATGTCGCGGGACGCTTCCGCGCCGTCCGGCACGTTGGACCGCATCCGCTCGATCTGCGCCAGCAGGTCGGGATTGTCCGCATCGTCCGGGAACGCGTCGCGCACGAACTGCAGATCGCCCGCCACCAATCGGTCGATCTGCTCATCGGCATGGGCGCGCACATCCTCCGGCACCCGCCGCTCCGCCATGGCCTGCACGGAACAGGCGGAGAGAAGCAGGGCGGCGAGGGGGAGAAGGAGGGGGCGGAGCATGGGGCGGTCATAGCGCCCACCACCCGCCGCGTCCAAGCCGGTCATTGTCGCACGCGGCTCGCACGGCCGATCGTCCGATCAGTTCGGCTGCGGTAGTGGTTTAGCAAGGGTTCTAGGAAATGTCAGCGTCGTGCAGGTTCCCGTCGCCCCACTGTCCAACCGGGTTTTAGCACCCAACTGCCGGACGAGGGACTTGATGAGCTTCTGTCCCATACCGGAATCGACCCGGGCGGATGGGTCTATGCCAACGCCATCATCCCAGACCTTCAAGATGAGCGTGTCGCCCTCACATGCCAGAGACACGCCGAGTTCGCCCGTCGGGCGGCCTGCATAGGCATATTTCAGACTGTTCGTCGCCAGTTCGTTGATGACCAGGCCGAGCGGCAGCGCGGTCAATGTGGACAGCTGCATGGAGGCGATGTCCACGGTCAGGGCGATGTCGATGTCCTTGGCAGATGACGAGGATTCCAACAGGTTTCGCAGGACGCCGTCGAGATAGTCGCGAGAGTCGACATTGGCGATGGCGCCCGTGCGGGACAGGGTCTTGTAGAGCTGTCCGAGCGACGAAATGCGGGCGCGCATGCGCTCGAACGCGGCCCGGCACTGCTCGTCCGTCATCTGGGTGCGCTCGGCACCGACAATGGCGCCGACCATGCCCAGATTGTTCATCACCCGGTGGTTGAGTTCCTCGAGCAGCGTATTGGAGAGCGTCAGCGCTTTTTCCCGAGCCTCTTCCGCAGCCTTGCGGTCTGTAACGTCCTGCATGGCGAGGAGCAGCGTCTTCGTGCCGTTGCCTTCGCGGTAGATCTTGCGGGCATTGAGCAGGATGGTCTTGCGCCCGATCTCGGGGAAGGTGTGGTTGACCTCGTAATCCTCGACGTCCGAATGTGTCGGGATCACGCTGGTCAGCAGGTGGATCAGTTCGGGTATGGCCCACTGGCCGTTACCGAGGTCCCAGAGCTTTTCGCCGATCGTCCCGTCCGCCTCGACCTTGAACGTCTGGTAGAAAGCGCGGCTGGCTTCGACCACGCGAAGGTCACCGTCCAGCACCAGAAGCGGTTCGCGGAGGGTCTGCACCATGCCGGTCATGACCCTTTGCCGACGGTCCAGCTCCTGCGCCGCGAGTTCGGCGTCCGTAATGTCGTCGATCGCCAGAAGAATGCGTTTCGAGCCGTTCCCGGGCCGGACCGTCTTCCTGGCATTGAGTTCCATGACGCGGCGGCCGATCCCGTCGAAGACGTGGTCTACCTTGTGACGTTCAATGGACGCGCCGCCTTCGACGATCCGTCCGAGCGGTTCCAGCAGGGCCGGGATGTTCCATTGGCCGTTGCCGAGCTCGCCGAGCGGTCGCCCGATCGTGTCCTCGCGCGACACGTGGAAGGTTTCGAAGAACCGCTCGCTCGCATATTCGACCACGAGGTCCACATCGAGGACGAGAAGGCTTTCTCGAAGCGTGGCGACGATTTCTTCGGCGTCGATCAAACCTACAACTCGGTCACTCATGGTGCATGCGACTCCCTTCTCCACGAGATGCAGAAGGCAGTCGCTTGCTCTACGTTATCGAAAGCTACATTTTAAGAAAAGGCAAAAAAGCCGGTTCTCCATAGCGGCGGGGAAAAGGCCGCGGTCGTCGCCGGGTCGGCAACGACTGGTGCGAGCGAAAGCCTTACGCCTTCAGCGCGTCCTCTACGGCCCGGACCTGGGCGTCGAAGGTCGGGTCTTCGGCGCGCAAGCTCGTGATCCGCTTGACCGCGTGCATGACGGTGGTGTGGTCGCGGCCGCCGAAGCGCCGGCCGATGTCGGGCAGGGACCGCTTGGTCAGGCGTTTGGACAGGTACATGGCGACCTGGCGCGGTCGGGCGACGGCGCGGGCGCGGCGCTTGGAGCTCATATCGGTCAGGCTGATGGAAAAGGCCTCGCAGACGGCGCGTTGGATGCGGTCGACCGTGAGGCGCTGGCCGGTCATGTAGCGGCTGTCGGACAGGGTCTCCTGCACAGTTTCCAGCGTGATCGGCGTGCCGAGGAACTCGCTCTGGGCGACGATCTGGTTGAACGCGCCTTCCAGGTCGCGCGGCGTGACGTTGATCCGGGCGGCCAGATGGTCGCGCGCGGGCTTGGGGATAGCCAGGCCGGCATGGCCCTGTTCGCGGCGGCGGCGGATCAGCCGGTCGAGAATGCGCAGGCGCAGCTCGTAATCGGCGGGCCCGATCTTGCAGACGAGGCCCGACGACAGGTAGCTCTTCAGCCGGTCGGACGCCTTCTCGATCGTGTCGGGATGGCGGTCGGACGCGATCAAAATCTGACGGCCCGCCCCGACCAGGCTGATGATGGTGTGCAGCAGCTCCTCCTGGCTGGCCGACTTGTCGGCGATGAAATGGGCGTCGTCGATGATCAAGAGGTCCACGTCGCGCAAGGACGCCTTGAAGGCGCTCATGCCGTCCCGGCCCGATCCGCGCACGCTGGCGACGAACTGGGCGACGAAGTCCTCGGCGGAGACGAATTTGACGCGGCGGTCCGGATCGCGCTCCGCGACCTCGGCCTCGATGGCGTGGAGGATGTGCGTCTTGCCCATGCCGTTGGCACCGTGCAGCAGGATCGGGTTGTATTGCGGCACGCGGTTGCCGATCACCTGGCGGGCGACGGCCACGGCCAGCTCGTTGGACGGGCCAACCACGAAATTGTCCAGCGTGAAGCGCTTGCGGGCCAGTTCCGCCACCGGCGCGGCCGGCAGGCCGGGTCGTACCGGGGCCGGGCCGCGCCCATTGGGTACGCCGACCAGGCTCGGCCGGGCGGCGTCCGGCGCGGGCGCGCGGCGCTGCCCGGACACGACGCGCACGTTGCGCGGCGGGTCGACCCGGTCATGCTTTTCCCACAGGCGCCGGATCGTGTCGGCATAGTGTCCGTTGATCTTGGTCGCGACAAAGGGCGACGGGGCGGACAGGGTGACGGTGTGGGCGTCGGCGCCCTGAATGAAAAGCTGGCCCGTCCAGGCGCGATGGACGTTGCGGCCCAGGGCGCGGGCCAGATCCTCGTCCACGCGCTTCCACGTATTGTGCGCGCTCTGGATCGGCGGTTCGCCCGTGTAGAGATCCGGCACCGTCTCGACCCCGTCGTCGGACTGCGGTTTGGCCGGATGTCTCATGCGTCCCATCAATGTGGCTCCAAGCGTGTCCAGCGGGTTCACATGGCGTAAACCCTTGGATTATATCAATTTTATAAGGGGAGTTTCCCGCGCGGCGCCCCTACCGCGCGCTTGGAAACTCCAAGAGCCGTCGTCCCTGACCGTCTCTCCCACAGCTGTTAAACACGACTCTTTCGCCGACCGTCAACGGCTGAATCAGCCGTTTGGGCGGGAAAGAAAAGTTGACTCTGAAAAAGGCAAGAATCGCAAGATTCTAGCTGTCACGAAAGTTTCGCACGCGAGACAAACGATGCTCGCGGACTCGTAAAACCCGTCCCGCCTGCGTAACAAATTTTGCGTGGATTAAGGGATTTGAAGTCCCAGGCGCGACACGATGTCCGTCAGGAGCGCGGCCAGGCTACGGCTGGGGATTGTACGAAGGCGCGGGCCGGGCCTCTTGCGTCCGAGCGAAAGGGCCGGGTCCACGAAAAAGCCGGGCGCGACGGCCCGGCTCGATCAATCGGTGATGCGGCGGGGAAGACCCTAGCCGAGCGCCTTGCAGCGCGACGACAGGCGGGAGATTTTCCGCGACGCCGTGTTCTTGTGATAGACGCCCTTGGTCACGGCGCGCATCAGTTCGGGCTCGGCGGCGCGCAGAGCTTCGTTGGCGGCCGTCTTGTCGCCGGCGGCGATCGCGTCCTCGACGCGGCGCAGGAAGGTGCGCACGCGGGACCGGCGGGCCATGTTCACAGCCGTCTTGCGCTCCATCTTGCGCACATTCTTCTTCGCGGATGACGTGTTCGCCATGTCAGTCTTTCGTCAGTGTTCAAATAAAGAGAGGCCCGCGCAGGTGGCGCAGGCCGTCATTCGGGAAGGCATCTAGGGAGCGAAGCGACCGATGTCAATGTGATTGAGCATCGCCATCCCACCGGGCGAAAGGCGGCGCGCCCCCAATCGAGTTGAGGGCAGGCTTAAGCGTAGCGAGCACGGGGTTCCGCGGTCACCGTCCGCGGCTCCAGCGGACCGAGCGGCATCGAGATCCCGCTCTCCTGCATAGAGCCAAGCCTCCTTCCTCCAGGTCATCGCACAGCTCGACTGTGCGATCCATGCGGCTGGCCGGTTCGCTGCCGCTCCATGGATGGCACGATCAAGTCGTGCCATGACGGGGAGAGAAGATATTACAACGAGCGAGCCGAGAGGCTTTGCAATTCGCTGCCGCTCAGCGCGCTGGAGTCGCGCGCGGCGACAAAAGAACACCTTACTCGGCTGCGCCTGCGTGAGCTGCCCTTTTGCCGGTAGGACAGGGCAAAGCCGGACGATGACTATCTGTGCTTGAAATGCGGTTTCCGCTTTTCGATGAAGGCGTTCATGCCCTCTTTCTGGTCCTCGGTCGTGAAGAGGCTCTGGAACATGCGCCGTTCGAAGCGGATGCCTTCGCGCAGGCTGGTTTCCATCCCGGCCCCGATCACTTCCTTGAGGATCATGTTGGCCGGCTGGCTGTGGCCGGCGATCTTGGCGGCGGCCTCGCGGACCGTGTCCATCAGATCGTCAGCGGGCACGACGCGCGCGACCAGGCCGCTATGCTCGGCTTCCGCCGCGTCCATCATCCGGCCCGTCAGACAAAGGTCCATCGCCTTGGCCTTGCCGACCGCGCGCAGCAGGCGCTGCGTGCCGCCAATGCCTGGAATGACCCCCAGATTGATCTCGGGTTGGCCGAACTTGGCGGTGTCGGAACAGATGATAACATCGCACATCATGGCGATTTCGCAGCCTCCACCGAGGGCATAGCCGGACACGGCGGCGATGATGGGTTTGCGGAAGCGCTCGATCGAACAATGGTTGGCCTCGAACCGGTCGGATTTGTAGATGGCGAGGTACTCGTCATCGACCATTTCCTTGATGTCTGCTCCGGCGGCGAACGCCTTGTCGTGGCCGGTCAGGATCACGCAGCCGATCCCATCGTCCGCCTCCAGCTCGGCCAGCGCGTGGGCGACCTCGCCCATCATTTCGGCGTTCAGCGCGTTGAGCGCCTTGGGCCGGTTCAGGCGGAGGGTCGCAACCCGCCCGTCCCTGTCCAGCTCGATCATCTCATAGGCCATAATGTCTCTCTTCGATTGTCTCTCCCGACGGCGCGCTTCTGCCGGCGCGTCCGGTCGAATGGGCGGCTTATGCGCTTGCGCGCCCCAACGCAACGCGGACGCGCTAGCGCTGGCAGGCCCGGCAGTGGAAGGTGCTGCGTCCCCCCTGGACACGGCGGAAGATCGGCGCGCCGCAAGCGGGGCAGGGTTCGCCCTCGCGGCCATAGACGGCGAAGCGGTGCTGGAAGTAGCCCAGCGCCCCGTCCGCCTGCCGGTGGTCGCGCAAGGAGGATCCGCCCGCCGCGATGGCCTCGGCCAGCACGTCCTTGACGTGGCCGACGAGGCTTTCCGTTTCCGCGACCGTCAGGCGGCCCGCCCCGCGTCCGGGCGAAATGCCCGCGCGGAACAGCGCCTCGCACACATAGATGTTGCCGAGGCCGGCCACGACGCGCTGGTCGAGCAGGGCGAGCTTGATAGGCGTCTTCTTGGTCTTCAGCGCCGCGCGCAGTTCGGGCGCGGACCACGCATTGGACAGTGGCTCCGGCCCGATCCCGTCCAGCCGGTAGGGCTCGCCCGCGCCCACCAGCTCCATGAAGCCGAAGCGGCGCGGATCGTTGTAGGTGACCGTGTTGCCGTCCTCGGTCGTGAAGACGACGTGGTGGTGCTTGGGGTCGGCGTCGTGGGCGTGGGTGAACTCTCCCAGCTGGTCGCCCTCCAGGATGAACCGCCCGCTCATCCCCAGATGCATGAAGAGCCGCTCGCCGGACGACAAGTCGGCTTGAAGGAATTTGGCCCGCCGGGACAAACGCTTGATGCGCTCCCCTTCGATGCGGGCCGCGAAGTCGGGCGCAAAGGGAAAGCGTAGGTCGGGGCGGTTGAGCTGGACGGCGGTGATCCGGCGTCCTTCGAGAACGGGCGCGAGGCCACGGCGGACGGTTTCGACTTCGGGAAGTTCGGGCACGCGAAGCGTCTCAGATTTTCGGTCCGGGGGACCGAAAATAGCGAAGCGCCGTGAGGCGAGCTCGAACGGACCGCGCGGCAGGAGAAAAGCGAGTCGGTTTCACGGAAATCACTTTCGTACAGGGCCCTAAAGCTAGCCTTGACCTATTCACTTTCCGTCCCCGGGCCCGACCCGGGGTCCAGGGAGGCTAGCAACGATGCGCCGTTCCGGACAGACATCTCTTCCGCCCTGGACCCCGGATCAAGTCCGGGGACGACCCACGACGTTGAACAAGCCGGATTTTAGGCCGGCCCCGTGCTCACCGCCACCATCGCCGCGCGCAGCGTCCGGTCGCCGATCGTGAAGCCTTGCTGCATGACGGCGGCGACGTGGCCTTTTTCGATCTCCGGGTGCGGGATGTTGGCGACGGCCTGGTGGACGTTGGGGTCGAATTTGGCGCCTACGCCGGCGACCGGCTTGACGCCGTGGCGCTCCAGCGCGGCCGTGAGGTCCTTTTCCGTCAGCTCGATGCCCTCCACGAGGTTGCGGGCGTTCTCGCCCAGCTCGGAGCGGGCCTGGCCGTCGATCGTGTGCAGGGCGCGCGACAGGTTGTCATAGACGGACAGAACGTCTCCGGCGAACTTCTCCACCCCGTAAGCTTTGGCGTTCTGGACCTCGCGCTCGGAGCGCTTGCGGATGTTGTCGGCCTCGGCGCGCACGCGCAGCGCCTGGTCCTTGAGGGCGGCGATCTCGGCTTCCAGTTCCTGGATACGGGCGGCGCCGTCCAAGACCTCGCCGTCTTCCATGACGGACTCCGGGTAGGCCGCGTCGGGATCGTCACCGGCCGGGGCGTCGCCCTTGTGCTGTTTGAGGAATTCGTCGGCTGCCCGCTTCAGGTCCGCCGGACTCGGCTTGCGGCCCTCGCGCCCTTCCGCCTCGCCTTCGATCTGCGCCTGCAGCGCATCCCACTCATCCATTTCCTTGTCACCAGACATGTGTGCCGTCGTCTCCTATGTGCGCCGCGTCAGCGTTTCGCCGACCAGCTTCGCCGTCAAATCCACCATCGGGATGACGCGCCCGTAATTCAGCCGCGTCGGCCCGATCACGCCCAGTGCCCCCAGCAGCTTGCCTGCGCGGTCGCGGTAGGGCGCGACGACGACGCTGGAACTGGAAAGGGAGAAAACCGGGTTCTCCGTGCCTATGAAAATCCTCACACCGTCCGCATGTTCCGTCCGGTCGAGCAGGGAGATCAAATCCTCCTTGCGCTCCAGGTCCTCGAACAGGAGCCGGATGCGCTCCAAATCGGCCTCCACGTTGGTGCGGGCATCCAGATTGTCAAGCAGGCGCGCCTGGCCGCGCACGATCAGTTTGCGGCTCTGCAGCGGCTCGTCGGTCCAGTCGGCCAGACCTTGCGTCACCAGCCGCGCGGCGGCCGCGTCGATGGCGGCCCGGCCGTCCTCGATTTCCTGCAATATGTCGGCCCGCGCCTCGGACAGGCGCCGCCCGCGCAGGCGCGCGGACAGGAAGTTGCCCGCCCGCTCCAGGCTGCCGGACACCAGGCCTTCGGGCCGCGGCATGAGGCGGTTTTCCACGCGCCCGTCCGCGTGGACCATCACGACCAGCGTGCGGCCGTCATCCAGCCCGACAAATTCCACATGGCGCAGCGCCGTGTCGCGCGCCGCTTCCGGGGCGAGCACCAGCCCGGCCCCGCCGGCCAGCCCTGCCATCAGGGCGGACGCTTCGGAGAAGATCCGGTCCGGCTCCTGTCCAGCGGCGGCGATCTGCGCTTCCAGGGCGCGGCGCTCGTCGGCGGACACGTCGCCGATCTCCAGCAGCCCGTCCACATAGAGGCGCAGGCCGACTTGGGTGGGCTGGCGGCCCGCGCTGACATGCGGGCTCTCCAGCAGGCCCAACTGGGTCAGCTCCGCCATGACGGAGCGGATGGAGGCGGGCGACAGGGCCGTGCCGGATAGCGCCAGCGCCTTCGATCCGACCGGCAGGCCGGTTTCAAGATAGGTGGAGACGACCGAGCCGAAGATCGCGCGAGCGCGGGCATCGAGCTCCGTGAGGGGAAATGTGACAGGCGCGCTCATCGGACCCGCTATTTGGGCGGGCGGACGGCCCCCCGCAAGGCCATTCGCGCCGCCCGCTTGCCTTTCGCGCGCCCAGCCCACAAAGCCGCCCTTCACGATCACCCTTATGTACGCCAAAGGTCGCCCATGTCCGCCGACAAACTTGAGAACTCCCCCAGGCCGGAGAACCGCGCCCTCGACGCGCTCCGTCCCGTCACGATCGAAACCGGCGTGTCGCGCTATGCCGAAGGCTCCTGCCTGATCCGCTTCGGCCACACCCACGTGCTGGTCACGGCCAGCGTGGACGAAGGCGTGCCGCGCTGGATGAAGGGCAAGGGACGAGGTTGGGTCACCGCGGAATATGGCATGCTGCCGCGCTCCACCCATACGCGCAACGGGCGCGAGGCCGCGCGCGGCAAGCAGGGCGGGCGCACGGTGGAGATCCAGCGCCTGATCGGGCGATCCTTGCGCGCCGTCACCGACCTCGAGGTGCTGGGCGAACGCCAGGTCGTGGTCGATTGCGACGTGATGCAGGCGGACGGCGGCACGCGCACGGCCGCCATCACGGGGGCCTGGGTCGCGCTCAGCCAGGCCTGCGCGGGCCTGGTGGAACAGGGCCTGATCGAAAAGAACCCCGTCACCGCGGCCATGGCGGCCGTGTCCTGCGGCATCGTCGACGGCACGTGCCGGCTGGATCTCGAATATGTGGAAGACTCCGCCGCCCAAGCCGATGCCAACTTCGTGCTGACGGCCGGGGGCGGCATCATCGAGGTGCAGGCGACGGCGGAGGACAAGCCGTTCGAGGCGGAGGAAATGGACGAGCTGATGCGCTTGGCGCGCAAAGGAATTGCGGAGCTGTGCGCGATGCAGGGGGCGGCGCTGGCCTAGAAACCAGATTTCTCCGCAGAGGTTGACAGATACTGGTCCGGCCACAGCATGGGCCCAATCTCCCTGATAAACCGTCGGCGGGCAGCGTCCGGTTTCAAGGCAGGGGACAGGATTTGTGCCTCTTTGTATGAAAACAATGGTTGTCCGACCGCAAGATCATGCCGGTCTTCTGTTTTTAGGGACGAAAACCGGTAAACAAAGTGGGCGGAGTAGTTCGGTGCAGGATCGATCCGCTCGGGGTCGATCCCCGCGACAAGGTCCCTGGCCAGGTTGGTGATTTCGTCACCGGCCCGCAGACTTGCGGGATAGGGTTTGGCAGCCTGACCATGCGAGAAGACCACATCGTTTTTGGCTAATGCAGCAAAGAAGAGGGCGTTGATCGCCAGATCGAGGCGGGCTCTATCGGTGTCGGCTTCGGATGCACAGTGCTCCAGAATATTCAGTACGCCTTGGAAATGCGTGCGAAAGGTGCGGCGCTCACTGGTCTGAGTGTCGAGCAAGTTGGAAATTTCCGGGCATGTCGAAGGCGCAGGAGTAGGAGAAGCCTTTGCGCTGGCCGCCGACCCGAAGAGAAAGGCTAGAAAGACGGCAGAGCCGCATCGCACCGCCGGACCCGCTCTCACTGCCCGTCCTCAACATACTCTAATATATCCGCTGGCTGGCACTCCAGCTCCCGGCAGAGCGCGTCGAGCGTCGAGAACCGCACGGCCCGCGCCTTGCCCGTCTTCAGGATCGACAGGTTGGCGAGCGTGATGCCCACGCGCTCGGCCAGCTCGGTCAGGCTCATCTTCCGGTCCAGCAGGACGCGGTCCAGGTTGACGCGGATGGCCACTAGATCGTGAGTTCCTGCTCGGCGCGCATCTCCGCGCCCTGGCGGAAGGCTTCGGACAGGGTGGCGATGACCAGCACCAAGAACCAGGTGCCGATGCGAATGTCCATGCCCGTTTCGGCCGGGGCCACGCCCAGCGCGCCGACCGATATGTCGGCGAAGCTGTGCACCACGATGCGGAACACTTCCGTCACGGCGATCAGGATCCACATGGCGCGCAAGCGCACGATGTTGGCTTCCACAAAGGGATCGCCCCGCTGCACGGTGCGGATGACGCGGATCAGGATGGACAGCACGGCCAGCCAGGCGAAGGCCGTGATCGCCCCAGTCGTGCAAGCAAACGCCAAGCGTCCCCGCCCGGGCAACGCGTCCGCGCTGGAATTGGACACCAGCCAGTCATAGACGGGCGTGCCGAGGATCAAGGCGAGCGCGCACAGGGTGAGCACGGTCAACCCGACCAGCATCAGACCCTGCACCACGCGCAGCAGCAGGATAAGCCCGCCCGCAATCGGTTTGGCGGAAGGCGGCAGGTCGTCAGAGGGAAGGTCGGCCATTCCATGTGTTGATAAACGATAAAATCGGCGGCGCAAGCGGACGTTGCGCCGCCTGACACGCCCCTTTATGCGCGCCGCATGACCCAGAAACTCCACTCTGGCGACACGGTCGTGGTCGCGTCCCATAACTCCGGCAAGGTGCGAGAAATCCGCGAACTGCTCGAGCCGTTCGGCCTGAAGACGGTCAGCGCGGCGGAGCTGGACCTGCCCGAACCGGAGGAAACGGAAGACAGCTATGCTGGCAATGCCCGGTTGAAGGCGGTCGCGGCCGCCACCGCGTCCGGCCATCCCGCCCTGTCCGACGATAGCGGACTGGATGTGCACGCGCTGGGCGGCCAGCCCGGCATCCACGCGGCGCGCTGGGCGGAAGGCCCGGACGGCCACCGCGACTTCGGCCGCGCCATGGAACGCGTGCAGCGCGAACTCGTCGCGGCGAATGGGGGCGATGGCGGCGATCGCAGCGCCCGTTTCCGCTGCGCGCTCTGCCTGGCCTTCCCGGACGGCACGGACACAGTCTATGAGGGCGTGTGCGACGGCGCGATCGTCTGGCCGCCGCGCGGGGACCGCGGCTTCGGCTACGACCCCGTCTTCGTCATGGAGGGCGACAGACAGACCTTCGCGCAGATCGATCCGCAGGAAAAGCACGCCAAGAGCCACCGCGCCGACGCCTTCGCCAAGTTCATGGCCGACCAGTTCCCCTATGGCGCGCCCGAAAGCTGACGCGGGTCCCGGACCGGATCGAGGCGAGCCCCTCGCCGTCTATCTGCACTGGCCCTATTGCGCGCGCATCTGCCCCTATTGCGATTTCAACGTCCATCTCGACCGGCGCGCGGGCGAGGGCGACCGGCTGGTCGCCGCCATGGTTGCCGACCTCGGCGATTGGCGGGCCCGGACGGGTCCGCGCCGCGTGGGGTCCGTCCATTTTGGCGGGGGCACGCCGTCCCTGCTGACGGGCGCGCAGCTCTCCACCCTGATCGGGGCCGTCGCATCGCTGTGGGACGCGGGCGGGGCGGAGGTGGCGCTGGAAGCCAATCCCAACGATGTCACGCAAGACAGGGTGGGGGCGTGGCGCGCGGCAGGCCTGACGCGCCTGTCGCTCGGCGTGCAGAGCTTCGACGATGCAGTGCTGGCCCGGTTGGGCCGCGACCATGACAGCGACCGCGCCGCACGGGCCGTCTCTGACGCCGTGGCGGCGTTTTCTTCCGTGTCGGCCGACTTGATCTTTGGAGTGGCCGGAGAAGGGGGCGTGGCCGGAGAAGGGGGCGGGCGGTTGGACCGCGATCTCGGCATGCTGTTGGAGCGGGGCGTCCCGCACATTTCCACCTACCAGCTTACGGTCGAGCCCGGCACGGCGTTCGCCCGGGCCGAAGCGCGCGGGCAGGCTCGCGCCGTGGGCGAGGAGCAGAGCGCCGATGCGTTCGAGGCGATCCGCGCGCGGCTGTCACTGGCGGGCTATGACCATTACGAAGTCAGCAACTTCGCGACCCCCGGCCATGAGAGCCGGCATAATCTCGCCTATTGGAAGGGGCATGACTATGTCGGCGTCGGGCCGGGCGCGCATGGCCGTCTCTGGACGGATACGGGCCGTGTCGCGACGGAAACGGCGCTGCGTCCGGCGGACTATATCGAGGCGGTGGACCGGACCGGGACGGGCGTAACGCAGCGCGATCTGCTCGCGCCGGACGCAGCCGCAGAGGAATATGTGCTGATGGGCCTTCGCATCGCGGACGGGATCGACCTGGCGCGGCTGGAAGCGATCCGGGGCGAACCCTTCGCCGTGGATTCCGCCCTAATCGAGCAGGGACTCCTGCACATGAAAAAAGGCCGCCTTGCGGCGACCCCGGATGGACGGATGGTCCTGGACGCGCTGACGCGCGCCTTGCTCGTGAATTAGCGGTATTGTTGCAGGCGCGTCGTGCGAAGCCCGCTAATGCCGTGGCTCTCGATGGAACGCTGCCAGCTCATGAACTCCTCGGCCGACAGGCTGTAGCGCTCCAGCGCGCTGTCCAGCGTCAGCAACCCGCCGCGCACGGCGGCGACGACTTCGGCCTTGCGCCGAATGACCCAACGCACCGTGTCGGGTTTGGGCAGGTCGGCCAGGGTGAGAGGGGTGCCTTCGGGTCCGATGACCACGTGTTCACGTGTTTTCGTGCGCTCGCTCATTCGCGTACAAGTCCCTTTTCTGCGCCGGGCCACCCACCAAAGAGCCCTTGTGTTATGAGACGGGCATAGGTCGGGGGTCTTAAGGGAGGCTTAAGCGGGCACGAAAACCGCCAATGTTTTCAGTTGTTTACCTTTATTAATCGCTATCAAGCAAGGTTAACGCGCGCTGACCGTCCTGTGGATTGTTTCGGTAGCGGGCTGAAACCTATGAGGTTTTACACCAGCCCGCCCACGCTGTTCGCGGCGTTCGACTCGGGCCCCGCGCCTTCCTATATGGCGCGCGCCATGACGCAGCGCCGCCCCGACATACGCCTCAACTCGCTCGGTTTCGCCAAACCGGAAGGCCAGACGCGCGTCGTCGTCGCCATGAGCGGCGGCGTGGACAGCTCCGTCTGCGCCGCGCTGCTGGCGCGCGAGGGCTATGACGTGGTGGGCGTGACCTTGCAGCTCTACGACCACGGCGCGGCCGTAAAGTCCGCCAAGTCGTGCTGTGCGGGCCAGGACATATACGATGCGCGTCGCGTGGCGGAAGAGATCGGCTTCCCGCACTATGTGCTGGATTATGAGAGCAACTTCCGCGAGGCCGTGATCGAGGATTTCGCCGACACCTATCTGAAGGGCGCGACGCCGATCCCCTGCGTGCGCTGCAACCAGACCGTCAAATTCCGCGACCTGCTGGAGGTGGCCCGGGATCTGGGCGCGGACTGCATGGCGACGGGACATTACATCCGGCGCATCGACGGTCCCGAAGGGCCGGAGCTCCACCGCGCCCATGATGGCGGCAAGGATCAGAGCTACTTCCTCTTCGCCACCACGCGCGAGCAGCTCGACTTCCTGCGTTTTCCGCTGGGTCATATGGACAAGAGCGAGACGCGCCGGCTCGCCGAGGAGATGGGGCTGAACGTGGCGGCTAAGCCCGACAGCCAGGACATCTGCTTCGTGCCGGAAGGGCGCTATACGGATGTGATCGAGAAGGTCCGGCCCGAAGGCGCAGTCCCCGGAGACATCGTCGACGAGGCGGGGAACGTGCTGGGCCGCCACCGGGGCGTCATGTACTATACGGTCGGCCAGCGCCGGGGTCTTGGCCTGGGCGAGCAGACAGGGACAGACCCGCTCTACGTGATCCGTTTGGACGCGGAGAAACGCCATGTCGTGGTCGGCCCGCGCACAGCGCTTTTGCGCCGGGACATCTATGTGTCGGACGTGAACTGGATCGGGTCCGGGACCCTGTCCGACGCGGACGGCCGGGCGATCCGTGTCAAGGTCCGCTCCACGCGCCCGCCGGAACCCGCCACGCTCCACGTGCGGGACGGGCAGGTCAGTGTTAGGTTGGCCGAAGCCGATACGGGCATCTCGCCCGGGCAGGCCTGCGTCTTCTACGAGGACCGCTTCGACGCCCCGCGCACGCTGGGCGGGGGCTGGATCACGGCCACGGCCTAGGCGACCCGCTGATCGTCACGGTACGCGCACGGGTGGGCCGTTCTCGAACGCCCCGAACACGTCGCTGCGGAAGCGCGGCGGCGGGCGCTCGGTCCGGACTTCGATGATGATCGTTTCCATGCGGTCCCGGCCGTGACGGTCCGTGGCCGTCACGGTCACGGCGTGCACGCCCGGCTCTAGATCCGCGGGCAGCCTGACCCGCCACAGATGGATGTTCCGGTCAGCCAGGGACCCTTGGGGTTGCGGTGCCGACGGTCCGAAGGCCGAACCCTTGAACGCTTCCCAGCCTTGGTTGCGGGCCACGCCCGAGCGACTGGCCAAAGCGAAACGCGAGACCGAAAGCTGTCGCTGCGCGGCGAACGGATCCGCCCATTCCGCCCCGATCCGCGCCGGCTCTCCGTCGACCGGCTGTGTCCGGTTCATGGACAGCGCCCGCCCTGCCAGGGTCGCGCGGACGCGGGTCTCGGTCGATCCGTCCCAGACATTGGCCGTCAGGTAGCTGCCGGCTAACAAGTCCTCGGGCGTCAGGATCTTCACGTCCGGCAGATCGTTGATCGACAGGGGCGGCACGGGGTCGCGCGTCTCGGGCGGTTCGGCGCGCCACGCCATGATCGTATCGAACCAGTCGCGGAAACCCGGTGTGTTCACGGACACCCAGAGGCGCTGATCCTCAGACAGGTTGGTGCCATAATAATCTTCGACATAGGACGGTCCGTCAAAGGCCAATTTCAGCCAACCGCGCGGCGCACCCATGCGCTGCAGAGCCATGGGCACACCGAACGTGTCGAAGTCGCCCTGATACCAAGCCCCGGATGCGGCACCGGCGATGATGTGGCGGAAGGGCAGGGCCGTTACGCCGACCTGCTCGGCCCAATCCGGAAAGCGGTCGCCGGGGCTCAGATTCGCGATCGTATGGGTATGGCCCGACAGGGACAGCGCCTCCCACCCCTCCAGCAGGCTGTAGAGATCGGTGACGTTGTCGGTCTGGTGCGCGGCGGTGGTCTGGTCGACAAAGCCGACGAACGGAATGTGATGGCCCACCACGACCAGCTTGTCGTCATCGGTCAGGGACAGGAGATTGCCGACGAAGGCGAGCTGGTCGTCAGTGATGCGCCCATTGTAGCGCTTGTTATCGTCCGCGATGCAGAATTCCCGCCCGGGTCGGAGAGCATCGTCGCGCGTGCAGGGATAGACGACATTGTCGAGCGCGATGAACAGGACATCGCCGATTTCGAAGGCGTAGTAGTTGGGGCCGTAGAGACGCCGCCAGCTATCGGCGGAATCGTCGTCATAATCTGCGTCGAAGTCGAAGTCGTGATTGCCGTGGACCCACCATTGCTGCGCCCTGATCGGGGAGAGCACGTCCGCCATGCGCGGTATCAGGTCCAGATCGTCGCCCATCACGTCGCCGACGGCGAATAAGCAGTCGACCGGCCCCAGCCCATCCGGGCCTGCCAGATCGTCGACGAGGGAGTCCCGCAGGAAACTGATCTCTTGGTTGGAATAGGTCTGCGTGTCCCCCAACACCGCGCAGTCGAACCGCGCGGCGTCGGCCGTGCGGATCAGGGGGAAGTTCACGGCTTCGGGCAGCGGTCCGGTAGGCGGCAATCCGCCGAAACGCAACGGCTTGGGCGAACCTGCCGGCTTGTGCTGATAGGAGAACTGCGGAACCCAGTTGTCATCGTGCGGCACCTGGAAGCCGGATGGCTGGATGACGAAGACGGCCATGTCATCTCGCACGGGCAGGGCATAGCGCCCATCGTCGTCCGTCTGGACCACGTCTCGCCCGTTGGAGACCAGGACACCGGGCAGACCCGTCTCTCGGCCATCCCGCCGTCCGTTCCGATTCAGATCCTCGAACACCTGCCCTCGCGCCTTATCCGCGCCGTCTGCGGGGCCGCGAACCACTTCGGGTCCGCCGCGATAATCTTCGAACATGCCGTCTTTCTTCACTGCAGCAGGGGAGGCCGGGGCCGTCGCGCACGCCGATAGGAGGCCTGCATAAATTGCGCCGAAAAGGGTGAGCTGGCTGAAGGAGAAAGCACAGAGTTTCATGGGGCGACCGCTCTTCGTTTCCTTTGGAACGGTCCGCGAATAGGCGGAGTTTGCGACAGCGAAATGACTTCCACTTCGCGCACACGGTGCCGGATCGTTTGCGCATAAGCGTTGATGCGTCAGAGCGTCCGGGCCGAAGCCAGGACAGAGCAAAGAGGGAGCCAGGCTAGTCGAGCAAACCGTCTTCGAGCGCGTCGCGGAAGGCGAATTTGTCGATTATGCGGTTCGTGCCCATGCGGGCGCGGTCGCGAAGATGCGTGCCGGACGTGTCCTTGGAAATCACGATGATGGGGACATTGAACGCCTTGCCCTGCAGGATCGGGATTGTGTCGGCCGACGTCATGCCGTTGCCGAGCTTGTCGTCCAGCAGGATGGCATCCACGCCCTTTTCGGAAAGGCAGGATTGTGCGTCCTCGATATTGGTAGCGTAGTCGAGCGTGTATTGTTCCGAATATCGGTCCTTGAGCAGGAAATTCACGAACATGAATTCTGTCTCATCATCGTCTACCAGTAAAAACCTCTTCATCTTTGGCCTCCCGAGCCGAACCAAGATATTCTTGATAAGGTTTAAATGGTTTTAATTTCTACCTCTATTGGAAGTTTTAACGTGAATCAACTGGACGGCGATTTAAACGTTTCGTTTACGATATATATTTTGATCAGTTTAAACTCTTGCCCATAGTGAGGGTCTCAAGGGATGACGCCTGTCTCAGGTCTTCTCGACGGATACCCGGAATATCCCGTCGACCTGCGCTGCGGCCGGACGTTGCACTCTCCCTATAGTGGCCGCTGGTCCGATACGGACCCCCGCCGCAGAGTGCCCGACAGAGCGAGAGCCATATTGGCGGTCCCCGTTCGGGATCGGCAAACGATAAGCTCGAACCTTTTGGCCGTTCCGGTCAAGCGCCGTGCCTGTCCGCCTGCCTCGAAGGCCGCCCTCTGTCCTGCGTCGGCATTGATCCGCGCACACTTCCAAAACCAACCGAAATCGGTGGCCGCGAGGTCGCTGTCATCCACTTATCTTCCGAAAGGAACGAATATGACTGTCTTCAAAACCATCCTGGGAACGTGTGCAGCGTTCTCGATTATGTTCGCCGCCTCATCGGCTCAGGCCAACAACACGTTCAACAAATTCCCCACCCAATCGGCTGCAACGGATACGCAGATCATTCGCGTGTCCGGTTTCGCGGAGGCGCGGAACGACAGGCCCACGCTCCGCAAGCCAGCCTATGTGAAGCGGGTCGTCCGCCGCGCCACCGTGACTCCGGCAAAGTCCAACGGCTTCGATGCGACGGTCGATAAGCGCTTCAACAAGGCGCATGGCCGTATGGCTGCGACCGAGTTGGGCATGCCCGTCCTGTTCGACCGTAACGTGCCGCAAGGTCGGTAGGGCGTTCTTCCCCGGCGGCCGGGAAAAAGGCTCTCCCACTTCCCTTTCTTCCGACCGCTTGGCCGCAAGGCCGATCCCGGACTTCGGTCTCCCACCGCCAGTCCACCCCACGACGGGTCGCCGCGCTTTCGGCCATGAAAAGCGCGGCGACCCGATTCGCGTTGGCCGGTCCGCACATTGACGTGGGGCGAACCGATACCAAAATAGTGTCGTGACAGACCTATTCCGAGGAGACCGCCATGACCGACCAGACCGCCATATTGACCATCGTCCTGCTCGCCGCCGTGGTGATCGCGCTGTTCGTCTACAATGCCAGGCAGAAGAAACGTTTCGAGCAGGAGCGGCTGGAGCGCCGCCGCAAGCTGGATGCAATCAAGGCCGAAGCCCGCGCGCGTGAACAATCCGGATCCTAGCGAATCCGTGGCCGATCCGTTACAGCGCCCTTCTCTTTCCTTCCACGAGACCGTTCCATGCCCCAATCCCCTGATCCCGTCGTCATCGTCGGCATCGCCCGCACCCCCATGGGGGCCTTCATGGGCAGCCTGTCGTCGGTCACCGCGCCGGAACTGGGCGCAGCCGCGATTGCGGCGGCCATGAACGAGGCCGGTGTCGCCGCCGACGATGTCGAGCAGGCGATCATGGGCTGCGTGCTGCCCGCTGGACAGGGCCAGGCCCCGGCCCGCCAGGCCGCCATCGGGGCGGGTCTGCCGATCTCGACCGAAGCCACCACTGTGAACAAGATGTGCGGCTCCGGCATGCAGGCCGCGATCATGGCGCATGATGCCATCAAGGCTGGGTCCGTGGATGTCGCCGTCGCGGGCGGCATGGAGAGCATGTCCAACGCGCCCTACCTGCTGCCCAAGGCGCGGGGCGGCTACCGCATGGGCGACGGCGCCGTGATAGACAGCATGATGCATGACGGGCTGACCGACGCCTATGCGGGCGGCGCGATGGGCGTGTTCGCCGACGAGATTGCGAGCCATTACCAGTTCACGCGCGAGCAGCAGGACGCTTACGCGCTAGAGTCCGTGCGTCGTGCCAAAGCCGCGCAGGAGGATGGCGGCTTCGACCGAGAGATCACGCCTGTCACCGTCAAGCATCGCAAGGGCGAAACCGTGGTCGACACGGATGAAGGCCCCGGAAAGGCGATGCCGGAGAAGATCCCGGCCTTGCGGCCGGCCTTCACGCCCGACGGCACGGTCACGGCCGCCAACGCGTCCTCCATCAATGACGGTGCGGCCGCCATGGTGCTGATGCGCCGTAGCCAGGCGGAAGCCGAAGGCCGCACGGTGCTGGCCGAGATCGTCTCCCACGCCGCCCACGCGCACGAACCCGCTAAAGTCACTACCGCCCCCGTCCACGCCATGCGCAAGGCGCTGGAGAAGGCGGATTGGGAGGTGGAGGATGTCGATCTGTGGGAAATCAACGAGGCCTTCGCCGTCGTGCCCATGATCGCCATGCAGGAGATGGGCATCGACCACGACCGCGTGAATGTGAATGGCGGCGGCGTCGTGCTAGGACATCCCATTGGCGCATCGGGCGCGCGTATCATGGCGACCCTGATCGGCGAAATGGAACGCCGCGACGCCAAGACCGGCATGGCGAGCCTATGCATCGGCGGCGGCGAAGCGACGGCGGTGTGACTTAGAAGGGATTGAGGCGGCGGGGCTGATGGCCCGGGGTTTGTTTCCGTTGAAGACCGTCGAACGGTGAGGCTCCCCGCGCGTTACCGAACGCGGTCCGGCTATGGCTGGGCGGCTTTGGCCGTCGCGGCCCTGCCGGCTACAGGGCTGGCGGCACTGGTTGCCTGGAGGGTCGACCCGATCTTTTTCCTTGTTCTGCTGGCCGGATCGTTGAGCCTGCCAGTCCTGCTCGCCCGTTGACTCTGGCCGAGAGGGCGTCGGACCGGCTGGATCATGGCGGGACGGGGTTTGCTCGTGACCGGGGGCGCGCTTTTCGGCGGCGGATTCCTGGCCGGGATCCTCCTGCCCATTTTCGATGACGCGCCCTTGCAACTGGACGCCATCCTCGCCGCGCCCTTCGTGATGGGCGCAATGGGCCTGCTTTTCGGCTCGGTCGTCACACTCGGCCTGCCTTGGGTTCTGGGTATCGGCGTGTCTTTGCTGTTCCGGGACTAGCGCAGTCGCCATGGTGAAAGACGGTTCCGGGTCGGCAAGGCATGAACCGACTGGCGGCGGGATGATGCCGAAAGTTCGATCGCCCGGACAGGCTAGACGTGGGACGTTCAGATTGCCTGCGCGGTTGCGGACCCGGCGGTCTTACGCCGTCCTCATGTCGGTCGCTGCGTTCGTCGCAAGCGCGCCCATCATCCTGCTATCTCGAACCGAGCTGACCGTGTTGGAGCAACTTATCTGCTTGATCGCCATCCCGCTGATTGCGGGCCTGTTGGCGGTGTGGTTATGGCCGAACAGACGGTCGACATTCGCTTTCATCGGGTCGGCCTTGAGTGTCATCATGCTGACTCAGTTTTTCGGAGGCGCTCTCTACGGCGCATTCTTCATTGAGTTGCACGGCGAGGGAATACCTTATTTCATCGAAGGTATCGTCCTCTGGGGCTTCGTAGGTGCGCTGATGGGACCTCTCTTCACTCTCGGAGTGCCGCATCTTCTAGTCCTTTGGGCGGCGCTGCTATTTCGCGATCCGGCTCCATGGACCTGGGAGTGATGACACTCATGTCGACGACGCTTAACCTCTCCGCCCTCCGCGCCGACACGCCCGCCTGCGAGACGTTGCTCCACTTCAACAATGCGGGCGCGTCGCTCATGCCCGCGCCGGTCTATGCCGCGCTAACGGATCATCTCGCGCTGGAGCAGGAGATCGGCGGCTATGAGGCGCAGGATGCAGCCTCCGATGCGCTGGACGGCTTCTACACCGCCTTCGCCGACATGCTGAATTGCGACGCGGAAGAGATCGCCTTCATGGAAAGCGCGACGAAGGCGTGGGACGCGGCGTTCTACGCCCTGCCGCTCGTGCCGGGCGACCGGGTCATGGTCCACGCGTCGACCTATTCGTCCAACTATCTGGCGCTGCTCCAACTGGCCCGCCGCAAGGGGCTGGGGATCGATTTCGTACCGAGCGACGGGTCGGGCCAGATCGACGTGGACGCGCTCCCGGGCCTACTGCGCGACCGGACCAAGCTCGTCCTGCTCACCCATTGCCCGTCGCAGTCCGGCCTCATCCAACCCGCCGAGGCCGTGGGTCGCTTTGCGCGCGCGCACGGCCTGTTATACCTGCTCGATGCCTGCCAGTCGGCCGGGCAGATGCCGCTCGACGTGGAGGCGTTGGGTTGCGACGCGCTGACGGGCACGGGGCGGAAGTTCCTGCGCGGTCCGCGCGGCACGGGCTTTCTCTATATGCGCCGCGAACTGGCGGAGCGTGTGGAGCCGCACGTCGTGGACCTGCAATCCGCCACGCTGGACAGCCGGGACCGCTACCGCCTCGCCGAAGGCGCGCGGCGTTTCGAGAGTTGGGAGCGCAATGTGGCCGGGCAGATCGGTCTGGGTCGGGCCGTGCGCTATGCGATGGAGACGGGCCTGGACGCGATCGCGGATCGTGTCCAGCGATTGGCCGCCTCGCTGCGTGAAGAGCTATCCGTCCTGGACAGAGTAAAAGTCCATGATCCGGGCGAGCGGCGATCCGCCATCGTGACCTTCGCCAAGGACGGCGTGGACGTGGCCGAGGCGAAGGCCCGCCTGCGCGCGCAGCGCATCAACGTCTCCACCGTGCCGCGCGACTGGGCTCTACTCGACGCCCAAGCCCGCGACCTGCCCGACCTGATCCGGGCGAGCGTGCATGCGTATAATAGCGAGGAGGAGGTCGAGCGTTTTCTAGAGGCTGTGCACAGCTTTAAAGATACGAGACAATGATTAACACTAGAAGGCCCGTGATCATTGCTACCTGAAACCCCCATACATCAAACCTGAAAAAAAGTGACGTCTTGCTGGCGGCCGAAGTCTTCCTAAGCGCAAAGTAAGCTGGGCCGAGCTTCGCCTGAAGATGGGCAAGTTCCGATATACGCGACTTCATCTTGAGTTGTGCCCGAAAGATAAAGGTACCAGTTAGCAGGGTAACAATCGTAGTAATAAAAATGATCGAGATTCTGGAAAACTGCTGGACGACATCGGGCCGGAGGAAAAAAGTACTCAATATTCCGAATCCGAATGTGAAGTAACGCCATTGGTCAAGTTTAAGAGCGGCAATCACCGCATCATGATTTTGATGGATTAGTATCGCCAGGTTGACTTGAGCATCGCTTGCGTTCGTTTTCAGCCGCACCATGACCAAATTTCACACGGACGGAAAGAATTGTCACTAATCAAATTTAGGCTTTAATGACCTGACCCCAGCCGACCCAGCCGTACGCCGTAATCTACGGCTAACCCGTATTCCGGGTCGTCGTCGCTTTCGACCACGAGCTGCCCGGCGCGCGACAGCAGCGCGTGCCCATCCTTGGAGAGGTGGCGCAGCTGCAGCGTTTTCCCGGCGGCGCTGTATTTCGCGGCGAGCGCCTCGATGGCCTGTAGGGCGCTCTGGTCCACAACGCGGCTGTTCGCGAAATCGGCGATCACCGTGTCCGGATCGTCCTTGACCGTGAACAGCTCTGAAAAGCCTTCGGCCGAGCCGAAAAAGAGCGGGCCTTCCAGCTTGTAGACCTTCACGCCGTCCGCCTCTTCGACGTGCGCGTCGATGCGGCGGGATGCGTTCCACGCATAGGCCAGCGCGCTGATGATGACGCCGACGACAACGGCGACGGCGAGGTCGTGCCAGACGGTCACGACCGTCACGATCACGATGACCAGCGCGTCGGTCAGCGGGATGCGCCGCATTATGGACAGGGAGTGCCAGGCAAACGTGCCGATCACGACCATGAACATGACGCCGACGAGGGCGGCCAGCGGAATCATCTCGATGACGGGGCTGGCGAACAGGATGAAGGCGAGCAGGAACAGCGCCGCCGAAAGGCCCGACAGGCGCGTGCGCCCGCCCGACTTCACGTTGATCATGGATTGCCCGATCATGGCGCAGCCGCCCATGCCGCCGAAGAAGCCCGTCACCGTGTTGGCGACGCCCTGGGCCACGCATTCCTGCGACGCGCCGCCGCGCTCCTCTTTGATCTCGCCGACGAGGTTCAGCGTCAGCAGGCTCTCGATCAGGCCGATGGCGGCGAGGATGACGGCGTAGGGCAGGATGATCTGAAACGTTTCGAGATTGAACGGCACCATGGGCACGTGGAATTCGGGCAGGCCGCCCGCGATGGACGACATGTCGCCCACGCTGGGCACGTCTATGCCGAACCCGATGACGAGGGCGGCGACGATGCCGATGCCCGCCAGGGGTGCGGGAACGGCCTTGGTGATCTTGGGCGTGCCCCAGATGATGAGCATGGTCAGGCCGACCAGTCCCAGCATGGCCCAGAGCTGCGGGCCTTCCATCCACGTGCCGTTCAGCATGTTGAACGGGCCCGGATGGTCGGTCGGCGGGGCGGGCGCGGTCTGGAACTGGGTCAGCTGCGCCAGTCCGATGACGATGGCGAGCCCGTTGACGAAGCCCAGCATGACCGGATGCGGCACCAGCCGGATGAACTTGCCGAGCCGGAACACGCCCGCCGCGATCTGCAGGATCCCCATCAGCACCACGGTCGCGAAGAGATATTCCACGCCGTGCTGCGCCACGAGGGCGACCATCACGACGGCCAGCGCGCCCGTCGCGCCCGAAATCATGCCGGGCCGCCCGCCGATCAGCGCGGTGATCAGCCCGACGATGAAGGCGGCATAGAGGCCGACCAGCGGCTCCACGCCCGCGACAAAGGCGAAGGCGACCGCTTCGGGCACGAGGGCTAGCGCCACCGTCAGCCCGGCCAGCAGCTCGGTCTTGGTCCGGCCGAAGTCGAACGTCATCGGACCGCTGCGGCGGCGTGCGGGAATGGAGATGCGGTCGGCCAAGGCCGACAGGGTGGAGGAAATCATGAAAATGCCACTTGAATGGCCCGCATCCCCTATGAGCGGGTGTGGCGCGGCGCGTAAGGGAGGAAACGGGGCTTTTCAACCCGCAGCGTCAGAGCGGCCGAGTTTTAAAAGCGGCCTAGTTTTAAAGCCGACTGTGCTTACACTGGGCTTACTGCGTATCCGCACCCACCCATTCGTAGAGATCGCCGAAGCCGGCGTCTTCCGCCTGCGCGGCCCAGAGCTCGGCTTCGCTGGGCTGATTGGTCAGGACCAGCGCCCCGGCCACCAGCGTTGCGGCGATCCCGGCCATGGCGCCCCAGATCACCGGCTTGCGGTCGTTGGCGGCCTGCGGCGGCAGCACGTCGCGCGAAGCCAGAACGATACGGTCGGTCAGCTCCGAGTGCATTTCCGGCACGCGGCTGTCCGCGAAAAGCGTGTCGAGATCGTCCGGCGCAGGGTTGGAAGCGGGGTCGGGCATGTTTTCGGGTCTACGCATGTTCACTCTCCTTGAGCAAGGCCCGCAAGGCGGCGCGGCCCCGGCTCAGCAATCCTTCATAGGCCTTCTCGCCGATGCCGAGCGCAGCGGCGGCTTCGCGTTGGGTCAGGGCCTTGTCGTAGCGCAGCGCCATGGCGGCGCGCTGCCGTTCGGGCAGGCCCATCATCGCCGCCTGCACGGCGTCCCAACGCTGGCTCTCGGCCATGACCGAATCCGCGCCGGGCCGTGTATCGGGATGTTCGGCCATTTCGCCAGGTAGGTCGGGCCGTCGCTTCCGCAGCCGGTCGTAGCAACCGTTCGTCGCGACCCGGCAGAGCCAGGTCAGAATGCGCGCCTCGCCCGCGCGCCACCCCGGCGCGGCCTGCCAGAACTTCAGAAACGTGTCCTGGCACACATCCTCCGCCTCGGCCTGATCGCCCAGCAGGCGGTAGGCGAGGCGGTGCACTGTGGGAAGGCGGCGGTCCATCAACCCGCGCAGGGCCCGCTCCTCCCCGGCCATCAGGCCGGGAAGAAGGTCCGCGTCCGGATCGGAAGCTGTGTCGGTCATCCGCGAGACGACCGGCTAGCGGGGCGGCTTCGAGCCACGCGGGCCGCGCGGGCGGCCCTCGACTTGGGTCAGCACGCCATTGCCATCGTCGTCCATGCGCGCGAACAGCTTGTCGCCCATCGCGTCATACTCGGCCTTGGTGACGAAGCCGTCCCCGTCCGTATCGAGGCGCGGGCGCTTGCCGCGCCGCTCCTTGCGTCCGTCGACTCCGTCCGGACGGTTGGCTCGGTCCTTGCGGGCCTCTTTTGCCGCCTCGCGTTCGGTCTCGGACAGGGTGCCGTCGCCGTCCGCATCGAAGCGTTCCAGCAGGGCGGCGCGGCGGTCCTCACGCTTGCCTTCGCGGCGGTCCGTCCGGGCGTCGCGTGCCGCAAGCATCTCGGCTTCGGAGACGGCGCCGTCGCCATTGACGTCCATGCGGGCGAAGTGCGCGCGCACGCGTTCCGTGCGTTCGCTTTCGCGCAGGGCGCGCATCTCGTCGCGGCTCAGGCGTCCGTCGAAATCGGCGTCGGCGGACGCGAAGCGGGCGTCTCCGGCCGCCTTGAACTCGGCCAGCGTGACCTGGCCGTCCGAATTCAGGTCGGCGGCGGGCGTGGCGGCGATCATCGCGCTCGCGCCCAGCAGGATCAGGGCCAGAGAGAGGGGATGGGAGAGAGGATGGGTGCGGGAAGTGTGTCGGGGCATGACGTGTCTCCTTTGGTGTGCGTCATACACTCCAACGGGCGATGCCGTCATTTCCTGCGCGGGCTTACTGAATTTACCGCACGCATCCTGCGCGGGACTTATCCCGTATGGGGCTTATCCCGTACGGGAAAGGGCGGCGCGGTCGGTCGCCGCGCGCATCTTGCCCAGCACGGCGTCGGGCAGGCCCGCATCCAGCGCGTGGCCGCCATAGGGGGCGGGCGCGCCGAGATGGTCGCGCACCACGTCGCGCAGCATCAGCGCCGTGACGGCCGCGTCCTCCAGCGGACCCAGCGACAGGGTCACCGGATCCCACAGGCGGTTGCGACGGCGCACCGCATCGATGGTCCAGTAGGCGCGCATGAACCCGTCGATGCGCGTATCGTAGCCCAGCAGGCAGATATCGGCCCCGGCCGCGAGACCGGCTTGCGCCGGCGACAGCCCGGCCGGACCGATGGCGAAGACCCAGTCATAGGCGAGCGAAAGCCCTGCCATCGTGCCAAGCCCGTCCGACAGGCGGTGTGCGCCGATCACGCCGGCGGAAAAGTGCTCGTTGGCGGTGACGAAGAGCGCGTCGCGCAGCTCGCACTGGCCGTCGATGAAATCGTCCAGCGTGCGCGAGTAGAGCACGCCCGCCATCTCCATGAGGGCCCCGTCCGTGCCGTCGAGCAGCAGGACGGTCTCGCCCCGGCTGGCCGCTTCGCGCGCCAGGCGCAGGGTCGCATCCAGCATCTGTGTGTGGCAGGACGGCTCCTCGGCCGCGCAGATCACGCCGACCAGCCGCCCGGCAGGCTCATAGGGCTGAACCGGTATGCCGCGTTGCGCGACGCTGGAAGGGCGAGCCTTCATTCCTACCACCTTTCACCGGCGCCGTTTCTTTCGGCGCTCAATGAAGGCTGTATAGGGCTATGAGCCTAAGGGGGCGTCAAGGAGCGTGGTTAAGCTCGGCCGGAGCCGTTTACGTCCGGTTCAGACCTTGGGCGAAATCTGGGCAGGGTTGCGAAAGAAGACCTTGTTTCGAGGCTCACGTTTCCGGCGCGGGGCCGCGCGGGGCGGGGTCGTCCACGCGGAATTGCCCATCGATGATGCGGTAGACCGCCAGGCCGCGTTCCGGCCGGCCGTCGGGGGCGAAGCGCAGATACCCGTCCGTGCCGAAGAAGCCCGCCCGGCTTTCCACGCGTTCGATGCGCCGTCTGGGATCGCCGTCCGCGACCAGCGCGCCCAGCTGGACCGCATCATACGCCAAGCTCGCCAGGGAGGACGGGCTGCGGCCGTAGGCCCGGTCATAGTCGGCGATGAAGGCCGCACGCGCCTCCTTGTCGGCGGCGGCGAAGACGCCGCCGCGCAGCGCGGGTTCGCGCGCCGTGCCTGGATCGTCCCAGCGGGACGTGCCCATGAACAGGACCTCGGCCGGGTCGATGCCGTAGAAGGGCAGGAGCGGGGCGAGCGAGCGCAGCGCCGTACCGCCTTCGGGCATCAGTACCGCCTCGAAGGCCTTTCGGTCCGCGCCGCGCCGGCGCGCATAATAGTCGGCAAGGCGCCGCGCGGGGTCCTGCATGACGGAGATGTCGTTGCCCCGGTAGGTCTCGGACGCGGTTACCTGGCCGCCGACCCGGGCGACGGCCTGCTCGAAGGCGCGCCGCACCCGCCGTCCGTAGGCGTCGTCCGGCCCGAAGAAGGCGAAGTTGCGCGCGCCCTCCATGGCGGCGAAGCCGACGATGCGCTCGACCTCGGCCTCCGGCGGGAAGGACAGGAGATACCGCCCCCGGTCCGCGACGGACTGGTCGTTGGAAAAGGCCAGCAGGGGCGTGCCGGAGCGGGCGGCCTCGCGCGACGCCGCCATGACGTTCTCGGCGATGATCGGACCGAGTATGACGTCCGCGCCCTGCTGCAGGGCCGCGCGGGCGGCGGCGGCGGCCCCTTCGGGCGTGCCTTTCGTGTCCAGCGCGGTCAGCAGTACGTCGGCGTCGGGACGCTGGAAGATGGCCAGTTCGGCGGCCTGGAACATGGACTCCGCCTGGGTGCGCAGGCTCTCGCTGGAGGCGGAGAAGGGCAGCAGCAGCGCCAGCCGCTTCGTGTCGCGGCCCGCCATGTGCGGTAGGGTCAGCCCGTCGCGGTTGTTGAAGAAGGGTGCGGCCGCGTCCGGCACGTCAATGGGCGCATCCGCCATGTCTTCGCCTGGGTCTTGGGACGCGTCTTCCGGCAGAGCCGGTCCGGGATCGACCGGGGTCGTGTCGACCGGGGGCGCGGGCGGCTGGACGACCGGTCCGGGGCGTTGCGGCGGGTAGGGGTCCACGGGTACCGTCGTGCAGGCCGCCAAGGCCATCAGGCCCAGCCCGGCCAGAAAAGCTTTCGCGGCATGTGCGCGGGCGAACTTGGAATCGCGGCCTGGCTCACGCATAGTCGGCTCTCACTTCAACTCTCGAACGTCCCGAACGCGGAAGGTCCGACCATCGTTTCGTCCCCTATAAGCGCGCCGCCTTCCGGGGCGCAACATGAAGACCCTTTCAAACCCGACTTCACCGACGGAGGGGCGCTGGCTCCGGGCCTCTACGTCGTCGCCACGCCGATCGGGAACCTGCGCGACATCACGCTGCGCGCGCTCGACGTGCTGCGCGGCGCGGACCGCGTCCTGGCCGAGGACACGCGCGTAGCCGCCAAGCTGCTGTCCGCCCACGGGATCGAGGCCAGCGTGTCCGCCTATCATGACCACAATGCGGCAAAGCGTGCGCCCGGCCTCATCAAGGCGCTGAAGAAGGGCGAACGCATCGCGCTCGTATCAGATGCCGGCACGCCGCTCGTCAGCGATCCGGGCTTCCGGCTGGTCCGGGCCGCGACCGAGGCCGGGGTGGACGTCTTCCCCTTGCCGGGCGCCAGCGCCGTGCTCGCCGCGCTGGTCAAGTCGGGCCTGCCCAGCGACCGTTTCTTCTTCGCCGGCTTCCTCCCGCCGCGCACCATGGCCCGGCAGCGCGAGATCGAAGCCCTGCGCAACGTGCCCGGCACGCTGATCCTGTTCGAGACCGGCCCGCGCGTGGAAAGCTGTCTGCGCGACCTGGCGGCGGGTCTGGGCGACCGGCCGGCCGTGCTGTGCCGGGAACTGACCAAACGCTACGAGGAAGCCCGCCGCGGGACGCTGTCCGAACTGGCCGACGGCGCGGCGATGAACCCTTGCAAGGGCGAGATCGTGCTGCTCGTGCACGCCCCAGAGGCACGGCGCTGGGACGGCGACGTGGTGCGAGACGCGCTGCGCGACCGGTTGGAGACGATGAAACTCAAGGCGGCCTGCGCGGAAATCGCGGAAGTCTCGGGCTGGTCCAAGCGCGAACTCTACGCGCTGGGCCTTTCGCTGAAATCATAGCTCATGGCTGCGCGGGACCGGCGCAAGGCGGAAGCATCGGGGCGTCGGGCCGAAAGCTGGGTCGCGCTCTATCTGCGCCTGTCCGGCTACCGCATATTGGCGCGGCGATTCCGCAGCCCGGCGGGGGAGATCGACATCGTGGCACGCCGTGGCCGGACGTTGGTCTTCGTGGAGGTAAAGCAGCGCCGCAACGCCGCCCACGCGCTCGAACCCGTCACGGCGCGCGCCGAGGAGCGCATCGTGCGCACGGGCGAGACCTTCATGTCGCGCCACCCGGACTATGTCGCGCGCGGGTTTTCGCTTCGCTTCGACCTGGTGGTCGTGACGGGACGGTGGCGGATCGACCATCGCCGCGACGTGTTCCGGGGCTGGTGACATTAACGGCTTGGTGACCCTGTCTGTTTAGACTTCCAGCCATGACCCAGCGCACCCGCCTTCTCGCCGCCGCCATCCTGTCCGCCAGCCTGCTGTCGGCCAACATCCTGTCGGGATGCGCCGTCGCGACGGCCGGGCTGAGCAAGGGCGACGAGCGCAGCTTCGTCGGATCGCTCAACGATGTCAGCGCGGGCCGCGCCGTGGAAGCGCGGCTGAAACGCGCCTACGGCCACGACCTGTCCGGCGTGGATGTGGAAGTCTCCGAAGGGGTGGTCCTGCTGTCGGGCAACGTGCCGCGCCAGGAAGACCGTATCGAGGCCGCCCGCATCGCCTGGTCCGCGCCCGACATCAACCAGGTCGGAAACGAGATCATGGTCGGCGACAAGCAGAGACTCGTCCGCAACACCAAGGACGGTCTGCTGGAGAAATCCGTCCGGGCGCGTCTGAAGGTCGACAAATATGTCCGGGGCCGCAACTACAATGTCGAGACCCACGAAGGCATTGTCTATCTGCTGGGCGTGGCGCGCGATCCGCGCGAACTCGACCGCGCCGCGCGCATCGCCGCGATGACGCGCGGCACCCGCGAAGTGGTCTCCTATGTCCGCGTCGCCGATCCGGGCGTCCGCGTGGCCGAAGCGCCTGCGTCTGGCGCGCGCGAACTGCCCGATTTCGTCACGCGTGCCCCGCTGCCGGACGCCGACCGCGCCGACCTGCCCGCGCCCATGCGCCAGGCTCCGGCCGACGAATCCGTGCCCTATACCGCGCCGCAGACGGTGGCGCCCTATGCGCTGGGCCAGAACGCCGCGCCGGTCGACCCCAACGCGCCGCTCTACTATATCGACCCGCAAACGG
>JBCCCX010000005.1:0-34368 GCA_039033275.1 Pseudomonadota bacterium | reverse complement strand
CATGCGCATCGTAGACGACCTTGATGCCGAAAAACTTGAGCAACATGGCCCAGGGCAGCAATTCCGGATCGTGGAAGAAGACGATTTTGGGCTTTAGGGCCAGGACATGCCGAATCATCCCGAACGCACCGCGCGACATGCGTTTGAGCCTCGGCAGGTCAGGTCCCGTATTGACGATGGGCAGTTGATGCGGGCCGAAGACCTCGTCCGGCTTGCCGTCCTGAACCAGCATGAAGACGGGAACGGGCATCTCTTTTTTCAATGAGGCGCACTGCTTGTCCCGAATCCGGGAATCGTCCCGGTAGTGGACTGTGGTCATGTGAACGATCATGGCAGACGTCCCTTATCCAAGATCCGGCCTCGTCCAAGACCCAGGACGCGCCCGAACCAGACGCTAGACCTCTTCGTAAAGTCTCGGAATGTCGTTCACCACGCGGATCGTGTCTTCGAAATCCAGGCCGACCGCGTCGAGATACCATTTTATGTTGGCGTAGCGCGGGCGGTTCTCGTGCTCCACGAGAGTCAGGGCTTCGTCGCGCGTCATGTGACCTTCGCGGATCTGGTTGGATCGGAACGTGTCATGCTCGGTGAATCCGGCCACCGTGCGGTAGATGTAGTTGTAGAAGGCGGCCGTGCCGTCGCCGATGCGCCAGGTGGTGGACGTGTCCTCCGCCTTCTCCCAGTCATACTGGGCAAGGCACTGGTCCACGATGCGTTCGTCCCAGGTCCAATAGTCGAAGATGTGGAAATAGTCCGTCTTCTTCATGAAGGAGCGGTAGTACTCGCCCGACAGCGTGTCCCAGAGGGACCGGTTGAAATAACCCGGGCTCTTGGACATGGCCTTGAAGCGCAGCCGCTGGTATCGGAGCTGCTTCATCGCACCGTTGGAATAGACGTGCTCCTCGGCGAAATCCGGCGGAACGCCCAGGAAGCCCGACTTGAAGTGGGTCACTTCCATCGGGTTCACGCCCCACAGGTTCAGGCTGATGCCGGTCTGTTCCTTGACCGTTTCCACGTGGCGGAAGAAGTGCTTGTCGCCGGCCGTGAAGATGCTGATCATGCCGAGGTCTGGCGCCTTCAGCCACGCGATGATGTTCTTGCGGATATTGTCGCGCTTCTTTTCGATGTCGTCCGCGACGATGATGTTCTCCACGCCCAGTTCGGCCGACATGCGCGAAATGTTGCGGCGGCCCAGATCCGTCACCATGCCCCAGTCATAGGTGTAGGTGATCGGCTTCATCTTCAGTTCTTCGACGATGAGGTGCAGCCCGTAGCAACTGTCGCGCCCGCCGGAGAACGGAACGATGCAGTCATGGCCTTCCGCGCGCCGGAACGGCTCGACCAGTTCGAACAGTTCTTCCTTGGGTTTGGGCACGTTGCGCGGCGTGTAGTTCGTGCAGTAGTTGCACACGCCGTCCTTGTCGAAGCTGATATAGGGCATGGTTTCCGGCAGGATGCATTTCGTGCAGCGCCGGAGGTTCGGTTCCGGATAGACGAGCAGCTTCTCCTGCGCGGAAGTCAGGACCAGTTCGGGAATGAGGTTCTGCTTGCGCCCGCCTTTGGATTCGACGTCGAACGTGCCGTCGCCTTCGGGGATGTCGAGGATGACGGGCTCTTCCATGACCTGCTCGACATCCGTGCAGCCGACCTGAGTCAGAGGATAGCTCTCGGAGGCGAAATAGACGGACCCGTCCTTGCGGGCCGTGTAGAGACTGCCATTGTTGGAGAAGAGGAGGAGCTTGCCTAGCTTCGGGAAGGCCATGGCCGTGGCGACCACGCCGCGGCACAGTTCCAGAACGCGGGCGGGCAGCGTCTCTAGCGTGCCGCCGGCCTCGAGGTGTTCCGCCGCGATGACGGGCAGGACTTCCGTGTCCACCTGGATCTCGCGGTTGCCCTTGAGCTTTTCCCAGACCGCCTCGTCATTGACGATGATGCCGTTATGCAGAACGCCGATCCCGTCGCGCACGACGGGTTGATTGTCCGAAAGGCCGTTGGTGATGAGGCGGGAATGGCCCATGACGAGCCCGTCGGGCGCGGGGCTGCGGTGGTCCCATTGCGCGAGCAGCTTGGTGATGCGGTGGTCGGCTTTGAGAACGCGGTAGCGCTCGCCCTGATAGGCCAGGATGCCGCTGGAGTCCCGGCCGCGCTGCTGTGCCAGGGTCGCGAGCTTCCGAATGTCCGGAATGGACGGGGAAGGCCCGATGATACCGAAGATGCCGCACATAGATTTATGTCCCGGTATGGATACGAGAGGCGGAAAGACAAAGAAGGTGCGTTCCCGGCGAACAAGACCGGCGCGACATCCCCTATTGCCCGGGCTTACATATTGCGACGGCCTCGATCAAGCGTGGCGGCCACCGGTCCTTACCGGCCGGAGTCCGGCCGGTAGGTCCTGCATGAGTGTCGCGAGCGTTCCGCCTTTGGCGGTCCTTCAGGCCCTGGCCAGTGCCAAAGGGCGCGTTACGGAAGGAATCCCGCGCGGCCCGAAGGCCAGAACGGCGATCAGGATGACGAGGCCGTGGGTGAAGACCGCCGTGGTGAGATCGGTGGTCGTGACGATGATGGCGATGATCAGAACCGAGATCGCCGCCGTGAAGGAATGGCCCAGGACACGGCCATAGCTGTTCAGAAGGGCGATGAGCAGCCCGGTGACGACAGAGTAGATCGCCACGCCGACGCGCCCGGCATTGGAATAGCCGCTGCCGACGATTCCCGTGTTTGCCGCCAGCAATGGGTCTCCGAAGACCTCGCGGCCGATGAGAAACGGCGCCGATACATCATAGACCTGAGGAACCAGGCCGAGACCGAAGCGGGAGCTCGACCAGTAATATTTGTCGCTATACTCGAAGAACTCCACAAAGTTGCGGTCCAGCAAAGGCGGCGTGAGAAGGGTCCGCCGCGCGATGTAGGAATTGATGATGCTGGAGTTCGTGCTCTGCTCCAAATATTGAATCCAGAGGATATCGAACAGACATAGCGCGACCGCGCCCAGAAAACCGGCTCCAATGAGCGCCCACCAATTGCGGGAGCGGAACACAAAATAGAGGCCGAGAACGATGAAGGGCGTGAAGAAGACCGACTTGTGGTGCGACATTCCGAAAAGGACGATGGCCGCGATCACGGTCATGACGACGACCGTCCTGTCGCGGTATATGACGCCGAGGACGAGCGCGACTGGGATGAACACGTTGGCGACGCTGGAATAGACGTAACTGAATACGGCCGGCATATCGAGCGCGGTCGCTTCGCGGAAGTCGTAGACTGACTCCAGATTGAGGTTGAAGTTCCTCAACCCTCCGAACCAAGCGATCGAGACGATCGCGACCGTCGTCATGAAAATGCAGAACAGCGCGATGTTCTGGGCTTGGGTGTACTTGAAAATGAGCGGAGGAAAGGACGCTTTCGACACCAGGATGATGAGGGCATAGGATAGTACCCAGGTCACCGCATAGCTCGCCTGAGCATCGGAAAACGCCGTTATTATGAGAGAAGGGATGAAGAACGCGTAGTGCATCACGTAAAGGAGCAGCGCGCGCGTGTCCTTGCGGGCCGGGAGAAGAAGGCCCATCCCCGCGCCGGCCGTGAGCGCGAATCCCAACTTGTTGATGTTCACGGACCCGTCAAAACCCAGATACCGCCAATGGTAGAGCATCTCGACATCGTAGATGTAGGCCAGCGCCAGTATGTAAGATACGGATGCCAGCACGTTAAACAGCTTCACCGGCAACGCTTCGGCGTGGGCTTCGTGGACGTATCTGGCGTGGTCAGACATGGCGCTTGAGGACATGGAGAATGAACAGGATGTAGAGGACGTAGAACATGGCGCCGGCGATCGCAAAGGCTTCGCTCACGAACTCCGGTGCCAACCACGCCGCCCCGCCGACGGCCCCGATGCGCAGCGCGGCCCCGACGGCCTGGATCATCAGGCTGATATCCACCCGACCGACAATGTGGAGCACCATCGACACGGGCGAAGATGCAAGTTGCAGAACGAAGAGCGGCGTCAGCCATGCGATGAGCGTTCCGGTGCGCGCCCAGCCTTCGCCCAGCAAAGGCTCGGCCAGAAACGGTGCGGCGATGCCTACAGCGATGAGCGGCGGGGCCCCGACCACGAAGAGTTTCCCAATCGTGCGCCGGGTGAAGATGACGAGATCGCCGGCGCGCAGGCGGTGCGGGGCTTCGGCCAGATAGACTTGTGCAATGGATGCGCCGATCAAGGTCATGGGCAGGCCCATGACGCGCATGGCCAGCATCAGGAAGCCCGCTTCGGGGCCGAGCGCGACCGCTGCAATGATGATTATCGGCAATTCCGCCCCGGCCGTGTTGAGAAAGGCTTCGGGCACGGACTGCAGCGGGTAGCGCTTGTAGCGGCGCGCGGTCTGCCAAAGCTCTGCGCGTGTGATCCCACGGCGGACGAGCCTGTCGTGGCGTAATATGGACCGGCCCAACCCGATCACTCCCAGACCGCTATAGGCCAGATGTCCGAGCAGGAGACCGAACGGAGCAGGGGCAACCAGCCCATAGCCGAGCTGGATGCCCGTCCCGCCCACCGCACGCGTCATGCGCGTCGTCGTGATCAGACCGAAACGCTGTTTGCGCGTTGCCCAATACTGAAGTGCGTCATAGAGCGATGCGGCCAGAACGCCGAGAGGGACAAGCCAGAGATAGGGCGCAAAGCGGGCTTGGCCGATCCATGCCGCGACATGATCGCCCAGCAGCCATACGCCGATGCTCAAGGCCACGAACACGGTCAGGGCGCTGCCACAGGCCAGCACCAGCAAGCGGAACCCGTCTTCATCCGTTTCCGGTAACGGAACGGCAATATTGTATCTCAGGCAGGCTGCCACCGAAAAAATACCGATCAGGGCCGCGTAAACGGCTAGAAGATCGAAATCGTCGGGTCCGTAGAGACGCGTAAGAAGCGGCAGGGCGGCCACCACGACGACCTGAGAAAACAATGTGCCGAGCGTCAATATGCCGACATTGCGGAGGAAGGAGGGCCGGCGCACCCCGTCAGTCCGGCCGTCAGGTGTTTGCGGGTCGTGGGTCAAACGCCGATTCGCCGCACGCCGGAAAGCTTCCAAAGCGATGCGTCGGTTCCGTCCAGCGCCAGGTCGATTGTTCGTCCGTACCGTCTGAGCCAGACACGCTGGATCCGGTTATTGCCTCCGGGCGCGAGGCGCGTCGTCATGTTTGACGCAAGAAGGGTCACGGGGACGCCCAGACCGCGATTGCGGATGAATACGCCCAGGCTGGCTTCGGGCGCATCGATCACGACATCGCGCAGATCGATCGTTCCGCCATTTTCCAGACTGTAGGACAGAGCATCGACACTATTGACGCCGATATCCACGACAGCGAACCCCTTGGCAGCCGGGTCGCCGCGCATCTCCATCCGGCACCCGCGAAAATCCAGATTGGCATCCGCCAGCTGGTTGACATAGACGCAAAAGGCGTCGTCGTCGCCGATCAGGCGACCCCGCACCCTGCATCGACGTCCGCCCCCCGAAACGCCGCCATGGAACGTTCCCGACGCTTCCACGCGGTCGCAATGGCCGTGAAAGCTGAAGGCTCCGACATGAGTGATGCCCTCCGTGCTGAATCGGCCGCTGATCTTGCCGTCCCGGCAGGGCCCCACGCCCAGTCCGGACCCCCCGCCCACGCTGACGGCATGGTTGTAGCCGTGGAATTTTCCGGAAATGTCGAAGTCCTGACAGCCAATGAGAACCATTCCGTAATTCAGACCCGGGGTGCGAGAAGAACTCTGCCTGACGTCGTAGCCTTCGCCGCGCAAGCCAATGACGCGGTCGATCAACATGCCGGCATAGTCGGCCTGGGTGGGACGGAACGCCGAGAGGTCGGGGTCGGTCAGGCCACGCGCATACAGGCCCACCAGCGCGTTCAGGGCTGGGTCGTCATGCTGGCTTTCCCGGATTGTGACATGCCCCGACCCTGTCACGTCGAAGCGGCGGCCCGGATGGGCTCCGGCGCGGGTATGCCGCAAACTGTAGTCGGCCATCACGACGCCCTTCACCACGACATCCGCTGCATCGACAGACGCGACCTGCAGCCATTCCCCCTGCCTGTAGTTCGCCTTGTGAGGGGAAAAGGAGTGATCCTGCGTGTCGTACAGACAGAACCATTCGTCCGGAGCCAGCCCGGGCGGAGCGCCGAAACGGATCGTGCGCGATCCCATCGTCACGTCCGACAGAAGGGTCGGCAGCGGGCGCGGAGGGCCCGCATCGATCACCACATATCCGGTGGGCTGGGACGGGACGGGGCCGACCGTCGAGCGGTCCATGCCCGTGAAATCGAGTTCGACGTCCCCCTGCAGATGCAGGCCGTCATAATCCGAAAGGTCGAGCCGGCTCTTCATCCGGTAGGTGCCCGGATCAATCGTCAGAATGCGCTTTTTGCCTGGGTCGGGCCCATCGGATGCGCAACTGTCGAACAGCTCGCAGGCTGCAGGCGTTTTGGACAGGGCTCGTCCCGGAAGAAGCAGGGCTGCGCCGAATCCGGCGCCGATGGCTCCACGCCGCGAAAAATGCGGTGCGGTTGTCCGGTCAAGCGGGACCAAGCGTGCCATCCGTTTCGCGGTAGGCCTCGCCCGTGCGCGGACAGACGAGATCCTCGCCGAGCCGTTCTCCGGCCGCGCTGACCCAGCCGATGCGGCGCGCGGGGATGCCGGCCATCAAGGCGTAGTCAGGAACGTCCTTCGTCACCACGGCCCCGGCGGCGATCATGCAGTAGGCGCCCAAGCGGTTGCCGCAGACGATGGTGGCATTGGCGCCGATGGTCGCCCCGTCGCCGACCGGCGTGTCGCCGAATTCGTCCTTGCGCTCGATATGGGCACGCGGCGTCAGGACGTTCGTGAAGACGCAGGACGGGCCGCAGAACACGTTATCGCCCAGCGTCACGCCCTTGTAGAGCGCGACATTGTTCTGGATCTTGCAACCATCACCGATGGTGACGTCCGGTCCGGCCATCACGTTCTGGCCAAGCACGCAGTTCCTGCCGATCGTCGTTCCGGACAGCACGTGTACGAAATGCCAGATTTTGGTGCCTTCGCCGATCTGCGTCGGTTCATCGACATAGGCGCTTTCATGAATGAAGATGCCCGGTTTCGCCGCGTCGTTCATGATGCCATGACCTTGGCCAGATCCGGATGCTGTTCGCCGCGCCCGGGCTCCACGGCGGCCGTGCGGATATGGCTGACGAGTTCTATGGCGGGCCGGACGACATCGAGCCCGTAGCCGCCGCCCTCCAGCACATGCCGGTAGCTATCCGTGTGAAGTTCCGTGAAGCCTCCGGAGAATTCGACCTCTTCCCCTTCCACAGTGATGGACCGGTGCGTGCGCTGCCCCTCGGGCGTGTGGGCCGGCAAGTGATCGGCGTTGATGGACAGCACCCAGCGGACCCGGGCGCGTTCGAACTCCAGATAGCCGGCGGCCGCGTCGGGGCCGCGATAGTGCACGATGTTGGCCGTGTTGCGGCCGAACACATGACCCAGCATGTCGTAGAAATGCACGCCGATATTCGTGGCGATCCCGCCCGACTTGTGTTCGAGCCCCTTCCACGACGCGTGGTACCATGCCCCGCGGGAGGTGAAGTAGCCGAGGTCGACATCGTAGATCTTGTCCGCCGGTCCGGAATCGACCTTGGCTTTCAAGGCCCGGATCGAATCATGCAGGCGGAGTTGCAGGATCGAATTAATCCGCCGTCCGGTCTCGCGCTCCAGTGCCGCCAGATCGTCCAGGTCGGCCACGTCGAGCACGAGCGGCTTTTCGCATATGGCGTGCGCGCCCGCCCGCAGGGCGAAGCCCATATGCGCCTTGTGCAGGTAGTTCGGACTGCAGATGGAGACATAGTCAATCGCCCCCGGCGTGCCGCGCAGACCCTGCACGTGGGCGTCGAACCGCTCGAACTCGGTGAAGAACGCCGCGTCGGGGAAGTGGCTGTCCATGATGCCCACGCTATCGGTCAGGTCGTAGGCCACGCCCAGCGTCCCGCCCGTGTCGGCCATCGCCTTGAGATGGCGCGGCGCAATATATCCGGCCGCGCCTATCAACGCATATTGCGTCATGTCGCATCGCTTTCCGGGCGGTCCGCCCCATCCAAATTCGCGGCCTTTTCGGCGGCCGCTTCCAGAGACGCCACCCCGAACAGCAGGTGCGCGTTGGGCCAGAACAGGTTCTGCCGCCCGCCATGGTAGAGCCCGTACATGTCGGGGCGGAACCTGTAACCCTCGATGCAGTCGCGTACGGTCTCGGCTCGTTCAGTCAGTCCCAGTTCGGACAGGGCTGCGATCATCATGCCGACCCCCCAGCTTTTCGCGGGCTGTCCCTCATAACCTTCCACCGCTTCGCCGTCCGCGAAGCGGGCGGGGCAGCCATCGGAGGTTAGAAACCGGAGGAGGTAGGCGCGGAGTTCGTCACGGCTTACATAATCTTCTCCCGTCACGTCGGCCAGCCTGGCGAGCGCATAGGCCGTCGAGGCTCCGTGCAGCGCGTCATTATATTCCTCGGCGACACCCTGGACGTAAAGCCATGACGGGCCGTCCTGACTGCGCAACATGTCGGCGGCGACGTTGCGGCCCATGGCCTTGCCATGGGCGAGAAAGTCGTCCCGTCCCGTCTGCTTGCCCAGACGCGCATAAGCCAGCGCGACGATGCCGGTGACGTTGGCCAGGGACTGGTCGTCGACTTCCAGCTCGCTATAGGCGGCGTATAGGCCCTCGGTCTCGCCGGGCTTGAGAAACTGGGCGTAATAGTCCGCGGCGCGGGCCGCCATTTCCAGAAAGGTCGCATCGCCGGTCGTCTCATATCCATCGATCAGCCCATTGGCGACGTAACCGAAGGTCACGCCGTATATGGTCCCGGCGGGATTGACCGACCCGTCCGAACCCGAATCGAACGACGTCCCTATGCCCCAGCCGTAGCGGTTTCCATCGGTCACCGCTTCGTCCCGGATGCAGTCGAGAGCGTAGCGGAGGGTCTGCTCGTCCTCTTTGAGCGTCGCGGCGGACGCGATCAGGCCGCATGCATGGGCTCGGCCCTCCTCGTTGTGGCCGTGCCAGCGGGATCGCAATGTCGTCCTGTCTGCCAGGACGACATTGCGGAAATGCGTGTAAGTGAAGTCCGGCGCGGGGCCCTTGCCGCGCAGCCCGGTCGCGGCGAGTGCGCCGGCCCCGAACAGCAGCATGACCACCAGAATGATCGAAAGCGACCGTCCTGTCGTCATGTCAGGCCCTGACGACGCGTTCGTCGCCGCGGAATTTGCCCCGCGTGTCGATCAGCAGCGCGCAATGCTCGCGCAGCATGTCGTAATCGAAGTCCGAATGATCCGTCAGCAGGATCGCGGCATCGAACCCGCTCAGCGTTTCCGGGGACAGCGCGGTGCTCGACAGGTCGAAGCTGTGCTCGCGCATCTCCGGGAAGACGGGCACGTTCGGATCGCTATAGGCCACATCGGCCCCCCAGTCGCGCAGCAGCTCCATGACGTGGACGGACGGACTTTCGCGCATATCGTCCACGTCGCGCTTGTAGGCGATGCCGAGCGCGAGGATCTTCGCGCCCTTGACGCTCTTGCCCGCCTCGTTGAGCGCACGCACCGTCTTGTCGACGACATATTGGGGCATGGAGGCGTTGACCTCTCCGGCCAGTTCGATGAAGCGCGTGTGCAGGCCGAATTCCCGGGCCTTCCAGGTCAGGTAGAACGGATCGATCGGGATGCAGTGTCCGCCAATGCCCGGACCGGGATAGTAGGGGGTGAAGCCGAAGGGTTTGGTGGCGGCCGCGTCCACGACCTCGAAGATATCGAGACCCATCGCGTCCGCCACGACCTTCATCTCGTTCACGAGACCGATATTGATGGCCCGGTGGATGTTCTCCAGAAGCTTGACCATTTCCGCGGCCTCGGCCGAACTGACAGGCACGATGCGATCGATGAAGGCGCCGTAAAGCGCGGACGCGACCCGCAGGCATTCCGCCGTATGACCGCCGACCACTTTGGGTATGGTGCGCGTGTCGAAATGGGCGTTGCCCGGATCCTCGCGCTCCGGCGAATAGGCCAGGAACGCATCCCGGCCCACGCTCAGCCCGGTCGCTTCCACGATCGGCAGCAGGACCTCCTTGGTCGTTCCGGGCCATGTCGTGCTTTCCAGACAGATGAGCTGGCCCTTGCGGAGATAGGGCTTTAGGCTTTGCATGGTCGATACGACGTAGCCCAGGTCGGGTTCGCGGTAGGTGTTGAGGGGCGTGGGCACGCAGATGATGAGCGCGTCGCATTCGGCGGCGCGCGCGAAATCGGTCGTCGCCTCGAATCCGGCGTCGCGCATGCCGGCGACGTCCGCGTCGGGAATGTGCTTTATGAGCGAGCGTCCATCGTTCAGCGCCCCGACGACCGAGTCCAGAATGTCGAAGCCCACGACGCGCAGTCCCGCCCGTGTCACGGTCAGGGCCAGCGGGACCCCGACATAACCGAGGCCGATCACGCCGACGACGAACTCGGATCGCTCCAGACGTTGCAGAAAGTCTTTAGAATGAGGTGAGGTCAAACCTGCCGGGTCCTTGCATCGTCATATCGGGTGTAGGTCCGCAAAAGGGCCGCTCGAAAGGCCGAACGTTCATGCGAGACGGCGCTCGTTGCAACCGCCTCGGCGTCTGTCAAGGCGAAGCACCCCATGCGGGAGAATCAGCGGTTGCGGGCCGGTCGAGATGCCGGTTGCGCCGACGCGGACGGTGCGACGCCTTCGAGCTGAAGCGTGTCGATCGAAAGACGCGACCGCTTGGAATAGAGTTCGGGCACGCCCAGTATGTCGAGCACGGCCGTTTCGCATGGCCGCACGAAACGTTTCACCTCCGTGGCATAGACCATGTCCGCCTCGTCGACGGGATTGAGCGTGAGCGTCCGCTGGCTGAGCGTCGGATGTATGCAGGACAGGCGAAACGAAAACGCCTCGGGCCTTTGCGATCTTGTGGCGGCGAGACGCGCCGTCAGCCGGAAACGCACGGCGGGCATGGTGACGAACTTTCTCACCAGGAACGCCTCCTTGTCACCCCTGTAGCGAAGCTCGATGCGCCCGTCCGTAATCTCCGCCGATCCTTCCGGGCTTTCCACCATCCGCCAGTCGAATGCGCCGTGCGCCGCATCCGTGCCGAAATCCGAATTGAAGTTCGCGAAGTCGAATGTGTCGATGTCGCTCGCACGGACGGAAAGTCCCTGGCGTGCCGCCTCTTCCAGCCAAAGCGTCTTGGCCTCTTCGGTCAGTCCGATGAGCAGCCACTTCTCGGTGATCTGCGCAAGGTAGTCGCCATGCCACGCGGCATCCCGATTCGCCTCGAGCCACCCAGACGCCGCGGACCAAAGTCGCCCGGCCGTGTCGGGCGTCGCGGTCGCGATCTTCGTCGTGAACAGGGAATAGGCCCAGCCGGGATTGGATTCCAGCTTGTCCCTTATGGCGGCATAGCCGTCTTCCGTTTCGTACAGGAGGGAAACCAAGGCATCGAGGCTGCCCTGATAGTCCGGCTCCAGAACGTAGAGCTCGTTGGCTATGTCCAGCACGGCGCGGAAATCGCCCTGTCCGTAATGGGTTTCCAGAGACTGGTGCAGGCCCGCGCGGCTACGTCCGTTGCGCAACAACACGCCGTCCAGCAGGGCCATCCTCGTGGCCTCGTCCGACCGTTCCGGAAGCGTCGAATATCTGTGCAGGAGCGGTTCGACACTCAGCGGTGCCTGCGCCAGCACGTCCGCGAGGGTCTTGCCGTCGGCCAGTTCCGACTGTCTTATCGCTACGTCTTCGGGGGTTGCGTCCGGACCCCGGGGCACAAGGACACGTTCGGACGGCGAAGAGAAGAAGGCGTCAGAGCCTGCAACCGGACGGTGGACCAGCAGGACGGCCGCCGCAACGACCGCCAGTCCGACAAGGCAGGCCAGGGTCGGTAGCCCCAGCCCCGTTGCGGCGAACCCGCCCCGGGCCGTATTCGTATCGAGTCCGCGAAAGGAAGGCACGGCGGTCTAGCTGACGAGGTCGAACTTCTGCTTGGACTGAGACGCCTTGAGCTGGATCTGGATGTCGGCAGTCTCGGCCGGGCCTTCATGGCTCGCGGATTTGTAATTGTAATATTGGTCGTAGCGGGCGGATTGCATCTTGAACTTCGTCAGGACGACCCCGAGGATCTTGGCCCCGCCATTTGCGAGGCGGTTCAGCGAATCCTTGACGTTGGGCGTCCTCTGGGTTCCGGCTTCGACCACCATCAGGCTGGCGTCGGCCTTGCCGCCGAGGATCAGTGCATCGGCCAGGCCCAGCACTGGCGGGGAGTCGAGGAAGACATAGTCATACTCCTTCCGGCAATAGGCCAGGAGCTTGTCGAACCTGGAGCTTGCCAGAAGCTCCGAAGGATTGGGAACGTGGCTGCCGCTGGGCAGGAGCCACATATTGTCGAACTTGGTCGGCGTGATGGCGCCCGCGAAATCGGTCGTCGTGGTCAGCACGCCCGACAGTCCGACTGACGCGGCCGGATTGAGGAAGGTGGGTCGGCGCATGTCCGCGTCGATCAGCAGGACGCGGTGTCCCACGCCCGCCATGCGAAGGGCCAGGCCGAGCGAGGAGGCGGACTTGCCCTCGCCGCTGCGGGTGCTTGTGGTCTGTATCACCCGTGGACCGCCATCGGCTCCGGAATGCTGGACGTTGGTCCGCAACGTCGCATAGGCTTCGGCGATGATGGATTGGGGGTTTTCCAGTTCGTCGACGATTTCCTCGGAGTCCTGCGTGACCGGGATGACGCCGAGTATGATCTGCGAGAGCTTCTCCTTCACATCCTCCGGCTTCTTGATCCGGTTGTCGAGAATGTCGACGATGTAGGCCACGGCGAAGCCCAGCAATCCGCTGAAAATCGCCGCCAGCAATGCGCCGAGGGGCTTGTTGGGCTTGGCCGGTTCGAGCGGCGGGCGAGCCCGGTCGACGATCTCCACGAGGTTGGATCCGAGATTGTCGGTGACGCTGACTTCCTTGAGGCGTTGAAGAAGGGCTTCGTATTGGGCCCGCTCGGTTTCGACCTGGCGCAGGAGAATATTGTAGTTGATGCTCTTGCTGCGCATGTCGGTGACGTTGTTCTTCAGCGTCTCCACCCGTGCCGCGAGATCCTGCTCGAACATGCGCGCCAGATTGAAATCGCGTTCGAGTTCGGCGCGTTTGGCCCCGACGATGCTGGCGGCGCGCTGCTCGATTTCCCGGTTGAACAGGGCGATCCTCTCCTGGAGCTCCTGCATTTCGGGATATTCAGGACGGAAGGTGGCGAGCTTGTCGCGATATTCCGACGTGAGCTTGATGCGTTCCTCCCTCAGGCGGCTCAGCTCGTCGTCTCCCAGAAACTGGCTGGCGAACGCCTCCGTTTTCGACTGTTCGAAATTGTTCTGCGCGGCGATGCGTTCGCTGGTCGCCTCGTTGAGCTGTTCGGACAGGGTGCGCAGCGCGGAGCCGTCCAGCGTCTCGCTGGAATTGTTCGCGGCTTCATTGTCGACCAATATGATGTCGTTGGCGATCGCGTAGCTGACGAGCTGGCGCTCCGCCTCCTCCAGCGACTTGCGAACGGTTCCGAGCCGCGTTTCGAGGAAATCCCTCGCATACTCCGTCGCACTGAAACGCCGGTCGATCGCGCCGGCGATGTAGACATCGGTGAGCGTGTTGACCGTATCGGCCGCTACCTGCGGGTCGGGATGTTCGAAGCTGACCTGGATCAGGCGGCTCCGACCGACGGAGCGAACGCTCAGGCTGCCTTTGAAAACCTCCATCGCCAGCTGCATCCGCATATCGCGCGACTGCGGGACGGCATCGTCTACCGCGTCCAACAGTTCGTCGAGCATGTTCATCGACTCGATCGTGTCCTCGATGATCGTGTCGCTCTGCAGCAGCTCGACCTGGGTGGTCAGGAACTCCTGGTCGGCGACGACCGATTCGACTTCCGAGACGTTGATGACGTTGCGCTCCGCCTGCCGGACTTCCAGCAACCCCTTGGCGGAATAGATCGGCGTGGCGCGCATCAGCAGCACGATGGCGGCAGACGTGATCAGCGTGCCGATCAGCGCGATGATCCACCAGCGGCGCAGGGCCACGCCTATAAGGTAGCCGATCTGAATAATGCCGCCGGACTGGCCGCCATTAGGTCCACTGCTCACGGAGGCGGCTTCCACCAGCTCGGGATATGCGTTGGTTCTCTTCAGAAAATTCTGACCGTCTACTGTCATCGATGAAGTCCAGAAATTGGATGACGGCTATCCGCAGTGGCACGGAAGGTCCTTAGGGATGACCGTGTGACGTTCCGACGCCCATAATGCAAGCCCCACTCTGCGCTTGCCCATGAAACAAAAGCAACGAAATCGGGTCAGGTGCGGTCGCGCGCCAGCAGGGATTCAAGCCGCAGGGCGAGATAGGTGGCAAGGGTCGCGATCCCGATCGTGCGCATGGGATAGTCGACGGCGGAATGGATGAAGATGCAGGCGAGGCTGATCGCGACGAGTCCGGCGAGCCTGCGGTCGGATCGCAAGGCGCGTATCCCATGGACGACGAACCATCCGAGCAGCGCCGCCAGCCAGACCAGTCCAGCCACACCGAACTCCGTCCAGATCTGGAGATAGTCATTGTGCGTTTCGTTCACGAAGCTGTTCGAAATCGGCCCTCGCGTCTCATAGAGCTTGTAGACATATTCGAACGCGCCCGGCCCGATCCCAAACAATCCGAAATCAGGCCGCATCCGCAAGGTCGTGGCGTATATTTCCGGGCGTGCCGTACGGGACTGTACCATCAGTTCCTCAAATACGGCCACGTTGCCTGGCAGTGCCAGAACGAGTCCGGCCAGGACCACGCTGGCGGCAGCGGCAATCAGAACAGCGACGCGTCGGGTGCGGCCGCGAAAAGCCGTGACGGCGCAGGCGACTAGCGCGAACGCCAACATGCCGTACCCGGCACCCGAGCGCAGGGTCAGCGTTCCGGCCGCGAGGAGGATGAGGGCGCAAAGCGCCAGCGCAAAGCGGGTCTGGTCCGGCTTCCGGCCATTGGATCGGTGGCGCATGACGAAATAGGCGGCGAAGGGTATGGCGGCGATCACGAGTGTGGCTTGGTGATTGACGTTGGAGAAGAAACCCGTCGGGAAGCCGTCGTTGAAAATGTCGTAGGCGGTGACCAGCCGCAGCCCCATGAAGACATCGAGCAAACCGATCAGGAAGCTCACCAGCGCCGCGGCGACGACCGCCATGTCCGCGATCCGCAATTCGCGACGGCTGGCGGCCAGACGCATGATGACGGCCACGCAGATCGGCGGGATGAATGCGAACAGCGACATGAGAGTGCGTTCTGGCGCGAGCGACAAGGGCATGGCAGGGAGGTCCGCATCGACAAGGGCGAACCCCTCCCGGATGACGGCCCGGCCTTCCAAGGACGTCCAAATGGATGGGGGCAGCGGAACGAGGTAGAAGACGAAAAGCCCGAACAGGGCCGCGCCGATCCACAGAGCGGGCGTCATCAGGGTCGCGAACGGCTTGGTGCGGCGCATCAGGCCCCAAGCGATAAAGCCGAGCGCGAGCAGGTAGAGGTAGGGCTTGAGGGACAGATCGTACTGCGCTGTGCCCCCCAGCGCGAGCGCGAGCAGGAGAAAGGCCCCCAGCCTGTAGTCCTCGACCCCCGCAGAGGACATTGTGCGTCGATGCCTCATGCATCCACCCCCATCGTGTCCGCCGACCCTGTCGCCCGGGGCGTTTCACAGGGTTCCGGGGCGGTTTCCGCACTCGCGAAACCCCGAAACATTATGATGCCCGCGCTTGACCCGTTCGGCACAACTAGCCGATAGCGCCCCTAGGATAATCCGCACCGAGATTACAAGCCGATGACAATTTTCTTTTCCAACGGACGCCTGCCCAGACATGCAGCCCTGCTGGCATGCGTCGCGGCAGCTCTGGGCGCGTCGGCCTGCGCGAGCACGACGGACCGGGAAGAACTCGAGGCGCTCGGCGTCTATTCCGAGACGCTGCCCGAAATCAGCATAGAGGAGATGCTGGCGACCTCGCGGCGCGACGTGTTCAAACGCGGCGACCGAGTCCTCGTCGAAGTCTTCAACATCGAAGAGCTGTCGGGTTCTTACATGGTGAACCGGTCCGGGAACGTGATGTTGCCGCTGATCGGCTCCGTCCCGGCTTCGGGAAAGACGACCGAGCAGCTCCAGGACGAAATCACGCGGCTCTATGGCGAGCAATATCTCAATAATCCCAGCGTGAACGTCGACATGAAGGCGGCCGAGCTCGGAAAGATCGTCGTCGACGGCGCCGTCGTCAAACCCGGCGCATTCGAACTCACCGAACTCGTCAACCTCTCCGAGGCGGTGGCGATGGCGGAGGGTCTGAGCGAGGATGCCAACCCCAAGGAAGTCATGGTGGTGAGGCAGAGAGACGGCCGGTCCCATGTGAAGATCGCTAATCTGACGGAAATCCGCCTTGCTCGCGAAGCGGACCCGCAGCTCGCCCCGGGCGACATCGTCTTCGTGCAGGAGAGCGCGAGCCGTATGGCGTTCCGCGAATTCCTGCGCACCGTTCCGCTCATCAATGCCGCCCTGATCTACGAAACCCGCCGCTAAGCTCTCCTTGCGGGTCTGCTACTGTCTGGCGGTCTTCGGGACGTACGGCATCATCCGGTCCATGACCGCCACGCTCGGGATGCACCGGAAGCGAATGCAATGCTGAAATCCCTGTTCAAGAAAAACAAGGCGCCAGCCCGCACCCACGCCGTGCCGGAGGGCCACTGCGCCTATGTGATCGGGGACGTTCACGGCTGCCTCGACCCGTTGGACCGCCTGCTGGCCCGGATCGAGACGCGGGTGAGGGACGTCCATCCCGAGCTGGAGACGACGCTCGTCTTCGTCGGTGATCTGATCGACCGGGGCGGCGAGTCCGCCCGGGTTGTCGATCGTCTGCGTGTCTATGACGTGGCAGGCATCCGCCCCATATTCTTGATCGGCAATCACGAAGAGATTTTCCTCGACGTGCTGAAGGGCGATGTAGATGCGCTCATACGGTGGTTTCAATGGGGCGGGCGCGATACGGCACGCTCCTACGGCGTCGACAATTTGGGCGAGATGTTGATGGCACCCGACCGGGTGCTGCACCGACTGATCGAGAAAGTGCCGCGCGAGCATGTCGATTTCGTCAAATCCTTCAAGCCGATGCACGTCATGGGTGATTACGTTTTCGTTCACGCCGGCCTTCGGCCGAAAGTCGCGCTGGATGCCCAGTCGGAGCGCGACATGCGCTGGATACGGGACGAGTTCCTGCGCTATGGTGGAGCCTTCCCCCTCAAAGTGGTTCATGGGCACAGCATCGTGGAGGAGCCCGAGAACCGGTCAAACCGCGTCTCGGTGGACACTGGCGTCTACAAGCCCGGCGGTGCGCTGACGGCGGCTTTTCTGGCTGGCGACCAGGTGGAATTCCTATCGGAGCCGGCGAGGGTTGGTGGGTAAGCCCGTCTCCCGATTAGGGAGAGCTTCTTAAGCGGCTCGCGCAAGCCAAGGGTCGATTGAGAGCGCGGCCGGGCACGGACAATGCGTGCTAAACGCCCTATTTGACCAGATCGGTCCTGTGCAACATGCCAAGCGTGGTCAGAGCGATCTTGGCGTCCAGCATGAGGCACATCTCACGCGCATAAAACGCGTCGTAACGAGCCTTGCGCCGGGGCGTGACGAAGTTGCGGCCATTGACTTGTGCCAGTCCGGTGATCCCCGGCCTGACGGCCATGGTGCGCTCGCACGAGGCACGGAGTGTCGCCGCCCTGTCCTCGGGCAAGACCGGGCGAGGGCCTATAAGGCTCATGTGACCCATGAAGACGGACCAGAGCTGCGGAAGTTCGTCGAGGCTGCTGCGTCTCAGGAAACCACCGATCGGCGTGAGGCGGCAATCGGCTTCTGTTGCCAACTCTCGCGACATCACTTTCGAGCAGGATGTCATGGTGCGGAATTTCGGCATGCTGAACACTTGACCGTTGCGCCCGACGCGCTTGGACCAGAACAAGCCGGGGCCCTCGGACGTCATCCGCACAGCCACCCACGTCGCCACCATGGGAAGGAGGAATACGACAAGAAGAGCCGCCGACACGAGGCAGTCGATCAAGCGCTTGAGAGACGGGTAGATATGACGGAAGAAGGCTCGCATTCCACTCCTCTGAAGACTTTGTTCACCACTCAAACAAGAGTCTAGGCCATATTCAAGGCAAGCTTTGATGACAAGGTGCAAATGCCGCGCCAGAGGATGGATCATAAAAAAAGCGCCCTGAAAGGGCGCTTTTTCAACTCGTCGGATGACGGAGACTACGGGCTGGAAGGCTCGTCGTCATCGTCGGCCACGGCAACCACGACGGCCGTGACGGCGGCAGCGCCGATCAGGAGCGGAAGAATGCCGATTGCAGCATCCTGGCTTTCGAACTCGCTGGCGGCACACACGCCGTTAGCAGCCGTGAAGGATGCTTCGCAAGACTCGGACGTACCGTTGACGATGACGCTCTGGTTGGCATCTAGATCGAAAGCGCAACCATTGACCAGCTCGATGCGGGCGGCGGCTTCGACGGCGGTGACGCAGTCGCCATCGGCCAGAAGGCTGACGTTCTGTGCGGAGTAGTACTCGCCTGCGCGCTTCACGACGGCGTCGCCATCGACGCTGCTGAGCTGACCCGCGATCTGGGCGAAGCTAGGTGCGGTCATCGCTGCGGAGAGCAGCACGGCCGCGAATGTGGCTTTGACGGTGGACATAATTTTGTGTTCCCTAATTCAGTTCGCTTTGGTGATTAGCCCTACTGACTTGGCCTTTCAAGACATATATCGAGGCCAAACATGATTTTTTTCTTTACGGAGCATGCCTCGTGACATTTTTTCACCGCATTTATGGTAATGTGCACGGCATTCTTTGGTTCCTCATCTTTTGGAGTCTTATTGTCTGCGCCGGACCCGTCCACGCACAATCCCCCTCCCCGATCCCATCACAGATCCCGGCGCAGGACGACGCCCGACAGGTCGAGCCGGTCGGGACCGCCACATTCTACAGCCACGCCTTCGGCGAGAATTTTCCCCATGCCTTCGTCATGATAGACACGGCGAACGAGCTGGGACAGAAAAGCGTGGACGGCTACGGTTTCTCGCCGACAGGGCTGACGCCGGCTCTCTTCCTGGGCTCGGTCGACGGGCATATCGTCGTCCCCACAGCTCGCTACATTCGCCAATCAGAACCGATCTTCTCGGTTCCACTGCTTCCCGCGCAATATGCTCGGATGGACGCGATCCGCACGGCATGGAGCCGTGGAAAGGGCAGCCGCTACAATCTCAACGACCGAAACTGCGTGCACTTCATCGGAGAGATCGCCCAAGCCGCAGGGCTCGACGTCAATCCCGACAGTCCGAACTTCAAGAAGCCCGAAGCCTATCTACGGGAGGTCATGGCGTTGAATCCCGGTGTCACGCCGGTCGAGAAGGGTTCCGAACGCATTGTGGCCGCCGCCGTGTCAGCCGCATCCGGCCGACGATGAGATCGCGCTCCGGTATGGTCCGGTCGATCTGCGCGGCGATCGCGATGAGCGCGCTTTGCGCTGGGGCGTTGGCCGATATGCCGGAGCCTTTGCAGTCGAGCCCGACTATTCTTCCGGCGGCGGCCCCCACGCCCGAACTCGCGCGCTTCGTGGCCATAACGCAACGCGTCGAACGGATCGCGCGCGATATTTCCGATGCGGCCGGGGGCGAATGCGCGAACCGCTGGCGCCATCCGGGCATGCTCACCCACACGGTGAAGGACTATCCGAGGGCGCTCAGGAATGCGGCGCGGAATTTCGCAGGGCGGGAGCCTTCGGTTTTGATGGTGACCGACCCAGCTCTCGCGACGACCGTGCAGCCCGGCGACGTCATCATCGGGCCGGCCGGAAAGGCGGTCGCTTCGAGCAGCCTGTCCCTGCAGGCCCAGCTCGCGCTCGGCCGCATGACGTTGCGGCGTGCGGGCGAGACGCTCACCGTGCGCCACGTTCCGGAGAAGATATGCTACCGGCCCGTGCGCATCATCCGGAGTCTGGAGCCCAAGGCCCGGACCAAGCCGGATGCGATCGAGATATCGCGCAGCCTTGTCGATTTCTCGCGATCCGAAAGCGAATTGGCCTTCGTCATCGCGCACGAAATGTCCCACTTCATGCTCGACCATCCGCGCATCCTGGCATCAGCCCGCAAGGACGGCTCGCTGTCCCCGGCCTTGCGCCGCAGGCTGGAGCGTGAGGCGGACCGCGGCGCTTTCTACCTCCTGTCGCGGTCCGGATACGACCCGGCGGCGGGTCTCGTTTTCCTCGAACGCACAGGCGCGCTTCGCGATATCCCGCTATTGGGCCTGTCGAGCCATCCGACGCGACAGGAAAGGCTGGCCGACGGCCGAAAGACGATTGCTTTTATCGCATCTGCGGCGGATTCGCCGGACCCGGACGCGATGCAGACTATAAAGGGGTTCGTCGCACGGCTGTCTGCCGCGCCTTGATGTCCGTCCTGTCGATGGGGACACGGACCTAGTCCCTATTGGGCCCGTTTTCGGTGTACCATGCATAGGTCTCTTTCAACCCGGTCCGGAGCGGGATGGCGGACGTCCACCCGAGCGCGTCCAGACGCGAGACGTCCAGTCTCTTGCGCGGCGTGCCATCGGGCCTGGTGTGGTCGAACAGGATGTCGCCCCGATATCCCACCGTCTCGGCAATCAGTTCCGACAGTTCCCGGATCGTGCAGTCGCGCCCCGTTCCGACATTGAGGTGGTACCGCCCGGCTTCGGTCTGCGACGAATAGCGTTCCGCATCCAGTTCCATGACGTGAACGCAGGCATCGGCCAGGTCGTCGACATGTAGGAATTCGCGTCTCGGCCTGCCGCTGCCCCAGACCGTGACGGTCGGTGCACCGGATTCCCGCGCCTCGTGGAACCGGCGTAGCAGCGCCGGTATGACGTGACTGTTTTCCGGATGGAAATTGTCGTTGGGGCCGTAAAGATTGGTCGGCATGAGGCTGCGATAGTCGCGCCCGTGCTGGCGGTTGTAGCTCTCGCACATCTTTATGCCCGCGATCTTGGCCACGGCGTAGGGCGCGTTGGTCGGCTCCAGCGGACCGGTCAGCAATGCCTCCTCGCGGATCGGCTGCTCGGCCTGGCGCGGGTAGATGCAGGAGGAGCCGAGAAACAGCAGGCGGTTGATGCCAGCGGCGTGCGCGCCCTGGATCAGGCTAGACTGGATGGCAAGGTTCCGGGTGATGAAGTCGGCCGGGAATTTGTCATTGGCGTGGATGCCGCCAACCTTTGCGGCCGCCATGTAGACAGCGTCGGGCCGGGTGTCGGCCAGAAAGCGCGCCGTGGCGGATGCGTCCTCCAGATCCAGTACATCCCGGTCGCGCGTGATGACTTCGGTGCGGGAGTCGCGCTTAAGCCGTCTGCATAGGGCCGACCCGACCATGCCCCGATGTCCCGCTACGAAAACGCGCCGCATGGCAAATCCCGTCCTTTGGCCCCAATCTCCGACATACCCGGCGATCCAATAAGGGTTTTTTTACATTAAAGCGACAGAACTATCCTTTGAGACATCGTCCGATCGTCAAGGTGCCAGGGGGGTTACCGCGACACGGACCCGACTTCCTGGATTCCGACATGGCGCTTTTCGCAATCAAGAGCATGGCAACGCGCGTGACCGTCGCCATCATTGCCTTCGGCCTAATGACCGCGACGATCACGGCGGGCCTCAGCTATCTGCAGGCCCGGCAGAGCATCACGGAGATTTCGGAAGCCAAGCTCGACGCCGTCCTGTCGAGCAAGATCATGGCCTTCGAGGATCTCGTGGCGGAAATAGACCGCGACATCCAGACCCAGGCCACCAATCCCGCCGTGCAGGACGCGGTCCAGGCCTTTTCCCAGTCTTGGGCGGCCCTGGACGGCAACCCGAAGGACGCTCTGCAGTCCGCCTACATAAAGAACAACCCGCATCCCGTCGGCAGCAAGGAAAATCTGAACAAGGCGCCGGACGGCAGCGCCTATAGCGACGTCCACGCAGCCTATCATCCCTTCTTCCGCACGCTTCTCCAGGACCGGGGGTATTACGACATCTTCCTCTTCGATATGTCCGGGAACCTCGTCTACTCGGTGTTCAAGGAAACGGACTTCGCGACCAACCTTAAAAGCGGACCTTACGCAACGACCGATCTGGGCACTGCGTTCCGCGCCGCAGCCGACGGCGCGGGCGGAACTCATATATTCGACTTCGCACCCTACTCGCCCAGCGCCAACGCGCCTGCCAGCTTCATCTCCACGCCCATCATGGGCGTATCGGGAGAGCAGATCGGCGTCCTGGCCTACCAGATGCCGATCGACCGCGTGAACCACATTATGGATCTGGAAGGCGCGTTGGGCGAGACTGGCATGATCTACGCGATCGGCCCGGACATGCTGATGCGGTCCGACCTCGGAACCAGCTCGGAAACGACGATCCTGTCGCAAAAGGTCGAAACGGACGCGGCCCGCTCGGCTCTGTCCGGAACGCCCTCGACGGGACGCTATACCGATTTTCGCGGCATCGAGACGCTTTCGGCCTACCGGCCCGTCAATGCCGGCGGTTTCGAATGGGCTTTCATTGCGCAGCAGGATGCCACCGAGGTCTTCGCCAAAGTCACCAAGCTGCGCAATCACCTGCTGGCCGAACTGGCCGTCTTCTGCCTGGTCCTGACCGCCGTCGGCATCTGGATGGGCCGCAGCGTGTCGGGGCCGATCCAAAAGCTCAGCCGGCGAATGTCCGCCATGGGCGAGGGCGACTACACATCCGACATACCCGGGGACGGCCGTCCCGACGAGATCGGACAAATGGCACACTCCATCTCCAGCTTCCGCGACGGCTTGCTAAGCGGCATGGAGGGCAACAGGATTTCTCTTTACAAGGGTTCTGCCTTTGACGGCTCGTCGATTGCCATGATGATCGTGAACCGCGACTTCGACGTCACTTTCGTCAACGACGCCACGATGGCTCTGTTCCGGGACAATCTCCACGTCTTCCGCGAGGAGTGGCCGGCCTTCGACCCCGAGAAGATCATCGGCATGAGCATCGATGTGTTCCACAAGAACCCTTCCCACCAGAGGCGCATCCTCGACAACCCGGCCAACCTGCCCTTCGAGACCGACATCATCCTGGGCCCGTTGACCATACACCTCAGCATTTCCGGGGTCTTCGACCGGGACGGGGAGTATGTCGGGAATGTCCTTCAGTGGGACGACGTGACGGGCGACCGCCTCAATGCCGGCATCCTCAACGCCATGGAGCAATCCCAGGCGATGATCGAGTTCCACCCCAACGGTTTCATTATCGGTGCCAACGAGAACTTCCTGAAGGCCACCGGTTACGCGCTGGAGGAAATCGTCGGCAAGCATCACCGTATCTTCATGAACCCCAACGAGGTCAACACGCCGGAATATCAGAAGTTCTGGGACGACCTCGCCTCCGGCAAGGCCGCCACAGGCCTGTTCGAGCGTCAGGACAAGACGGGCAAGACGCTCTGGCTTGACGCGACCTACAACGCTGTGACGAACTCTTCCGGAAAAACCTATAAAGTCGTGAAGATCGCGACCGACGTCACCGAAGCGCACGTCGCGCGCGCGTCGCAGGAGAAAGAGCTCAAGCGCAGAACCGAGGTGCAGAACCAGGTCGTCAGCAGCCTGGCGGGAGGGCTGAAGGCCTTGGCAGACGGTGATCTGACCCATTTGATCGAGACGCCTTTCGACACGGACTACGAAGCCCTGCGCCACGACTTCAACACAGCCGTCGAGAAGTTGTCGCGAACCATCGCAGAAATCACCGGTTCGACCGTCAACATCAAGACGGGCTCCGTTGAACTCAGCCGCGCTTCGGACGACCTGTCCAAGCGTACGGAGAACCAGGCGGCATCGCTCGAAGAGACCGCCGCCGCACTCAACCAGATCACGGCCACGGTGCAGCAAAGCGCCAACGCCGCCGAGGAAGCGCGCAGCGTGGTCTCGGACGCCAAAGCGGACGCCGAGGCCGGCGGCGAGGTCGTGCAGTCCACTGTGGGCGCAATGGGCGCGATCAAGGAAAGCTCGGAGAAAATCTCGCAGATCATCGGCGTGATCGACGAGATCGCCTTCCAGACCAACCTGCTGGCGCTCAACGCCGGTGTCGAGGCCGCCCGCGCCGGCGAGGCGGGCCGCGGCTTCGCCGTGGTGGCGTCCGAAGTGCGGGCGCTGGCACAGCGGTCTTCGGATGCAGCCAAGGATATCAAGAACCTGATCTCTGCCAGTTCGCATCATGTGGACTCCGGCGTGTCGCTGGTCGACAAGACAGGGGAAGCGCTGGAGAAGATCGTCGCCCAGGTCGTGAGCATCGACGCGCTCGTGTCGGACATCACGACGTCCGCCAAGGAGCAGGCGACCGGGCTTGCGGAGGTCAACACCGCCGTCACGGACATGGACCGTGTCACCCAGCGCAATGCCGCCATGGTGGAGGAATCCACGGCGGCTTGCCATGCTCTGAGCGGCGAAACCGAAAGCTTGAACGCGCTGGTATCGCGGTTCAAAGTCGACGGTGCACATGCCCGCGACGCGGCCAATTCGGATACTGCCCGCCCCGCCCCGCATCCCAGCCCCGTCCATGCCCAACAGGAACGGGCCGCCGCCTACTTCACGGCCGGCTCCGCCGCCGTTCAGGTCGACCCCGGCCCGGATTTCGACGGCGACCAGGACTGGCAGGAATTCTAGGTGTCCCGGACTTCGGTCCTGATCGTCGACGACTCGCCTACCTTGCGGGCGGTCGTGAAGGCGGTGCTGCGGAAGGAGCCTGAGATCAAGGTCGTCGGCGAGGCCGCCAACGCGGTCGAAGCGCGGGCCTTCATCAAGGAGATCGACCCCGACGTCATCACGCTCGACATCGAAATGCCGGGCATGAGCGGTCTCGACTTCCTCGAGAAGATCATGACGCTAAGGCCGATGCCGGTCATCATGCTGTCGGGAACGACAGCGCAAGGCAGCGAAAGCGCGATCACCGCGCTCAGCCGCGGCGCTTTCCACTGTCTGCAGAAACCAAGCTCGGGCAATATCGTGGAAGCCCTGTCGGAACTGCCCGGCCTGATCCTGGCAGCGGCCAAATCGCCTCATGCCCGACGCAACCGGGTCGCGCCGTCTTCCGTGCCGGTCGCTGCCGCTCCCGCTCCTGCGGTGCACATGTTCAGGCGCAACGCCCTTATCGCGATCGGATCGTCCACGGGGGGCGTGGATGCGCTTCTCGATGTGCTGGACGGTTTTCCCGAAAACTGTCCGCCCACGCTCATCGCCCAGCACATGCCGGAGGCCTTCATCCAATCCTTTGCCGCGCGGCTCGATCGCACGGTTCGGCCCAGTGTGGGCGTGGCGCGTGACGGAGAGACCGTCAAACCCGGCCAGGTCCGTTTTGCGCCGGGCGGTGGGTCCGACCTCTGTCTGGTCGCCCATGGCGAATACAGGCTTCGCCTGCAGGACGCCTCGCCCGACCAGACGCACTGTCCATCCGTGGATGTCCTGATGGGTTCCGTGGCCCGGGCGGCCGGGCGAAACGCCGTAGGCGCCATTCTGACGGGCATGGGCCGGGACGGGGCCAAGGGACTCCTCGCGATGAGGCAGGCGGGGGCTCGCACGTTCGGCCAGGACGAGGAAAGCTCGACCGTCTACGGCATGCCGCGCATCGCCCGCGAATACGGCGCCGTCGAACGCCAACTTCCCCTCAAACATATGAGAGCCGGTATCTTAGGTGCGGCCTCGCGCGGCACGGCGGCGGACCGGTTGGCGTCATGACATTGCGTGAAGGCTGGGAGGCATTCGAGACAATCCACCTGACGCAGGGCGAGATCAAGGTCAGCGATGATGCCGGTGCGATGATGACCACGCTTGTCGGGTCCTGCGTGTCGGCCTGCCTATTCGATGCCGATGCCGGCATGGGCGGCATGAACCATTTCCTCTTGCCGGAGGACCCGAATGGCGACGGACAGTCCGCTCTTTACGGGATCAACCAGATGGAGCTGCTGATCAACAGCCTGGTCCGGATGGGCGCGCGGAAATCGTCGCTCAGGGCCAAGCTCTTTGGCGGCAACAGAATGCGCGAGGGGCTCGGAGGCGTCGGGGCGCGCAATGCGGCTTTGGCGGAAACCTTCCTGCACGATGAAGGCATTCCCTGCCTGTCCAAGGCATTGCGCGGCAACAGGGCGCAACGGATCCAGTTCCACCCTGCGTCTGGGCGGGCGCGCAGCAAGTATATCAGCGATGCGCCCGTGCGGTCGCGCCGGCCTGCACCCGTGGCAGGTCCGGGCGAGGTAGAACTTTTCTAGAAAAGTTCGACTGCTCCGTCGGACCTCGTGTCCGGATCGCTCTGCGTGCCGGACTTCCTATCCTGCCAGCGCTGTCTCAACGCGCCCAGCGTCAGTGCATCCATTGCGGCATCGATCTCGGAGCATGACGGGGTTCGCCCCCGCGCCGCCAATCTCGTCGCCACATCGGAGAGGTTGCCGGCGATCTGCGTGATGAGGTCCAGGCGCTGGAGATCGACGCGTTTAGTGTCGATGGTCCCGTGATCGGCGATTGCGTCTTGCAAATCGGTTGCGCTGCTTTGCAGGCGCGACAGCTCGCCGCCCATCCAGTCCAGCACGTCATGCAGGCCGGGCTCGCCGCCCTCTTGGGTCTCGCAATATGGCATTGCAGGCACGGGCATCAGCCGAGTCGCCCGACCACGCGTTCGACGCAGGCTTTCATCTGCGCGGTGTTGAACGGCTTGGTCAGATAATTGTTGAGACCGATCTGCACGCCCTGTTGCAATATTTTCGGATCCGGGCTTCCCGTGACCAGGATGAAGCCGGTCTTGGCCAGCGGCGCATAGCTGCGCACGGCATGGAGCAGTTGAAGTCCCGTCATGCCCGGCATGTTCTGGTCCGAGATGATCAGGTGCACCGGCTTGTTCTGTAGGCTGCGGAAGGCATCGTCGCCGCTGCGTTCCCAACTCACATTCTTGATGCCGAGATCCGTCAGTGACTGGACGATAAGACCCCGGCTGGTCGCCATGTCGTCGACGACCAGCACGTGCAATGCGTCTTTCAAACTCATGTCAGTCTTGTCCTCGAAGGTTCCGGGGAAGCGAGCCTAGCCCGTTGCCCGGAAAATGGTCACGCCCACGCGCTCGAACGCTTTTTCGGCTGGGCCGGACAGGCGCTCCGAATGGCCTAGATAAAGATGTCCGCCAGGCTTTAACACCTCGCGGTAGCGTTGCAGGATGCGACCTTGCCGCGCATCGTCGAAATAGATCAGCGTGTTGCGGCAGAATATGACATCGAACTTGCCGCGCATGGGCCAGGTCGGCGCGTTGAGGTTCAGCTTGCGGAAGGAGACGATGCGCCGCAGCGCTTCGTTGGCGCGGTAGGTGCGGATGCCGTCTCTTTCGTCGATCGTGAAGAACTGCCGCAGCAGTGCGTCCGGCACGCCCTTCATGCGGTCGGCGGCGTATTCGCCACGAAAAGCCGTCCGCAGAACGCCGGAATCGATGTCGGTCGCCAATATGCGCGCATTCCTGTCATAGGCGTCCGAACACAGCGACATCAGCATCATGGCGATGCAGAACGGCTCCTCTCCCGTGGAGCAGCCCGACGACCAGATGCGCAAGGGCGTGCCGCCGCGCAGCTTGGGAACGATCGGAGCCAGCGTCTCCTCGACCAGATGCTTGAAATGATGCGACTCCCGGAAGAAGCTGGTCAGATTGGTCGTCAGGGCGTTGACGAAGGGGGTCAGCTCGGCTTGGCCTTCGGGTCGGTCCAGGAGGTCGCAATAGTCGCGGAAGCCTTTCAGGCCGAGGGCGCGGATGCGGCGCTGCAGTCGCGAATGGACCAGCGTGTGCTTGTCCGGCCCCATCGTGATGCCGGTCATACGGTCCAGCCGTTCCGAAATGCGCCCGAAGTCGTGCTGCGACAGGGGGAAATGGGTCGAGGCCCGATGATGGTCGGCCAGGTTCGTGGACGCCGCTGCTCTGCGGCGTCCCGCCGGTCCGCTCATGGCCAGTGCGGCGCTCATGCGGCCACCAGCGCTTGTGCGCCGATCACGTCGGGCAGGGATATGAGACCGATCATCGCGTCGTCGCGCGCCACAAGCCCCGCCACGAAGGCGTTTCGCTCATCCCCCGGATAGGACGGGGCGGCCTGTACGTCCGACGGGTCGATGGTAATGATGTCGGAGACGCTGTCGGCCAGAAGACCCGTCATCCGGCCATCCACCTGGGTGATCATGATGATGCTGCGTTCGTTCGGTTCCGCGGCCGGGAGGCCGAACCGCACGGCGAGGTCGATGATGGGCAGGACCGCCCCGCGCAGGTTCACCACGCCCAGCACGTGATCGGGCGTGTCGGGCAGGGGCGTGGCCGGGCTCCAGCCCCGGATCTCCCGCAAGGACATGATGTCGATGCAGAAGCGCTGATCGCCCACGGCGAACGTCACGAACTCCGCATCCGTGTCTCTGGACGGCTCAGCCATGCGCGGCCTCCCTCGCTTGTGTTGCGTCTTCGGTCGGGGTGCGGGCCACCATCAGGTGCGACAACTGTTCCGCGTCGAGGATGAGCGCCAGACGCCCGTCTCCGAGTATGGTGGCAGCGGACACGGAATTCACCGTGCCGAAATTCTCTTCCAGGCTCTTGATGACGACTTGGCGCTGGTCGATGATCGCATCGACCTTCAAGGCGCACCACCGATGATCGTCGGATTCCACGATCACGACGACATTGCCGCTGCCGGAGGCTTTCGTCGGTAATCCGAGATGCGCCCCCAGGTCGATCATGGGGAGCAGGGCCCCCCTGACCTCGACCATGGTCGAAGTGCCGCCCATGCGGTGGATCGTGCCTTCGGGCGCAAGGACCGTCTCGACGACCGATGTCAGGGGCAGGACCAGGATTTCGCTGCCGACCTGCACCAGCATGCCGTCGAGGATGGCAAGCGTCAGGGGCAGGGTGATGGTAATGCGCGACCCTTCGCCCGGTGTGGACCGGATGGTGACCTTTCCGCCCACATCCTGGATGGACCGCTTGACCACGTCCATGCCGACGCCCCGGCCCGACAGGGTGGACACTTCGTCTGCGGTGGAGAAGCCCGGCATGAACAGAATATTGTCGATCTCCGTGTCGGTCATGGGAGCGCCGGGCTGGACCAGCCCTTTTTCCTCCGCGATGGCGCGCACCTTCTCCCGGTTCACGCCCGCGCCGTCGTCGATCACCTCGATGACGACCTTGCCGCCCCGGTGCGCGGCGCTCAGCGTGACCACGCCCATTTCGGGTTTGCCGGCCTTCACGCGCCCCTCGGGCGTTTCCAGCCCGTGATCGACCGCGTTGCGCAACATGTGCGTCAGCGGGTCGGCGAGGCTCTCGATGATCGTGTTGTCGACCTCCGTGAACTCGCCTTCCAGGACGAGCTTGGCCGATTTGTCGACCTTCTGGGCGGACTCCCGCACGACACGACCCATGCGCTGGAACAGCGAACGGATCGGTTGGGCGCGGATCGCCATGACCAACTCCTGGATGTCCATGGTCAGCTGGCGGAAGTCCTTGACGGTCGAGGCGATGTTGGGGTCGCGGTGCAGGTCGGCCTCGTTGATTGACTCGTCCAGCATCGCCTGGGTGATGACCAGTTCGCCCACCTGGTTGATCAGCCGGTCGATCTTGTCCAGCACCACGCGTATGGTGGGCGGCGGGGCCTTACGGGACGAGGTGCCGCTTTGCTTGGCGGTCTCGCCCGGGTCGGCTTTCTCGGCACGGGCAGGTTTGTCCGGAATCTGCGCGGGGGCGATGGCCTCCGGGATTTCCGGAATGGGCGCTTCAGCGGTTCCAGCCAGCGGCGGCAGGGATGGTTGGGGCAATTCCGGCAAGTCCGGCAGATCAGGCAGACTGTTTTCGCCCGCCTGACCGGACGGGCCGTCTGAAAAATCCAGTGTACACTTGTCGGCTGCGAAGAAGAGAATGTCCTCGACATCCTCGCGCATCACGTCGGAACCGAACCGCATGGTCCAGCGCAGATAGAGCGTGTCCGGTTCGGCGTCGGCAATGTCGGGAAGCGCGTCGTCATGGACGCAGAGATCCTGCGCCCCGGCGGCAAGCAGCTCCTCGAGCAGGCGGAAGCTGTTCAGGCCCGACTTGTAAAGATCGGCATGAGGCGCGAAACTGAGCGTGAACCCCCCTTGCGTGTCAGCCGACGCGCCGAGATCGGGCAGGCTGGGAAGGTCCGGCAAGCCGGGTAAGTCCGGGAGGTCCGAAGCCCCCGGCAGATCGGGCAGCCCGGGTAACGGCGGCAATCCGGGACTGTCGCCGAGCGACACCGGCGCGAAGACGAAATCCTCGGCTTCGCCCCCATCATCTTCGGCGTGGTCGTCCGCAAAGGCTTCGAGCTTGGCGAGTGCCGGCGCATAGGCGTCCGGGTCGATGGTTTCACCGGCCTGCGACCATTCCACCAGATCGGAAAGCGTGTCGGCGGACTGCAGCAGCAGGGCCGTGCACGGGTCGTCCACCTCCGCCTTGCCGGAGCGTAGCAGGTCGAGGACGTTTTCGAAAATGTGCGCGAAGCCGACCAGCTCGGGCAGGTCGAACGAGCCGGCCCCGCCCTTGACGGAGTGGACCGCGCGGAAGATCGCGTTCAGGTCCTCGACATCGCCGCCGCCTTGCTCGACCTCGGCCAGCTTGCCGTGCAGCTCGGCCATGAGGTCCGCGCATTCCAGGAAGAAGATGTCCCGGATTTCGTCACCTAGTTCCATGGTCCTAGCCCGCCACCCGGCGTATCGCGCCGACCAGCCGGTCGCGGTCGAACGGTTTGACGATCCATCCGGTGGCGCCTGCGTCGCGGGCCCGCGTCTTCAGTTCGACGGAGCTTTCCGTCGTCAGCACGAGAACCGGGCACCCCCCCATTGTCGGGTGGCTCCGCACGCCGTCGATGACGCCGAACCCATCCATGTTGGGCATGTTGAGGTCGGTGATGATGACGTCGGGCGAGAATTCTTCCATCTTGGCGAGGCCGTCCACCCCGTCTTCGGCCAGGCAAGATTCGAATCCGGCATCCTTCAATGTGGCGTCCATCAGGGACCGGATGGTACGCGAATCGTCGATGGCGAGGACCTTGATGCTCATAGATCGGCTGCCTGGCTGGTGTGGATGTCTGCGGCGCGGGCGTGCAAGATGGTCGTCTGGATGTCGGAAAAACCCTCGGTCCTGACAGTCACGCCGTGGGACCGCCCGATGCGTTCGAGCTGGATCAGGGCCTGAAAATCCACGGCGCCGAAGCTGCGGCACTCCGCGCCGGCGACGACCAGTTCGGATGCGCCGCCTTCCTCGATGCGCGTGCGCAGCTCCTCCAGATGCGGCGCGAGCCCGCCCGCATCGAGTTGGAACGTCTGTATGTCCGGCATGGCTTCCCCCCAGACCGGACGGATTGCCCGGCTCGCCCCTCGGTCGATTCGGCCCTTTTCAAGGGGATTGGTTAAAATTCGATTTTTGGGGCCGGCCGGAATCGAGAAAGCCGCAGTCTGGCGAGGCCGCGGCTTTCTCCGGAGATGCTGCTCGGGGCTAGCGGTTCATTCGTCCTTTGATCAGTGCGTTGACCACGCCGGGTTCGGCCAGAGTGCTTGTGTCGCCCAGATTGCCGAAATCGTTGGCGGCGATTTTGCGCAGGATGCGGCGCATGATCTTGCCCGAGCGCGTCTTGGGCAGGCCACCCAGCTCTGACGGGGCGAACTGGATCATGTCGGGGCTGGCGATGGGACCGATCTCGGCGCGGACATGTTTGACGAGTTCGGCCTTGAGGTCGTCCGTCTCTTGCGTCTCCGGTGTGGTGATGACGTAGGCGTAGATTCCCTGGCCCTTTATGTCGTGCGGGTATCCGACCACAGCGCTTTCCACCACGGCGTCGTGGCTGCCCAGTGCGGCCTCGACCTCCGCCGTGCCCATGCGGTGTCCGGAGACGTTGATGACGTCGTCCACCCGGCCGGTGATCCATATCGTGCCGTCCGCGTCGCGCCGCGCGCCGTCGCCGGTGAAATAGTGGCCGGGATAGGTGGAGAAGTAGGTCTGCTCGAACCGCGCATGATCGCCGTAGACGGTTCGCATCTGGCCCGGCCAGCTGGCCGTGATGACCAGATTGCCCTCGGTCTCGCCGTCCAGGACATTGCCTTCGGCGTCGAGGAGTTCCGGCTCGATCCCGAACATGGGGAAGGTGCCCGCGCCGGGCTTCATGTCGACCGTGCCGGGTAGCGGCACGATCATCGCCCCGCCCGTTTCCGTCTGCCACCATGTATCGACGATCGGGCAGCGCCCCTCGCCGACCACGTCGAAATACCACTCCCACGCTTCCGGGTTGATCGGCTCGCCGACTGTCCCGAGCAGGCGAAGGGAGGACCGGTCCGTCTTGCGGACGGGGCCGTCCCCGTCGCGCATGAGCGCGCGAATGGCGGTCGGCGCAGTGTAGAAGAGAGAGACCTTGTGGGCGTCGCAGACCTGCCAGAAGCGCGACGCATCCGGATAGGTCGGCACGCCTTCGAACATCAGGGTCGTCGCACCGTTGGCGAGCGGCCCGTAGACGATGTAGGTGTGGCCGGTCACCCAGCCGACATCGGCCGTGCACCAGTAGACGTCGTCTTCCTTCAGGTCGAAGACATATTCATGCGTCATGGACGCCCAGACCAGATAGCCCCCGCATGTGTGCAGCACACCCTTTGGCTGTCCGGTGGAGCCAGAGGTGTAGAGAATGAAGAGCGGATCTTCAGCGTTCATCGGCTCGGCCGGGCAGTCGTCGGAGACAGTCTCGGCTGCTTCGTGGTACCAGACGTCCCGGCCGTCCACCCAGTCCACGCTTGCGCCCGTGCGGCGTACCACGATCTGCGTGGCTACCTCGACGCCAGCCTTTCTTGCGATGTCGCAAGCGGCGTCAGCATTGACTTTCAGGGGAACTCTGCGCCCGCCCCGCACGCCTTCGTCGGCCGTGATCATCATATGGCTGTCGCAGTCCACGATCCGTCCCGCCAACGCGTCGGGCGAGAAGCCTCCGAAGACGACGGAGTGGACCGCCCCAATGCGCGCGCAGGCCAGCATGGCGATTGCGGCCTCGGGAATCATCGGCATGTAGAGCGTGATCCTGTCGCCCTTTTTCGCGCCGCGCGCTTTCAGCACGTTGGCGAAGCGGCAGACTTGCGCGTGGACGTCGCGGTAGGTGAAAGTGTGGCTCTCCCCCGGCTCGTCGCCTTCGAAGATGATGGCGGCCTTGTCGCCGCGCGCTTCCAGATGGCGGTCCAGACAGCTCTCCGTGACATTCAGGATCCCGTCCCTGTACCACTCTATCTTGACTGGCGCCGTAAAGGACCAGTCGCCAACATGGGACGGCTCGTTCATCCATTGGATGCGCTTTCCCTGTTCGCGAAAAAAGCCTTCGCGGTCTTGGACGGAGCGCGCGTAGAGTGAGCGGTAGCGCTCTGGAGAAAGGTTGGATGCCCGGGCGAAGGCTTCGGGAACTTTGCGTTGCTGATTTTCCATGGCACCGGTTTATCCGCTGGGGAGACGCTGCCAACCCCTTCTCGACCCGAGTCTGTCGCTCCCTGCCGGGTCGATGCTACGTCCGCGCAGAGCCCGGTGTTGATCCTCGCAAGGCGGTTCTATAAGGCGCGTCAGGCTGTGTCGCTGTTCCCGAACCTTGCGCCCCCGCATTTCGATCTGCGAGTACCGACAGTTGGATGACCCGAAAAACCTGCATTCTCATCCTCGGCATGCATCGCAGCGGCACGTCCGCGCTGGCGCGTCTGTGCGCCTTGGCAGGCGCGCGGCTGCCCGAGCAGGTCATACAATCTCATGAGGGCAATGCGGCCGGTCACTGGGAATCCCAACGGCTCGTCAACTTCCACCAGAGCTTCCTGGAAAGCCTCGGGCAGAGCTGGGATGATTTCCGGCCCCTCGATATCACCGAGGCTCAGCGCGAGGCCTATCTGGAACGGTTCGAATATATCACGCGGCGCGATTATGGCGATGCCGATCTGATCGTGATGAAGGAGCCGCGCACGGCGCGTTTCGCCGCGCTTACCATGACGGCACTTGAAGGCATGGGCTACCGGGTCTGCCCCGTCCACGCCTTGCGCCACCCGCTCGAAGTGGCGCGTTCTCTCAAGGTGCGCAACGACACACCGCCTGCATTGGCGGGACTCGTCTGGCTAAGGCACGTGATCGACGTGGAAACGGCGCTGAGCGACCGGGACCACTATATCGTGGAATATGACCGTGTGATCGGGGACGCGGCCAATGTCGCGCGGCATCTCTTCTCTCAT
>JBCCCX010000004.1:0-35256 GCA_039033275.1 Pseudomonadota bacterium | reverse complement strand
GTCAGCACTTGTGGCTCAGATTAGGGTCTAGACTAAGGGGGACATTGCTCATCGGTTAGGTTGATGTTTAAGCGATGGCTCTGTGAGGTGCTTGGTTCTGGTGGTCCAGTTGGAGGGTTAGTATCCAGCGGCCATGAGGTGCTTGGTTCTGGTGGTCCAGTTGGAGGGTTAGTATCCAGCGGCCATTTTCATATCATCCCTGTGGCACAGGGATGATAAATCTGAAAAGTTCTCGACCTTAGGCCATGGTGAGCCATGTGAAGGCGGCTCGCATTGAAATTCTTTCTCTGAGCACTTGACAGACCTTGGAAATCGGCAATCAAACTAAACCAGTTTACATTAAGTGGCTCATTTCGCATTAATTCCTCGATGACATCAATGACGACGAGCGAATCGGATCTTGGCCCCATCGACCAGCTAATCGGACATAAAGCCCATAGGTCAGGACTAGCGGGGATGCATACGTCGAGCACAAATTTGCCAGTGCGTCCAAATATTTCTTCGACGCGACCGTTTGCGCCATAAAGGCAAGTCCTCTTCTCGGTAGAGCTGATCGGCAACGTGCTTATCCAAGTTCCATCCCTCGCGTTTCAGGATAATATGGGCGCCTATATACCCTGGATGAAGTCCAGAGCATGCGCCCCGAATATCAGTTTGACCGATCTTGCGCATCTGCAAACGGTGTTCGGTCTTAGAATCGCTAGTCAACGCCTTCCGCCGAACTGAATAACTGAGTAAATCGTGTCGCGCTCGGAAGCATCTGGACCGAGATGCTGCAGCTAGACAATCCGGAAGCGAATATTTCGCGGAAGCTGAGTCCTTTCGGCCGTATTGACGACTCTAAAGATGTGGCAACGCTCGTCTGCTTTTTCTTGTCAGACACGGCCTGTCATACTTCCGGGCCGATCATTCCGGCCGATACGGCGGCAAGCGCCGGGTTTTCCGGTGCAGTCCTGAACGCGCTGGCCGAGGTGGAGACCTAGAGAGGCGCGATGCACCGGGCGATGTGTCGAAGCACAGCGTGCCTGTCACGCGTCGGATAAAACATCCAATAATGACCGTATTCGGGTTCGACGCGAAGACTGGCCAGCCGGTCCGTTGCATTGAGACGGTCCGCGAAGTGATTGATCGATGGGAAGAGAATATCCTTCCCACCAGTGATGATGTGGAGCGGCGGATAGCGTTTCACGTTGTAGAGCGCGGGACTGACGAGCGGATCTGACCGGTCCAGACTGCCTACATAGCTCCTGATCGCCGCTTCCAGCCCATATGGCGTGATAAGCGCTTCTGTATCAGGGGTCGTCGTTTCCGCGTCCGGAGATGACAGATCGACCCAAGGACTCCAGAGGACGACTTTGCGCGGTTCGGCCAGATGTCGCTCTGCCCGCTTCTGCAGGATCGCGAGAGCGAGGTTGCCGCCCGCACTGTCGCCACCCAGCGCAGCCCGTCTGTCTCGCCCATAGTTTCTGCAGGCCTCGTAACACCGATCGGACCAGTCGATGATGTCGGACGCCAATCGGTGCGGAGGTAGCGGATAGTCTGGCAGATAAACCGTTACGCCCGCGTAATCGGCGACTTCGGCAAGCGAGGAGAAGTGGAAAGGCTGTAGCCCATAGACAAAGCCACCCCCATGAAAGTGGACATAGATGCTGCGGGCCTCGACGGCGGCTGGCGCGCACACCCAGACGCGCTGACCCTCTATCCGCTTGTCGATCCACCGGCTTCTCACCTGGCGCGGGACCCGACCATGCCTCGGGCGGTCCTGTCCGGCGTCGCGCACCATGATGTTGCGGTATCGAGTCAGGCGAAGGACTGCTTCAATGCTTCGATAAGCCAGAGACGGTTTCATGCGCCGAACCTGAAATGGTCGAGATTCGGCCGCTTCAGCCGGCGAGCGAACTCTCGCGAGCTGCCGGGCCAGTTGTTCGTGATCTTGTCGCCGTCCTTGTACCAGGAGGCATCCACCTGATCCCAGACACTGGCCCGGAGCCGGCGTTGAATCTCCTGATTGTACTGCGCCTCGGCCACGGGGTCGACCGATACTGACCCGCCATGTGCGGCGTCCAGCAGCTTCAGGACGAGAGCGAATTGCTGTTCAAGCTTGAAGATGATCGATGTGTGCCCGGTATTGGTGTTGGGACCATAGAGTATGAACAGGTTCGGAAAGTCCGCCGTGGCGACACCGAGATAGGCTTCGGCTCCGTCCTGCCAATGATCGGCCAAACTGCGCGCCTCCTCTCCGATGACCTCGATTTCCTTCAGAAACGGATTGGTATGAAAGCCTGTCGCATAGATCAGCGTGTCGTGCGGACGTTCCTGTCCCCCCGCAACGACTCCCCGGTCGCTGATCCGTTCAATGTCCTCGAAGACGACATCGACATTATCTTGCGCGAGTGCCTTGAAGAGTTCGTCCGAAAGCAGGATGCGGCGCGCGCCGACCGGATAGTTCGGCGTCAACCGCGCGCGCATGTCCGGATCATCCGGAAATGCCTTGCGCAGCGCGCGCCGGTGCATCAAGCGCACGAGTCCTGACTGTAGCGCTTTACCTTGGATCGCTGGCCAGACGACGTATTCGCCCTTCGCCCAGACAAGACCGCGTTCAAGACGTCCCAGCGCGGGGAAGCGAGATTTTAAGGCATGCTCAAAAGCCCAATAGGGCCGGTCCCCTTTCACCGCGACCCAGTTGGGCGATCGATGATAGACTGTCACAGTCCGAGCCACCTTTGCGGCCTCCGGGATCAGTTGGAGTGCGGAGGCGGCATTGCCGACGATCCCGACATCCCGACCCGTGAGATCGTATCCGGACGGCCATTTGGCCGTGTGGAAGGCCTGTCCAGAAAATGTGGCCTGCCCTTGAATATGCGGAGTTTTAGGATGATGCAGCTGCCCGATCGCAGAAACGAGATAGCGCGCAGAAAGCACTGAGCCGTCGGCAAGGGTCACCTGCCAGACCTGACCATTCCACTCCGCCCGGTTCACCTGGGCCCCGTACCGGATATGGCGCTCCAGATCGTAATCTCTCGCGACTGTCTCCATATAGTCGAGGATTTGCGCCTGCTTCGCCCATTTGTGGTCCCAATCGGCCTTGGGCGCAAAAGAGTAGGAATAAAGAGCGCTTGCCACGTCGCACCCCGCACCCGGGTAGCGGTTGTCCCGCCATGTCCCGCCGAGTGCGTCGGACTTCTCCAAAATGGTGAAATCATTCCGACCGGCAAACTTTAACCGCGCCGCCAAACCGAGTCCGGCGAAGCCGGATCCGATAATCAATATGTCTTCTCTCACGACCGTCATGCCACGACACCTTCATCGGCGGCTTGGACAGGGCCTTGCTCGCCGCGGATGAGGTCAGCGGCCTTCTCCGCAATCATGATCGTAGGAGCATTCGTGTTGCCGGAAACAATGGTCGGCATAATCGATGCGTCCACGACGCGCAGTCCCGTGAGGCCTCTGACCTTCAGCGATGCGTCGACCACAGCCAGTCCGTCGGTGCCCATGCGGCATGTCCCGACGGGATGGTATACGGTATCGGCCCGTTTCCGGATGTCGCGGCGCAGATCGCCTTCGGAGGCTGTCGGCGGGATAGTCAGCGACTTGCCTCTCACCTCGTCGAAGGCCGGAGCCATGAGGATGCGGCGTGTTAGCTTCGCCCCCTGGAACAAGGTTTCCATATCGTCGGGATCGTCCAGGAAGGCGGGATCGATGCGGGGCGCGTCCGCAGGATCCGCGCTGTTGAGCGTCACTGTTCCGCGGCTCTTCGGACGAAGCACGCAGACATGGCAGCTATAACCGTGTCCCCAGTGGAGCTTACGCCCGTGGTCGTCCACGACCGCTCGGACGAGATGAAGCTGGATGTCCGGGGACGCAGTATCTGGATCGACTTTTAGGAAGCCCCCGGCTTCCGCATAGTTGGTCGTGAACAGGCCCTCACGCCGTGTCCTATACCGCCACGCTTCGCCCACCATGCGTACTCCCCCTCCGAAGGAGATGCCGACATTGTCCCTGACGTTGGCCTTGAAGCTGAAGATGTAGTCGATGTGGTCGTGCAGGTTCCGTCCGACGCCGGGAAGCGCATGACGGACCGGGATGCCTTGCGGAGCCAACGCATCGGATGCGCCTATGCCGGACAAAAGCAGCAGTTGCGGGGACCCGAACGCTCCTGCAGACAGGATGACTTCCCGGCGGGCCGCAATCAGGTGTTCCGCCCCCCGCTCGCCGACGACCACTCCAGTGGCTCTGTGGTCTTGTAACTGTACGCGGCGGACTGTCGTACCAGTCATGACGGTCAGGTTCGACCGTTCGAGAACGGGCTCGATGAAGGCCTTGGCGGCGGAGCATCGCTCGCCGTGCTTCTGGGTGACGTCGAACAGTCCCACCCCCTCCTGACGGTCTGCATTGAAGTCCGTTGTCTCCTCGATCTGAAGGCTTCTGCACGCTTCGAGAAACATCCCGTTGATCGATCCGGGTGAGGGCAGCCGGCTGATGGAAAGCTCTCCGCCGACCCCATGATAGGCAGTCGGTCCGCCTTCAAAATCCTCCGATTTCTTGAAATAGGGAAGAATGTCTTCATATCCCCACCCCTCATTGCCGTCCGCCGCCCAGGCGTCATAGTCGGCCCGATGGCCGCGAATATAGATCATGGCGTTGTTGCCGGAGGACCCGCCCAGCATTTTGCCGCGGGGTTGGTATCCGCGTCGTCCGTTCAGACCGGGCTGCGGCACGGTCTCGAACGCATAGTTCCGCGTCTTGGTCACCATATTGACTAGGCTCATGGCGGGGATCCGGACGGACCAGTGCTTGTGGGTTGGCCCGGCTTCGATCAGGCAGACAGACCGGGATCTGTCCTCTGATAGGCGGTTGGCGAGAACGCACCCAGCGGACCCGCCGCCGACGATGACATAGTCGAATTGCGTCTCCATCTTACGCAATCTTCTTCATCAAGTTCAAAAGGGCATGGGTGCGGTGCGTGTAGGGCGGATAAAGAGTCTTTCCCTGGCTGTGCGCACTCTGTTGAAATACGCCCTTCATGTGCGAGAAGGACCGGAAGCCGTGCACGCCGTGATAGGCGCCCATGCCGGATGGGCCGACTCCGCCGAAGGGAAGGTTCTCCTGAACGACGTGCCAGGCCGTCTCGTTGATGCAGGTCCCCCCTGAAATCGTCTCGCGCTCCACGCGTGCGCGCTTCCCGGCATCTTCCCCGAACCAGTAGAGGGCGAGCGGGCGGTCCCTCTCGCGCACGGTCGCCATGGCATGGTCGAGGTCGGGGCTGGGCAGGACGGGCAGGATGGGGCCGAAGATCTCCTCCTGCAGGACGCGCATGTCTGGGCTCGCACCGGTGATGACGGTCAGGGGCATGCGGCGCAGCTTCGCGAGGCGCTGCGCATCGTCCCGTCCCGCAACCCGGACGGTCGCCCCCTTCTCTGCGGCATCCTCCACGAGCGCCTGGAGCCGACGGAAATGGTTGTCGGCCACGATCGATGTATAGTCGTCATTGTCCGCAAATGACGGGTAGAACTGCTCCGCCTTCGCGATGATATCCGTCGCGAACCGCTCGATCCGGTCGGGCGGCATCAGCACATAGTCCGGCGCGACGCAGGTCTGGCCGGAGTTAAGCAGCTTTCCGTTGGCAATCCGGGACACGGTCTGATTCCATCTCGCGCTATCGTCGATGATGACTGGTGACTTTCCACCCAGTTCGAGCGTGCAGGGTGTCAGGTTGCGGGCGGCCGCTTGCGCCACCAGCCTACCGACCCGGGTCGACCCCGTGAAAACGAGGTGATCAAATGGCAGCTCGGAAAAGGACTGCGCGACATCTACGCCCCCCGTGGCCAGATGGACGTCCGTCTCGTCGAACACGGAGGCTAGGACCTCTTTCAGTAGAAGCGAGAATTGCGGGGTAAGCTCGCTGGGCTTCAACATGACCCGGTTTCCGGCCCCGAGCGCGCCGATGAGCGGCATGACGGACAGCTGCAGCGGATAGTTCCACGGACTGATGATCCCGATCACGCCAAGGGGTTGGGGATGGATCCGGTTCCGGCCAGGCAGGAACTGGAGCGCGGTCGGCACGCGTCTCGGCCGCATCCACCCCAGCGTGTGCCGGAGCGCGTGCGATATGCCGCCCCGGATGACGATGGCTTCTGCGAGGATCGTCTCCTCCTGCGCGCGGTGCCCGAAATCCTCGGATATGGCCTGGCAGAACCGTCCTTCGTTCTGCTGGATGGCATCGCCCAGCGCGAGCAGCTTCTTACGCCGTTCGGCCCAGGACGGGTACGGATCGTTGTCGAACGCCTTCCTTTGAGCGGCGAGAATGTCGTGTAGATCTTGCATGTCTGTTTCCCCAGGATTCGGCCGTTTTCGGCTCTGGCATTTCTGTTCTGTGATCAGCATGGGCCAGGAATTTGCAGAAGCAGCCCGATCCGTCGGAGCGCCGCGATCCCAATCTCGAGAGGCTCTCGCAGGGTCACGTCATCGCCTAGGCTGTGCGCGATCTCTTTCAGCTCATCCAGAAAGCGGAACATTTCACCCCTCTGGTCGCGTTTGATCTTACGGGCGACGCGGTCGATGGCCTGGATGCCATTCATGCCCTCGTAGATCGGTGCGACCCGGGCGAGCACGAGATGGATGATGTTCGTCGCGCAGTCACGGTCGCCCCAGTTAATGTAAATCTTCTGGCCTGTGACCTTGAAGCTGCCATTGGGTTGGCGCGCCGCTCGGGTCCGTATGGTTGACAGATCCGAATCGGATTGCGGTTCCGTCAGACCCATCCCTCCGGACCACTCTCCCGTGACGAAGCGCGGCAGATAGGCCTTCTTCTGCTCCGGCGTGCCATGGGTGTTGAGAACAAGGGCGGCGGACTGGGTCGGGGTCGGCACAAGGCCGAACGCCATATTGGCAGCGTGTATGCCCCCGTCGGTGACGGCCGAGATGACGTGCGGCAGGCCTATTCCCCCGTAAGTGTCGGGTGCCGAAACGGTCTGCCAGCGATCTTCGACGAAACGAGCATAGGCCTCTTTGCAGCCGGGCGATGTCACTATCCCGTCTAGCGTCAGTTCTGCGGGATGCCGGTCTCCTGAGATCTTGGTTGGAGCGATGACGTCGCGCGCGAAGCGTTGGGCACCATCGAAGACGTCGTCAATCAACGCCATGTCGAACCCGTCGCTTTCGGCCAGAATGGCGTCCAGACCCACGGCATGATGAAGCAAGTAGCGCTGGAATTTGACAGGGGAGTGAACACGCCGGATGGAACCTTCGAGGAAAATCGGCCCGGTCGAGGGGACTGACCGGGCCAAGGTGAGGATTAAATCCAGGCTCAGTAAGTCCAGCCAAAGCTGACGCCGTACGTCCGCGGATAGGAGAAGTTGGCTTGGTAGAAGCCAAAATCCTCGACATCGAAAATATCGATGAGGTAGATTTCATCGGTGATGTTGCGGACGTAGGCGCCGATCTCCAGCCCACTCCTGGGCTTCTGGAAAGCGACCCTTGCATTCCACACCGCGACACCATCCCGCGACTGAATCTCGGCGTTCGAAGGCTGGAAGAAGACCTTCGACTGATAATTGGCGTCGGTGAAGAGGTTGAGATCCCACCTATCGCTGATCGGCACGGTGTAGTCCAGGCTTCCGGACAGGGACACATCCGGCGCGTTGGGCAGCTCGTTTCCGACATTCGCGGGCGTTCCGGGATACTCCGTGAATTCGCCTTCAAACAGGGCTCCTGCGAAGCGCGCCGTCAGGCTTTCCGTCACGCGCGCCTGCGTCTCCCACTCGATGCCGTAGCTCTCGATATCGGCTGAGTCGAGAATACTCACGGGCACGCCCGTTGCGATGAGCGTGTTCACTTGTAGCTGTCCGGTATTGTAGAACGCGGCCGCATTGAAGCGCACCCGACCGTCCAGAAGGTCGGACTTAAGCCCGACCTCGAACGTGTCGATCTCCTCCGGCTCGACCGTGTTAAAGGACAGAGGATCGAGCAACGCGCCGGCGTTGAACCCGCCAGCGCGCACGCCCCGAGCATAGCTAGCATAGCCCAGCATGTCCGGTGTGAAGTCGTAGTCGAGCGACAGACGCCAGCTTGGCTCGGAGAAATCGAGGCTCTGATCATTGAGGCGCGTTGGCAGACCTGTCGCCGGGTCGACCGAACTGATATCGCCGACGATGCAGCAAACCGCGTCCAGCGCGATGCGGGGCGTTCCGGAGTCGACTGGTGTGGGCGCGAAGAGCGATCCCTGAATGATGGATTTGTCTTCCCAGGTGAACCGTCCCCCAAGGGTGGCGGAGAGGCGATCCGTCAGATCATAGGTCGCCTGGCCGAACAGGGCGAAGGATTCTGTGTTCTGCTTGTACCGGCTCCTCGCCGTGAGAACGAAGGATTCGAAATCGAGCAGCGGCGCACCGATGCTGTCCGGCACCACACCCAGAAGTTCATAGGTCTGGTCGCTTTTCAAACTCTCCGTAAGATAGAAGGCGCCGAGGATCCAGTCGAGCCGTCCGCCATCGTCATGTGCGACCCGGAGTTCTTGAGACCATTGCTGGGACAGAGCAAACGAGTCCGTTTGTTCGAGAAGCCGCAGGGGCGAACTGTCAATGTCTTGGACGATGTCGCGCTCGTTCGAGACGAAACTCGATATTGAACTCAACGACCAGGAGCCGTCCGCCCACTCCACGCCCAGCCGGGCTGCGTAATTATCGAGATCCTCTTTCTGATCGTCAATATTGTAGCGCGCCTCGAACGGGTCCTCGCTGTCACTATACCCCAGCGCGTTGACGCACTGCGCTGCCAGTATCTGCTCGTCGGTGCAGCGGACGCCGGTCACGGGATCAAGCGTGCCAAAGCCCTTGGTCGTGAAGAAATCCCCACGATTGAAGCCCGCTTCCGCCTTCGCATGGATCTGCAGCTGCTCGGTCGGGGTGTAGAGCAGCTGGCCGCGTATCGCCGTGGCCTCGACTCGGTTCGTGTCGGTCCCGGTTTCCAGGTTTGTCCTCACGCCATCGCGGTCCCGGACGGAAATCGACACACGCCCCGCCAAGACATTGTCAATGATTGGGATCGACGATGCGGCTTCCAGATTAATCTCGTCGAAGCGGCCATAGGTCAGGCGGAGGGAGGGGTCGTACTCGAAGCCCGGTCGCTTGGTGTAGAAGTTGAGAACGCCGCCCGTCGTGTTCCGGCCATACAGCGTGCCCTGCGGGCCTTTGAGGACTTCGACCCTATCGAGGTCGTACATCTGGAAAAGCTGGCCGACCGACGAGTTCAGAAAGACTTCGTCGAGCGTCACGCCGATGGCGCCCGACGTGGCTGGGCTCGTGTCGTTAATCCCGACGCCGCGAATAAAGAGGGTCGGGTTCGAGGCCGAGAACCCGCTCTTGATCTGCACGTTCGGGATATCCCGCGCTAACTCGATCGCATTCACGAACTGTTGCTTCGAAATGTAGTCCCCGTCGACCGCGGCCACAGAGATCGGAATATCCTGGATGCTTTCCGCTTTCTTTCGCGCCGTCACGACAATCTCGTCGAGAACCAAGGCGCCGTCATCCTGTGCCCATCCATGCGGGGCCACCAATGTCGTGGCCGAGGCGAGCAGTGCCGCCGCGATCCGAATGTTGCTCTGTCTCATAGTTCCGTCCCCTTGTTCGATGTTTATCGGTTAAAGGGGATGTGAAAAAACTGTCAAGTCCGATGAGTCAGTCCGGGTCGGATGCAAATGCCGTCAGCGCATCGTCCAAAATACCGATCATCTCCGCAGCTTCCGATGCGGACAGGCAAAGCGGTGGCGACATGAGAACGATTTCCTCCCCTCCCCTGACGATAAGCCCCCTATCGCGGCAGAGCGCAGAGAAACGGGCCGCCGGTGCCGTCTTGGACGGTCCCGACCGACCGGTCTTCGCGGGATCAAGGTGAAGGACGCCGACAAACCCCAGCCTGCGAATATCTCCGACGATGTCGTGTCTGGAGAGCCCGTCTAGACCATTGCGCCACTCGAGCCCCGGTCCCGTCCGGGTTGCGGCGAGAAGACCTTCGCTTTCGATGATCTCGATATTGGCGAGCGTGGCCGCAGCCGCCACGGGATGTCCCGTCGCGGAGAAACCGTGCATGAAATATTTATTCGCGTTCATGAGAACGTCCGCCACACGGTCGGACAAGCCCACGGCCCCCATGGGAATGTAGGCGGAGGAAATGCCCTTCGCCATCGCGCAAATATCTCCGGTGACCCCGAAGGCGGTTTCGCCGAGCCATTCGCCCAGGCGCCCGAAGCCGGTAATGACCTCGTCGAAGATGAGAAGCACCCCGAGCGCGTCGCAGATGCGCCGCACCTCCGGCCAGAAGGATTTCGGCGGAATAATGCCGCCTCCCGATGCCAGCATGGGTTCGGCGAACAAGCCCGCGACCGTATCGGGGCCCGCGGCCTCGATCGCCTCCCGGATCCGGTTGGATGCAAGACGCGAAAAAGCCGCCTCGTCCATGCCCGGGTTCTGCTCGTATTGGAAAGGAGGATCGACCCAGATAATGTCGTCGAGAGGAAGCGCGAACTGATCGTGATACTCCGGCATGCCGGTGAGCGCCGACGCGAACACCGTGTTTCCGTGATATCCGCGCCGGAATGCGATGAACTTCCGTTTTCCGTGCTGTCCGCGTCTCCGCCAGTAAAAGCTGGCTATCTTCGCGGCGGTGTCGATCGCCTCCGATCCGGAAGCGACATAGTAGAACGTGTTGATGGTGGCGGGCAGCCGGTCTCTGAGGCGTTCCGTCAGGGCCGCGGATGCGGGGTTGGAAAACCCCGTGAACGTATGGAAGTAGCTCAACTCATTGAGCTGGCAATGGATCGCTTCGATCAGTTGGGGGTGACCATAGCCGACATTGACGTTTGCCAAACCCGCAACCCCGTCCAGGAGACGGTTTCCCTCGGAGTCCGTGAGATACACGCCTTGGCCACCAACGATCATGGTTCCCCCATCCCGCTGATATGTGACGGGATTGGTCTTGGGATGAAGATGGTTCGACCTGTCGACGCGGGCGAGTTCGGCGTAATCAGGGGTCATTCGGCTCATGCCTTCACTTTGGGGGCAGATGGCGCAGGATAGAGACGATGGGTATTCGACATGGGGATTATCGCCATCGCCGCGAGAGCGACCGGGCTGACCCCGAGGATCCACCGAATCGCGGACTCAGGCCGTGTTTCACTGCCTGCCATCACGGAAAGCCCAATGCCGACGAAGAGCGGGCCGCAGGCGAGCGCGACCTTCTCAATAGCCGTCCAAAGGCCGGTGAATGCGGCCTGGACGGCCTCGTCCCGGTTAGTCGCGTAACGATTGCAGGCTTCGGCGAACAGGACGTAGGGGCAAACCTGCAACGCACCAAAGGCTATGCCCATGAGGACGAGCCCCGACCTCCCGGTCCCATGGGTCGGATCGCTCACCGCTAGCGCGGCGCAGCCGGCCGAGAAGGTGAATGCCGCCATAGCGAAGGCGATGCCGAAGCCGACGCGCTCCCCCAGCCACGACCAGACTGGAATCGTAACCAGGGCGAGCCCGATGATGACCGCCATCACGTATCCGACCGCGTCGGTGCCGAAATCCGGGAGCTGAGCAAGGAAGTAGGGCAAGGCCGCAAAGACGATCGCAACGCTGACGACCATATAGACATTGGCCGTGACGAGCGCTCGGAACTCCGGCAGTACCGGAAAACGCCAGATGTTGCCCGCACCGGGTGTCAGTTGCACGGTGGGCGGACGTTCCAGCCGTCGGGTGGCCAGCGTGGCGGCCAAAGCCCCAGCGAACATTACCGCTCCCATCGACGCGCCCATCACGCCATAGCCCAGGCGCCCGGAAATAATGGGTGCGGCGACACCTCCAACAATTAATCCGATCATGACGAAGGCAGATCGCCATCCCACAAGGCGTGCGCGGATGCGCGGATCGTCCGAAACTTCGGCGGGCACGGTGACGTAGGGGACCGAAAAGGTCGAAGCCGTGGATGTCGCCAGAAAGAACAGGATGGCGATGGGCCACAGGGGTTCGTCAAATGCGGTCGCCACGAAAGGGCTGAACATCAGGACAAAGAAAAACGGGTAGGTCAGCGTCCCCATCCACAGGAGCGGAGAGCGTTGCCCCGAGCGTCGTCTCAGCCTGTCGGACGCAATGCCGATGCCCGGGTCGATGAGAATCGTCCAGACCTTGGCGAACAGGATGGCCAGCCCGGACATGGCTGGAGGCGCGCCGACGACTTCCGTGAGGTAGAATAAAAGTATCAGGCCCGGAGTCGTGACGAAGATGCCTGTCGAGACGGAACCGACAGCGAAACCGAGCGTCAGCGGCAATGAAGGCGGCAAATCCGCAGTGACTGCGCTCCCCGATTTTGTGGATTGGTGCGCCAGGGTCCGCCTCATCCGTAGACACGGACAAGGCCTGCGATGATAGCGTCGAGTTCTGCTTCGCTCAATGTCAGCATGGGACGAAACTCCACGATATTCGGGTCATGGAGAGCCGGAACGGTCAAGATGCCAACTTCGGCGAGCTGGGCCACCCGGTCGAGACTCGACGCACGGGCATCATGAAGTCCCATGCACAGACCCGCCGCATTGACGGTGATATCGAGCGGCGCCAGCGCAGACAGGATTGCCTCGGAATGCCTCCTGACCCGGGCCTGAAGATCGGGGTCGGAGAGTAGATCGATGACTTTCGACGTGACCAGGCATCCGAGGTCGCTACCTCCGAAGGTGGTCGGATGCGGGTGGAAAACGTCTTTCGTATAGTGCTTGTGGATGTCCTCACGGAACAACGCAAAACTGTTCGGGAAAATGCCGCCGCTCGGCCACTTCCCGCTGACCAGGATGTCGGGGACGAAGCCGAGGGACTGGTAATACCAGAAATCTCCGGTTGCGCTGCCACCTGTCTGGACTTCATCGAGAATGAGAACCGCACCCATGGCGCGGCAATGGGCCGCCACACGCGGCCAGAAACCGGGATCCGGAAGAGTGAATCCCGCCTGCGAGATCGCGGGCTCGGCGATGAGACAAGCCGTGTCGGGTGTGACAGCCCGCTTCAGGCTCTCAATATCATTGAACGGGACGCCGTGGCAGTTCGCGCTCTCCATCCGGTATCTGCGTTTCCGCGCCTCGTCGCCGCCGACAGCCAACGTCATTAGCGTGTCGCCATGATAGGCGCCTTCAAAGTAGACGGTTCTGGAACGACCCGTGAAATCACGGGCCGCCTTCATGGCGGACTCGTTCGCCTCCGAGCCCGATGCGGTATAGACAATGCCTGCGAAGTCTCCATTTGTCGTCGCGATCAGCTTGTGCGCCGCTTCCTGGCGGTACTCCGACATCAGGAGCCAATTGCCGAGATCGAGATGATCGAGTCCGTCGCGAAGCGTCGCGACGACCTCCGGATGGCGGTGTCCGAGGCTATAGGTCGACCCCATCCGGTGACAGTCATAGAGCCAGCGGTCCCCGGCCCTATCGTAGACGCGCGCGCCTTTCCTTTCCCCGTAGAGCAGATTGACGCCGAGGCGGGCAATGAAGGTCAGCTGGTCCTCGCTGAAATGCTCACGGTGGAGCGCCATCAGCCGGTCGAAGGAGAGCCGCTGCTCCAGCAGGTCGGACAGTGCGACGGGCTCGCGGCAGGCCTCGGCCGGGCCGATCGGTGTCTGCGCGGTCGTGCAGCCAGAGAGTCCGGCACCCACAAGTCCGGCTGCGGATCCGCGCAGAAAGTCTTTGCGGCTAATCGAGTCAAGGGGCTGTACGGGGCTAGGCAAGACGTCCCTCCACCCGGTCCAGCCAGCGCTTTATGTGCGCGCCGAAGTCACGCGGCTCCTGCAGCATCGGCCAATGACCGGTCTCTCTCTGCAGACCGAACATCCAGTCGGCGTTCACATAGTCCGCACTACGCTCCATATGCGGGCGGTGGGCATACTGATCCCGCTCTGAGAAGAGACCGAATGTGGGGACATCGACCTTTTCGATGTCCGTCTTCCGTCTCAGCATGTAGTCGCGGACCAGGTCTGTCATCGGATTGCCCCGTTCCCAGACGCGGATGTAAAAGCCGTCCGGAGACGCGTTCAGCCGCTCGACGACTTTGAGCCGGTCGGGATGCTGCTTCATAGCCCACCGGAAGAAACGACTGTTTGCGGCGCGGTAGAGCTGAACGGATCCTGGCAGGGCATTAAATAGGAGGAACCAGTTCTTCAGCAGGCCCGGAACACTCGGGTTCCGCAGGATCGCGGCCGGATGGCCAATGCAGACGGCCGTGTAGCTTTCAAGGTGGGTACTGTGGCAGGCTGCGAAGTCCCACGCCACGACTGCTCCGTAATCGTGAGCGACGAGATGGACGCGGTCCAAGCCGACAATCTGCAGAAACGCCGCAAGCATGTCGCTCAACTCCGTTATGGCAAACCGGTCGAGGTCGCGGGTCTGCGTACTTTTCCCGTGGGATGGCCAGTCTAGGGCGAGGGCACTTCGCCCCGATAGCGCTTGCCGCTCAAGCTCGTGCCTCCAAATCGTCGCGTCATCGGGCCAGCCGTGCAGGTAGAGGACGGGTGTCCCCTCCCCCTCGACTTCGAGATAGGATAGCTCGAGGTCGCTGACCTTGGCGTAACGACGCTCAGCCATCGTCTTAATAGTCGAACCCGAGCCGGACACCGAAGGATCTCGGAGCGCCCAGGGCGCGCTGATTGTAGCCGAAGGACGAGAAATCCACCGCGTAGATCTCGTAATTCTGTTTGAACAGGTTCTCCACGAAAAGCGATACGGACAAGATATCATCGCCGGCCTTGTAGCGGACGAAACCGTCGACGAGCGCGTAGTCATCCTGCGCGAACAGGGCCGAGTTCGTCGGATCATAGAAGACGTCAGTCTTGTAGGCGATGCTCGCATTGACGGCCAGATCGCCGCCGAAGGCGGGCCATTCATAAGTCGCACCGGCCGTTAGGCTGAATTCCGGTGACAGCGGCAACCGGTTTCCGTCAAATACTCCGCTCGTGAACTCCGTGTCGAGCACGCCCAGAGCGCCGTTGACGGTCAGTTCATCCGTCGGCTGCCAGATGAGATCCGCCTCGAATCCGAGGATCGAGGCGTCGCCACCATTCGTCAAAACGGTGATCGGAATCAGGCCCGAATTATCGAAGGTGAAGACCTGGATGTCTTCATAGTCATAGTAGAAGGCAGCCATGTTGAGCTGAGCATTGCGCAGTCCGAACTTCCCACCGACCTCGTAGGCCGTGAGCGTTTCCTCGTCATAGGAGCCGACTTCGGCGGGAGAGGTCGGAAATCCGCCGTTGAAGCCCCCACTCTTGAAGCCGGTCGAAACGGTCGCGTAGAGCAAATCCGACCGCGCGGTCTCGAAGCTGCCGCCGACCTTGAAGGAGACGTTCTCATTGTCGACCTCGAGCGGCTGATCATAGAGCGTGACGGCGACGTTGGTCGCCCTGAGTGCGTCGATCGCCCGACCCAGCGTATCGAACGAGCGGCTTTCATCCGTGTATCGAAGGCCCCCGATCAGGCTGAACTGGTCGGTCAGCGCGTATTCGCCCTGACCGAAGATCGCGAAGGTCTCCGTCTCCTGCCGGTTCTGTATGTCGAGGATAAAGGACGGAACGCCGATTGCCGCCGCTGCAGGATCGAAACCACTCGGGAAGGCAACCGGGTCGATGCTTTCGATAAGAGGGCGGAAGTCCCGGAAGAGGTCCGCGCTTTGGTTCTGGTCGAGGGACTCATCGAGATAGAAGACGCCGACCGTACCCTGGAGTCGGTCTCCCGAATAGCCTAACCGCAGCTCTTGGGAGAAAGTCTCGGATTCGACGCCGAAACGCGCCTCCACGATGTTGGACGGCGACACGTCCGTGTCCTCGAGCTTGTCAAAATCCTCGATTGTCTCATAAGCCGTGACAGAGACGATCTCGAAATTGCCGAGGCTGAGCGTGGATGTGTTCGAAAGGATATAAGCGTCGAAATCGGTGAAGCCGGTCTGGTCGTAGTTGACGTCGAACCGGTCCGGTTCGCGTGCATCGCCGACCGGATTGAAGCAAAGATCGGACTGGATGTCCGCGACCGAACAGGGCGCGCCCGCCGCGTCCAGAACGCCTTGGAACTGCAAACCCGCACCCGGATTGCGCGTGTGGATACCCTCGGCGGCGAAGAGCGTGTTGAAAGAGTCCGTGAGGTCGAGGTCGAGCTGTGCGCGCCAACTAGCCGTGTCGTAGCCGCCCGTCGGAATTCCGTTGCCGACATCATCGAGGAAACCGTCGCTATCCGCCTTTACGCCGGCAAGGCGAAAGGCCGCTTTCTCACCCAGGGGAACGTTGACTGCACCTTCAAGGCGGGTCGTGTCGAAACTCGAGTAGAGCAACTCACCCCGAACGGCGAATGTGTCGCCGGGCTTTCTGGAGATGGCCCGGATTGCCCCGCCTGTAGCGTTCCGGCCGAACAATGTGCCCTGCGGACCCTTAAGCACCTCGAGACGTTCCACATCGTAGAGGTTCAGGCCCTGGGCGACAAAGCTGCTCCGATAGACCTCATCTGCATAGATCGCGATCGGACCGTTATTGTTGGTGTTGAAATCGTTGATGCCGACACCCCTCAGAAAGATTGCGGGCTGGATGCCCGTTCCATTGGGCGTGGCGATCTCGAGGTTAGGAATGAACTGGGCGAGGTCTTCGACATTGACCACGACATTATCGTTAAGTGCATCGCCTCCATAGACAGCGAGGCTGACGGGAACATCGTTGGCGGATTCGGCGCGCTTCTGGGCCGTAACGATAATCTCGTCGAGGCTCTGGGTCTGTGCCACCGAGAGGGTTGGCGCCGCGATGACCGTTGCCGCGCCCAACAAGATGGACCGGAGTGAAGATTTGCTCATGAAGTCACCCTGTTTTCTAAAGAACGCGAAGCGTCAGACCGATCCCGGCCGGGACGGGACAAGAAGGCTGACAAAATAGATGAGAGCCGAAGCCCCGAAGACAGCGGAGAGGAGGTAGCCGCCCGCCCCGAGTGCACCCGAACCAGCGCCGCCGGCGAGGAATATGGCCGCAAGCACGTCGCCGGCCAGATAGACAAACGAGACGGGCCGGCTCAGTTGTCGCGCCCCGCTGGAGACGAGAAGATGGAATCCTATTGCCGCGACAAGCGTGCCGACGACGCGCAAGATGACAAGCGCGTCGACGCCTAGATCGGCCCCGATGAGGTCGTCGACAGCGCCTGGGACTGCGAGGAAAGCAATGCCCAGACCCAAGGCAAGAACACCCTTCAGCCGAAATGCCAGATCCGCCCAGTCCGTCATGGTCCCGCCTCCCTTTCGATCGTTCGACTGGGCCACTCCTCTTCGTGAGCTTCCCAACCGTTCGATTGAGCAGCGATAGCAGATTTTTATCGACTTACAAACGATATTTATCGATTAAGATTTTAGACGCTCATCGACCAAGTCGGAACCGCTCCTATCTAGGAGTAAGTGTCAGGGCGTGGCGTCGGTAGGAAGAGCGGGCGAAACGGGGCGTCGCGGGAGTGGTTTGCGGAACACGTCGCGAAGATAGACCACGGCGGCCCGCACGATTTCCTGTTCCATCTCGCGTTTGAATTCACCGGTCCGGGTGACGGAGAGGGCGGTGAGGCTGCTATGCATGGTGACGACGATCTCGAACTTGTCGATCAAAGTCGGGTCCTCCGGCAAGTCGAATTGCGCCTCTATCGCGGAGAGCAGTATGCCGGCCATGACCCGATTGCTCTCCATGTCCACCTCCCGGACATTGATAGTATAATCGAACCCAACCATGAGCTTTCGGGCGACCGGGTTCTTTGCATAATAGCGAAAGATCCGGTCGGACAGTTCGGCGACGATCTGAGTCCAGTCCGCGTCCGGTTTGAGTTCGACAGGGGCTGACATTACCCGCTGCATCTCGTCAGTGTAGACTTCGGACAGGGCCACGATCGCGGCCGTCGGGCTCGGAAAGAAGTGATAGACCGAAGCCGGTGGAATTCCAGAATCCGCAGCGATGTCGTATATGCTAAGATCCCGCGCCGACTTCTCCGCTAGTACAGCCTCCACACTGGCGAGAAGCTTTTCATAGCGCGCAATTCCGTTGCGCCGTTCGGGCTTTCTCGGTCGAAGCGGGTCTGCCGAAGGTTTCTTCATAAGCGTCGCATAGCGGCTTGGGCTGGTTTTTGCCAACGGGCCAGACAAGGCTGTTCCCAATGCAGACGGACTTGCCATCCTCTCCACTGGTCGATAGTTATCGACTATGATGAAGCCCACCGCATTGGATCCAGAACGACAAAAGCGGGATGCGATCAATGCGACGCACGACCTCATGTGGCCGGAACGCGTCCAGCGCTGGCAGGAGTTCGGCGTCGAGCTCGTGATTGGCGAGCGCACCGGCTACAAGATCAAGGATTTGGACGGCCGGGGATTCTGGGATGTTCACCTTAATGGCGGGACCTTCAATCTCGGGCACAGGAATCCCGATCTCGTGGAGAGCCTAGTCAAGGCGGTCGAGTTCTATGATATCGGCAATCATCACTTCTCCAGTCCCGTGAGGGTCGACCTCGCTGCGCGCCTGCTGGAGACGGCTCCAAGTCTGTCACGGGTCATTTATGGCACGAGCGGATCGGAAGCGATCGACATCGCCATCAAATGTGCCCGGTTCGCGACGGGTCGTCGAAAGATCGCCTCGATCTCGCAGGCCTACCATGGCCGGACGGGCCTCTCAGGAGCGGCCGGGAACGATGCCTCGGCAGCGTTCTTCAACTCCGACCGGCCGGATGACTTCGTCAAATTCGACTTCAACGATCCCGATTCCGTTCGGAGCGTCTTTGCCGAGCACAAGCTTGCGGCCGTTCTTCTCGAGGTCATTCCAGCGACCTACGGCTTCCCTGTGCCCTCCTCAGCCTTCCTCGATGCGATCCGAGACGGTTGCCGGAATAGCGGCGCTCTTCTTATTGCTGACGAGGTTCAGACGGGTCTGATGCGGTCGGGATCCCTCTGGTGTTCGCACGCACTCGGACTGGAGCCCGACCTGATCGTCACGAGCAAAGGGCTTTCGGGGGGCCTCTACCCGATTGCCGCGGTCATCGCGAGCGAAGCGGCGTCGGACTGGACCGCGATCGACGGTTGGGCGCATGTGAGCACATTCGCCGGATCAGAGGTCGGGTGCGAAGTCGCCCGCAAGGTCCTGTCTATGACCCAGCAGGACGACACCGTGTCGCGTGTTCGACGTAACATCGCGATCCTTTCGGAGGAGCTGGGGATGCTTTGCGAGCGTCATGCGGCGTTGCAACGCGTCCGGCAGACGGGGCTCATCATCGGCTTGGAAACAGATCGGCCTGACGGCGGGATCGAACTGATGCGCCACCTGTCCGAAAGCGGCGTATGGGCGATCTTCGCGAACTTCGATCCGAAAACATTGCAGTTTAAGCCGGGCCTTCTGTTGGACGAAGCCGATCTCGCCGACATTTTTGCCCGACTGGATGCTGCGTTGCGTCGCATGGGATGATCCCCTTCCCTTTCGCACCACCCAACCCCCTTTCTCAGGCATGGACAGATGAGCATTGAACAGATCACGCGGACCGCGCGCCGCGTTGCTACGGAGCATTACGGCTTTTCCAACGCGGTCGAATTGGACCTTTTGGGCTACCGGGAGAATGCCGTCTATTCAGCCCGGGAGCCGGACGCAGGCACTCGGATTGCGCTTCGACTGCATCAGCAGGACTTCCACTCAGCGCAGGAAATCGCCTCAGAATTGGTCTGGATGGACCGCTTGCGACTGAACGGGGTCGACACGCCCCGCGTCGTCCGCGCGCGGGACGGGCAACTCGTCTGTGAAACTGTCGACGAGCAAGGCCGCGCCCAATGCGTGAGTGCCCTGGCCTGGGTCGAGGGTGCCCCACCCTCGGACGACCGCATGATCGAAGCGTACGAGAAAGTCGGGGCCATCGCCGCGCGAATCCACGCGGACGGTCGCGAGTGGGTCACGCCACCCGGCTTCTCGCGGTGGACAATCGACGAGCGCACGGCTTTCGGAGAGGTCGGTTTGTGGGGCGACTATGGTCGCGTGTCCAAGCTGGACGATGACCAGAAGGACCTCTTCGACCAGGCGGGTGGCATGATCCGGTCACGCCTGCTGGAATTCGGCAAGGCCCCGGACCGGTTTGGCCTCATCCATGGGGACCTCATGACCGAGAACATTATGGTGGAAGGTTCGCATTCGCGCGTCATCGACTTCGACGACTGCGGATATGGATGGCATCTGTATGATCTGGCGACAGCGCTTTTCATTCATGCCGGAGGTGACCTCTACGAGCCGTTGCGCGACAGCTGGATCGAGGGGTACCACCGTGTGTCTGCGATTCCCGACGAGCACCTGGACATGGTGGACACGCTCGTGCTCGCGCGTATTCTCGGCCTTGTCGGCTGGCAGGCGCGCTTTCCGAACCATCCGGTCACGCTGGAGCTGGGCGACTGGGTGATCGCCCATGCAGAGAGCTTCAGCCGCGCCTATCTTCCCTGAGATCGTTGCCTTGGTGAGCGTGTCAGGCGCACCGGGCTAGCGCCCTGTCCAGAACCGTCCGGGTGATCCGGTCGACATCGGGGTCCTCGCCAGCGAGGCCGCACGTCCAATCCGTGGCTCCGCTGTTGAAGAGGAACCCACCATTGGCCCTGTCTTCGACAATCAGACAGGCCCGTCCGTGCTTGAAAGCCTGCAAGGCCGCCGCATCCGTCGAACCAAGTAACTGGTCCGCGACGACTTCCTGATCCGTCATCGCATCCTCCGGATAGAATCCGGGAGGCGCATTGTCCCGGTTCATTAGAGCAGCCGGTGCCGTCCCGAGAATGACCGTCGCGTCCGGCGTGCCGTCCTCTCCGGTCGGGACGGGCCGCCCCTCGACAAGACGATAAGCACACCCATCGACTTCGTAGCCAATGATCACGTCCTTCCGCCCGAGGACATCTCCGTACCGCAATCCAGTTCCCTCGAAGACCCAGTGCTCGGGCCGCTCGACAATGTAGCCGCCGAGCCCTTTGGGAGAGCAGCCCGCCATTCTCGCATAGCCAGCCCGGGTGAAGCTCAGGCCGGTCATCGAATTTTCAGGCCGTCCTGTGACGGGATTGGACCAGAGTCCAGTCGTTCGACTCGGATCCTCGCTCTTGTAGACGGGGTCGTTGCGGAAGCGGCTTTTATAAGTCGTCATCTGGGTCCGCTCTTCGTTCCAGCGGACCTGCCAGAAGGCCGTATTGCCGGACAAGAAGATGACGTTGCCTCCGCTGCGTGCAAAGATTTCGACGGTGTCGCGCATCTCCCAAGACCAGTATTCGTCGTGGCCCACACTCAGATAGGCAGAATAGCCCTCCAGACAGGACGGGTCGCGGTCGAGATCGTCGCTACAAATATAGTCGAGCGTGTAGCCCTGGGCTTCCGCCCAGCGAACGAAAGGCCATTCCCAATTCCACCATCCCGTTCCCCCGCTCCAGATCGACAGGCCCTTCGAAACGGCATAGGCCAGCCACGGCACGTCCTCGCCCTGCGTCTCGACATTCGCGATCCGGACCGCATCGTTAGGCTTTCGCAAGATACCGGCCGCCATCGGTCTGTGGCGGGAGACCTGCGGAGCCCCTGCCGAATAGCTGTCCGACCCGCTTGAGTAGGCATTCGCACCCCCGAAGTCATTATAGGCCTCCCATGTGGAGGTCGTGAGGCACAGCACGATGTCGGCGGTCCGCTGTGCCGGACGAAGGACAAAAAATGCCAAGGCCGGCGGGGCTTCCAGACGACCGGACGCACGGATCTCCGCGAGATAGAAACCGCTCGTCCACGCGCTACCGACCTCTAACTCGAGCGTCGTCTGCCAGCCGCAACCCTCAGACACGACCGCGTCTGGGACGGGTTGGAACTCGACCGGCACGCGCTGGTGCTCTTCGACGCACAGATCGATGGAGCCTTGGCGAACGATCTTCACATCGACTAGCCCGCAGTCCGCGCTGATGCATAGCTTTGCGGTATCGCCCGGCTTATGACTGTGGGCGACAAAGTAGGCGCTGATCTCGGATCCGGACATTATCTCTCCCAAGGGCCTTCCACCCGCTAACTGGCTTTTCGAATGGCAAAACTCTCCTGACCTGATAAACGATAAAAGTCGAATAGACCAGCTGGGAAGAATTTTCATGCAGCAATTTGCTCACCGCCTGAGACCGGGCGAGGCTCGGACAAGCCTCGGGGCGATAGCCCTGCCGTTGCTTTATCATGAGCTGAGCGCCGTGCTGGCCTACTTCGCCGTTCCTCTCGAAACGATAGCGAGGAGCCTGCCCGATCCGCGCCTCAGGGCCGTTACGACCTCAGACGGAATGGCGGTCGTCGGGGTTTGCTTCTTCGATTACCGTCGCTGCGCGCTTCACCCCTACCGTGAAGCCGGAATTCTCGTTCCGGTCGGGATCGAGGGCGAGGGCTCGACCGACCTGCCAGCGGACGCGGCTCCGCTTCACTACGTGCACCGCCTTCCCGTCACGACGCCCGAAGCGCTGGCGATAGGACGCGAAATCTGGGGGTTTCCAAAGTATCTCGCCGACATCGCCCTCACCGAGAACCGGGAAGCCGTTACGGGTTCGATTTCGGAAGCTGGGGCCTATGATCTCGCGTTCTCAGCGCGCGTTGGAAGACGAACCCCGCGCCAGCGGGTCCGGCTCCGCCCCGTGCTACGTGCGGATGGCCTGAACATCGCTTATGTAGCGATCGAGGCGGAAACGACGACCCTGCTTGCTAATGCAGGCTTGTCCTTCACACCTAAAGAGGGTTTTGACGATCCACTCATTGAGGCGCTGTCTAGTGGAACTTTTCTGCGGGGAGTGCTCCTAAGCAAGGCGGAGGCAAGCCTTTCGGGAATTGTAGACGCCTACCCGCCAGATCCCATCACCCCATGCCCAGATACACTCTGAGAGCCTAAGAGACTTGTTCGGTTCCTTCGTCCGGACATTGAGCCTTTGGGGCGAACATCCTGTTGCTAAGTGTCTCGCTCGAAGCGACGTGGCGTCATCCGGACGAAAATTTCTAAGAACTCTATTTCAGGCCTAAGAGGCAGTCATAATTTCATTGAGACAAATTATCGTCGGCATCTCGGATGTGTAAATGCCCGGCTTGACGTCCTGTAAAAGAGTAGACGGACGACCTCTCTATGCCAGCAATTCTACGAATGTCAGAGCAACATCAATATGATGGTTGGACTTATCACAGATAATTTCAACGCAACACTTCGAGATAAATCCTCTGGTGGTTGTAGCGACCGGGTTGTCGACATTTCTCTTCGTCAGTTTAAAATCTATTTCGGTGATTTTAGCGAGCACAAGGACAAAAAGTGTCCAATTGGACGTTACAACATGCAGCAAAGCCAAAACTTCTGCGTTGGCAAGCTTGGACGTGAGTCTGCTCGTGATCTAAAAAGCGCTGCCGGTAGTGGAGCGGCTAGGATCCGAGAGGAGCTGACCGACCCCCTGGAAAGTGGTTCATTTTGAGCGTTGGAGTTTTTGGCTATTTTGCGCTTGAAGGAGCTCATCATGGCGAGAAAACGCCACACCCTAGAACAGAGTGAGCCTGCCCGCCATCGGTTCGAGGGCAGCGAACGCCAAGCTTCGTGAGGCAGGGGTTCGTCTCGCGGCAGGCGAGAAGACTGGCGTCATCTGCCAATCTCTCGGGGTCTTAAGACAGACCTATTATCGATGGCACCGTGAAGGGCTGAAGGTCCCACAAAAGCAGCCCAAGCGTGGGCGTTTATGGTTCAATGACGGATCCTGCATCCGTCTGAGGTCGCAGTACAAGAACCATGTCTGATCTTATGACTTCGTCGCCGACTGAACGCATAATGGTACAGCGTATAGAATACTGTCGGTCATCGACGAGCACACGCGGGAGTGTCTCGCGATCCACGTTCAACGCAGTCTGAAGCACGACGACGTTCTGGCTGTCCTGACGGATCTGTTCACCCAGAGAGGTCCGCCGGCTCACATACGATCCGTATAATGGCGGTGAGTTCACAGCCCAGGCTGTCAGGGACTGGCTAGGCCGGATCGGTGTGAAGACACTCTACATCGAACCTGGGTCCCCTTGGGTGAGACAAGAAGATCGATCCAATGGATCGATCGGGGGTCGAACGGACACAATAGGAAGACAGGTGAGATGATCTTTTGCCAAGTGTCTATTCCAGCATCTAATACATCTGCACCCTCATACCGTTAGGATCCAAGATTGTCAGAGTCATCGACCGGTCTGTTGTAGAGACCGTAAGAGGTACAATAGATGAGACATTATTGTTTCGCATTTTCTCTTCGATACGGGAGATCCCCTGAACAGAAAAGTTGTCTGGGTTTTGGCTATGTGTGGCTCACGCAACGTCTAGATATTACGCCGCCATTAAAGATCATCCATTCAATATTATAGCTATAGAATTTCATTGACGAGTCAAAGCACAACGGCGTACCTGACTGACTGGTCAGCTACTTGGAATTTCAGTGCCACCTGCATCCGTTTACAGAGCCCGAACTGAGGAAGCCAAAGCGCAACGCCGCGCCGATATTCTTGAGGCGGCACTGCTGGAGATCTATGAGAAAGGTCTGGCCAAAGCGCGGCTCGACGACATCGCGGAACGTGCCAACGTTTCGAAGGGAACGGTCTATCTATATTTTGAAGGCAAAGAGGAACTTTTCCGGGATTTAATCTCTCACCACACGGCTCCGGCAATGCAGCATCTGGACAACACCGTCACGGTAAGTTCGTCCTTGGAACAGGCCTTGACGAACTTTGCCGCCTTTGCGCCCACAATCATCCGGCAAGGGAATATGCCGCGTTTAATGAAGATCATAATCGGGGAGAGTCAGGAGTTCCCAGACATTCTACGGGAGCACCGAGAAAGGCTCATCGACAAGAGTTACGCGATCTTTTCAAAGTTGCTGAGCGACGCGGCCGAGCGGGGCGAAATTAGGATTGTAGACCCGAATCTCACGGCACGCCTGATCTTCGCTCCAGTCATCTATTGCGGCGTCTGGCAGTCCGTCTTCGCCCCCACCGCGCCCGAACCGCTAGACATCGAAGGACTATTGCGCACCCATGTGGACATATTGCTGAAGGGACTGAACTACCGGGACCCGGAAACGGGCGGCAAATTATGAAACAGGCCCCCTCCAAGCTTGCAGCTAGTGTTCTAACCAGTTTCGCCCTGTCGGGGTGCGCCTCGTTCGGAACGATCAAGACGCTGGAGCCGGAGCCGCGGACGCCGCCCATGGTCGAAGCGCTCCCGGACGATTTTTCAGGTGGCTCCGAAACTTCGGCCTACACGCCCGCCCGGTGGTGGACCGTCTATGACGATGCCGTCCTCGACGCACTGGTCGCCACCAGCCAAGCGCAAAATTTCGACATACAGGAGGCCACCGCCCGTCTCGCGCAGGCCAATGCGCAGGCCCGGCAGGCCGCGGCCGGATCGAAGCCTTCTCTCACAGGCACGGGGTCGGCCAACTATTCGGATTCACCGCTCGCGGGCTCGGGCTTCGGCTCCTTCGGCAGGGAAGACGGCGTGGACGGCGGGGCGGTCCCCGATGCGGAACCGGGACGCCTGCAGATCGAAACCGTCTCCTTAAGCCTCGGCGCCGCCTACGAACTCGACCTGTTTGGGCAGGCGCTGAACAATACGGCAGCGGCGCGCGGCGATGCAGCAGCGGCGCGGTACGACCTCGAAAGCCTGCGCCTGTCGGCCGCGAACGAGACCATCCGATCCTATCTAAACATCGTCGATGCGCGCTATCAGATCGAACTCCAGCGTGACACGGCCGCGCTGATCGAGGAGCGGCTGCGATTGACGGAAGCCCGCTTCGCCCGAGGTCTGGCGGAGAGTTTCGAGCTCTACCAGCTCGATCAGGACCTACGAAACATCCAGGCGGGCATCCCGGTCCGGGAAGCTGCCCTCCAGCAGACCCGCAACCAACTCGCCCTCGTTCTTGGCGAGTATAGTCCGGCGATCCGGGCTCGCCTGGAGACGGAGCTCTCGCCGCGTATATCGCTCGACCCCGTCTCGCCAGACCTGCCCGCTTCGCTCCTCGAACAGCGGCCCGATATACGGGCGGCCTGGGCGCGATTGGAAGCCGCGCGGCGCCGGATCGGTGCGCGCAAGGCGGAACGCTATCCGGCTTTAAGCCTGAGCGCGTCGATCGGTTCGCAGGGCGCGGACTTCATCGACGCGGTCGATGTCCTCAATAACTGGCTGCTGTCCCTGGCGACCAACCTGACCGCACCGCTCCTCGATGGCGGGCGGCGGGAGGCCGGAGTGGACGCGGCGGAAGCCGTCTATGCCGAGCGCAGCGCGACCTATGCCGAAACGGTCGTCCGGGCTTTCGGCGAAGTCGAGACGGCCCTGTCGGATTTGCGGTTGCAGATGGATCGGTACCGCCTCGTCTTTGGCCAGCTGGACGCGACGCGGAACACGCTGAACACGCAGAGGCAGCGGTTCGAGCGCGGGACGGGGAGCTATGTCTCCGTTCTCGACGCCAGACGCGCCGTCCTGCAGACCGAAGGTGCACTGTCCACGGCCGCCCGCGATCTCGCCCTCGCCCGGCTGGGCATTCACCGCGCCCTTGGCGGCGACTGGGACTTGCCGCGTGCGAGCGACCCGGTCGCGACGCCCGCCCCATAGCCGCTCATAGGAAGTCCAGACCCATGCGCCGACAGCTCTTTTTCGCCCTTTTAATCCTGCTGGCCGGGGCGATCGTCGCCGTGATCATGGTCCGGTCGCGGCCCTCGGTAGACCCTGAACCCATTGTGACGCAGGCCCCACTGATCCAGACGACACGCCTTGCCCGCACGACAGAACCGCTCGAAATCGTCGCCACGGGCACGGTCGCCGCGCGCGAACGCGTCTCCATCGCCGCGCAGGTCGGCGGGCGCATCGTCAGCGTCAGCCCGCACTTCATCGAAGGCGGACAAGTCGATCGCGGTGAAACGCTGATCCGTTTGGACAGGGCAGACTTCGAGAACCGCGTCCGCAGCGCACGAGCCGATCTGGCCGCGCAAGACGTCAGCGTTCTGCAGGCCGAACAGGAGGTCGAGATCGCGCAAGACGAATTGACGCAATTCGACGCTCGCTTCGGCGAAGCGGTTGAGGCTTCGCCCACGACTGGCTTCCGACCGCCGGAGGGCCTGACGAACGGCACAAACAGCCAAAGGGCCGCCACAGGTCCGCAGCGAGCAGGCTCGGAACGTCTGCTCGCCTCGCGCGAACCACAACTGCGCTCGGCGGAGGCGGCGCGGGACCGGGCGCAAGCCACCCTCTCTGATGCTGAACTGGCCCTGTCCCGGACCGTGGTCCGCGCCCCCTTTCCCGGCATCGTTCAGAGCGAAACCGCGGCCGTCGGCACGATCGTCAATGCGGGGCAGACCATCGGCGAAATTGTCGCGAGCGACCGCTTCGACGTCCGCGTGAGTCTATCCAACGACGAGGCCGCTCTGATCCCCAACCTCTACGCGTCCGGGAACGAGCCGGTCGAAGCGATCATCCGCTCCGAACAGGGCGGCGCATCCGTCGAATGGGACGCACGCGTATCCCGCGTCTCGGCCGTGCGCGACGCGCGGACGCGCCGCGTCGATATCTTCGTATCTGTCGAGGACCCGCTGACATCCGGTCGCGTCGTCGGAAGAAACGCCGACGGAACCAATTCCGACGACAATGCGCCGCCCCTACTGATCGGGACGCTGGTCGAAGCCGTGCTGGAAGGCCGACCGCGGACGGCCTACGCCCTCGTCGACACGGACTATCTGCGCAATGACAACCGCCTCTGGCTTTTGGAGGACGGGGCGCTCCGCATCGTCGAGACGCGCCTGATCGCGCGGACGGACGATCGGGCCGCGATCACCTTCCTGGGCTTGTCGGACAACCATGTCCTCATCACCAGCGACCTGCGCGCGCCCGTCGACGGCATGGCGCTGCGGACGGAAGAGGCGGGTTGAGCGTGGAGGACCAGTCCGAGAAGACGATGCCGGGCAACGTCCCTGCCCCCGGTTCAGGCATCTGGCCGAAAGGGCCGGTCTCCTTCATGGCGCAGAATGGGGTCGCGGCGAATATCCTCATGATGGCCATCCTGTTTGCGGGTCTGTTCGCCTACCGAACGATTCCGCAGGAAGTGTTCGCGGAGACCAGCCTCGATGCGGTTTCCATCAGCGTCATCTATCCGGGCGCCACACCCTCGGAAGTCGAGCAGTCAATCGTCCAGAAGATCGAGGAAGCGGTCGCGGCGGTCGAGGGCGTCGAAGAGGTCACGGCGACAGCGACCGAGGGGGTTGGCACGGTCACGGTCGAGATGGCCGATAGCACGTCCATGGCGCGAGCGCTGGACGATGTGAAAGCCGAGATCGATCAGATTCAGACCTTCCCCGCCAACGCCGAAGAACCGAATGTGCGCGAAGTCACGACCCGCGCCTCGGTGCTCAGGATCGCGATCTACGGCCAAGCACCGGAAAGCTCCTTGAAAGAGTTGGCCTACCGGCTTGAAGACGAGCTGTCCGCTTTGCCGGATGTCAGCTTCGTCGACACGAGCGTTATCCGCGATTATGAAATCACGATCGATGTCTCCCAACGCGAATTGGAAGAGCTCGGTCTCAGCCTCGGCGATATCTCCCGCGCGGTCACAGCGGACAGCCTCGACCTTCCGGCCGGCTCCATCGATACAAGACGCGAGTCCGTGCGCATCCGCACGCTGGGACAGAACTACAACCAGTTCGACTTCGAGAACATTGTGCTGACGGCGCAAGCCGACGGGTCAATCGTCCGCCTGCGCGATGTCGCAACCATCACGGACGGATTCGAGGACTCGGACTTGGTGGCGCGCTTCAATGGCCAACCGGTCGCCTTTGTGGACGTGTTCCGCACCAGCGACGAACGAGTCCTGGATGTGGCGAGGGCCGTGAAATCCTATCTGGAGACGGAGTTCAAGCCAAGCCTGCCGGAGCAGGTCGACTACGCCATCTGGATGGATGACTCCTTGCTGTTGGAGGACCGGCTCGGCCTGCTGATCGACAATGCCGTCATCGGCCTGATCCTCGTCCTGATCGCCTTGACTTTGTTTCTGGACATCCGGCTCGCCTTTTGGACGGCTGTCGGGATCGCCGTCGTCTTCGTCGGCGCGATCGCCGTGCTCGATCTGTTCGGTTCATCCATCAACATGTTCTCCCTGTTCGGCTTCATCTTGGCCCTTGGACTGGTGGTCGATGACGCGGTCGTCGTTGGAGAAAACATTTATGCCGAACGCGAGGGGGGACGGTCGGGAACTGGCGCGGCAATCTACGGGACGCGACGCGTCGTAGTGCCGGTCTGCTTCGCCGTAGCGACCACCGTGGCCGCTTTTTCCCCGCTTCTGGCCGTCGGTGGCGCGATTGGCGACATTCTGTCGGACGTCCCCGTCGTGGTCGTGGCAGTGCTATTGCTGTCCGTCATCGAATGCCTTTACGTGCTGCCGAACCATCTCAGCCATCTGCCAGACCCGTCACTGCCGACCCGCAACGCCGTTACCCGTCAGTTCGAACGAATCCAGCGCTGGGTGGATGGCCGGTTCAAGACCTTCATCGATGGGCCGTTGGACCGCGTCCTTCAGTTCACGGTCCACCAACCCGTCATCATTCTCGCCGCGCTGTTCGCAACCTTGATCTTTGTTTGCGCCATGCTCCCGGCCGGGTGGATCAAATTCAGCTTCTTTCCGGAAATCGAGGGCGACAGCGTCATCGCGCAGTTGGAGCTGCCGGACGGCGCACCCATCGAGCGGACGGCCGAGATCACCGCGCGGCTGGAAGCGGCCGCCGAAAAGGCGCGGCGCATCGCGCAAGAGCGCAATGGCGGCGTCGACGTTGTCGTCGCGAAATATACGACTGTCGGTCTTCAATCCGTCAATGCAGGTCCCGACGGCCGGCAGGAGACCTTCCGACAGAATCTCGCCGGGATCGAGTACAGCCTCATCTCCAGCGACGACCGCAGCGTCTCGGCCGGTCAGTTCGAAGAGCTATGGCTGGACGCGCTCGGGCCGGTCCCGGAGGCACGATCCCTGTCGATCAGTTCTTCGCTTATTTCCTTCGGCGATCCCATCGCCGTGGAAATGTCCCATCCCGACATCGATAGACTGGAACGCGCTTCGGACGCACTCCTCGCCGAACTGCAGCGCATCAGCGGGGTCTTCAGCCTTGAAAGCGATCTGGATGGCGGGCTGCAGGAGATCGAACTGACGCTAAAACCTCTGGCGACGACGCTCGGACTCACCCAGCAGGCTTTGGCGCAGGAAGTGCGTGCGGCCTTTTTTGGCGCGGAAGCAGTGCGCGTTCAGCGCGGGCGGGAAGATGTGCGCGTTTACGTCCGGCTCCCTGAAAGCGAGCGCGACTCCATAGCGGATATCGAACGGTTCAAGGTACGCCTTCCAGGAGGCGGCTTCGTGCCACTGCAGGATGTCGCGGACGTGTCCTTCGCCCAAGCTCCGACCGCGATCAATCGCAAGGATGGCCGCCGTGTCGTCACTGTCACGGGCGATGTGGACGACGCCCAGGTCAATTCGCAGGACGTAGCTCGGCTTCTGCGCACCGAAATTTTACCTGCCTTGGAAGCAGAATTTCTGCAGCTTGAGACTAAGTTCGGGGGCGAGCAGGAAGAGCAGCAGGAAAGCTTCGGTAGCCTGGGCATCGCGTTCGCGGCCGCCCTGCTGATCATTTACGCGCTATTGGCTATTCCCTTCCGGTCCTACATCCAGCCGCTTATTGTCATGGCCGCGATCCCGTTTGGCATGATCGGCGCCTTTCTTGGCCACCTGGTCGTCGGCATTCCGCTGGGCATCCTGTCCATGTTCGGGATTATCGCGCTATCCGGCGTCATCGTGAATGGCTCGCTCGTGATGATCGACTTCTACAATAGCTATGTGCGGGACGGCGAAGACGAGATCGACGCCATCGTCCACGCCGCGAAGAGCCGGTTCAGACCCATCATGCTGACGGCGATTACGACCTTCCTCGGCGTCGCGCCGATCACGTTTGAGACCAGCCTGCAGGCACAGTTCCTCATACCCATGTCGGCAAGCCTTGGCTTCGGCGTGCTGTTCGGAACCGTCCTGCTCCAATTGCTGATCCCGGCCCTGATCACGATTCAGGTCAAGGCTAAGCGAAGGCTTTCCCGGAAGACGGACACGCGGCCCTTGCAGACTTCCCCGCAATCATAGGACGCATCTACGATGTCACACGCGACACTATCGACAGCATGCTCTCCGTCTGGAACATGAAAAACCCGGAGACGAGAAGCGCGGTCGTCGCCGACTTTTTGGAGCACAACATTCACTTCGTCGATCCGCCCATTAACATCGTTGGCCGTACCGCCTTACTCGACATGGTCAAGGCCACGCGCACAGCCAATCGGGGGCTAGTGTATGGCAGGTCCAGCCAGATCGATATGCAAAATAATTTCTGCCGCTACGGCTGGACCATTACGCGCGAAGGCAAGACCGTAATGGAGGGACTCGACGTCGTAGAGTTTATAGACGGCGGTAAGATACTAAAGGTGATCGGGTTCTTTGGCCCGCTCAAGCTCCTGGCCAAAGCTCGCGCCACATAGTCTTATGGGAGGCCTGCCCTGCAAAGGGGTGAGCACGACGCGGGTCGCGAAGCCATGACCGGCGTGGAAACAGTAATTATCGGGATTAGAGCTTTCCAGAGAGACTGATAGGCTGAGAATATTGTAGCGTTGCGGAACCGGGGCCATCAGGCGGTGACCTATACCATACCCCTGGAAACCTGACCGCACACCGATCATAAACAGGTATAGATGCAGCTCCGCTGGAAACGCCATCAGCGCCGTATCGGCCAACATTGCGCGCCAGAGCATGTGCGGAACCCTATTGCTATCTCGATCTTTACAAATACCGGGCTGCCGGAGCTCCTATTGTTAGAACGGTTTTCTCATTTGAAGCGTTTATATGTCATTGCTTCTCTCGGCTTAGACACTAGCTACCGCTCAGATATAGCAATGTGCGCTCATCCATATCAGCACTAAGGAATTGGATCCCGGTAAAATGGCGCGCAAAGTCGTGTTTATATGCATCATGTTTGCAAGCTAGAAAGCCATGGTTCCGCACTGGGGTGCAGATTGCAAAGCAAAAGCCCGGCGCCTCGCGATCCCTCGCTTTCAGTGCTCTAAGGCTGTGTCAGGCTTTGCGACTGCCCCGTAAGGCTCAATGCGAGTTCATATTCCAAACGCAGTATGTCCAGGGCTTTCGCAACACCATTGCTTCCGGCGGCGGCCAATCCGTAGAGATATGGCCGTCCTATGGCGACGGCGTTGGCGCCCCGGTCCAGCGCGATGGCGATGTGCGATCCGCGCCGGATCCCCCCATCCAGGATAACGGTCGCTTCCGACCCGACCGCCGCGCGGATCGGCGGGAGCAGATCGAGCGTCGCAGGTGACTGGCCGAGTTGCCGCCCACCGTGATTGGACACCCAGATCCCGGCCGCGCCTATATCGAGAGCCCGGAGGCCATCGTCCGGATGGGCAATCCCCTTCACGAGGACGGGGCCGGGCCAACGGGCGACGAGCCGCTCCAGATAGGACCAGTCGACGCCGGGGTCGAACTGTGAATTGATGAAGGCCATGATATCGAGGCCTTCCGCTGGTTTCGGAACGTTGGCCGGGACGATCTTGGAACTCGTCGCAACGTCGAGCAGGTATCGTGGCCGGGCGAGCGCTTGCGTCGCCGTCTTTAAGTTAACCTTCGGAGGGATCGAAAACCCGTTGCGCGGATCGCGCTCGCGCTTGCCCGCAACGGGCGTGTCGACGGTCAGGATAAGCGCCGTGAATCCGGCCGCCAAGGCGTCGTCAAGCATTTGGTCGACCAAAGCCTCGTCGCGCCACACATAGAGCTGCAGCCATTTCGGACCGGACTGTATCGTGGCAATATCTGAGAACCGTGTCGTGGCCAGCGTCGAAACGGCGTAAGGTAGCCCGGCATCGTTTGCCGCCGCAGCCACGGCCCGTTCTCCGGCTCTAGGGTGGAAAAGCCGAGACGCGGCCGTCGGCGCGATGATCACCGGCGCGCTAATCGTTTCGCCCAGGATCGTCGTCTCGGTCGAAACGGAGGATATATCCCGCAGCACCCGGCCCGTCAGGGTCGCGGTCTCGAATGCCGAGCGATTGGCCCTCAAAGCGATCTCGTCTTCCGCCCCGCCGTCGAGATAATCGAACACCATGCGCGGCAGACGGCGTCGGGCGAGATCCCGCAGGTCGTCGATAGATCGGGCATCGCGGAGCTTCATCGTGTCAACGCCTCCGCCTTGCGCCGCCACGCTGCGGCATAGTCGTCGAGACCCTCGATCCTGACGGGCAGCGCAGAGGTTGGCCGGGCGACATCGGTCCCGGGCCGCGCCAGCAGGAACCCGCCATAGGCCGCGTCCAGGCCGGGGGGCGCAATGAGAACATCCAAACCGGGATGCAGGGCTGAGAGAATGGACGGCGCTAGCCCGCCGCTTGCCGGGCCTTCCACGACGAGCGTTCGAGCTTGCGGTGCGAGTTTGCTGATCATGTGGTTCCAGACCATGGCTGTGTGGAGGTCCGACAGGGCTGCGGCATCGGGTCCGTACTCCAGTTGCCGGGCGGCGAAGCGGCCGAACGGGCCGCTCCCCGACAGGACCGGAAAGTCGATCATCCGTCTCGACGCGACGAGCCGGCGGACATCCTCGAGCGTGGACGGCGTTTCATCCGCGCCGATGCGCTTGCGGACTTCGCCGCCCATGAACCGGTAGCTTGGCAGGGGTTCCCCGTCCGGAGTGACATTGATGACGCCGTCCGCGTCCGCGTCGGGAAGAACGGTGGAGCCGGGCGCGGACAGCACATGCCAGGTGCCCGTGCTGAGCAGGAGGTCGGCGTCGGGGGCGCAATGTCTCAATGCGAGCATGGCGGCGTTACTGTCATGGAGACCGCAGAGAATGTCCGCTCTGTCCCTGGCCTTGCCGGCTGCCGTCCAGTCCGTCTGCCCGACGACAGCGCCTGCATCCGCCAAGGGCGCGAACCGATCGGCCCAGCCCTGCGCACGGGCCAGGGACGACCAGTCCGATCCGTGCGGGGACCACAGATCCGTGTGGCATCCGAGGGAGCTGACATCCGAACGGGGATGCCCCCCCATCCGCCACGCCCAGTACTGCGCGAGCGGCAGGAGGACCGGCCCGGTGTCCAGCAACCCGCTCTGCTCCATCCAGAAGAGCTGGCGCCCCATATTCAGCCCGGCCCCCAAGCCCGGCGATCCGGTCTCGGCAAAGCCGGGCCGGACCGCGTCATACTCTTCCGACAGGTCGGGCGGCGGGGCTTCGAGATAGTCAAGCACGGGCGCAGAGGCGGGCGAGTCCGGGTCGATCGCGGCCCACGCCGCACCGTGCGCAAGGGGGACGATCGTTTCGGCTTCCAGCTCCGCCAGTTCGGCGCACAGCCAGCGTTCGAGCGTTTCCGTGTCTTCGGTCCGGACCCCACGAACGTACCCATGAGGCGTCTCGCATTGCAGACGCGCCAGCGTCCGCCCATGATCACTGAACAGGACAATGCGGGTATGGGTCTTTCCAAAGTCGAGAACCGCGACAGCCACCTTATTGCCTCTTTTGCGCGTTTATGCGCGTTTTTGATTGGTTTCTGCAATCACGGCTCTTATGGATATCGCATGACCACTGCAACCGATCATCGCGGCACCCGAACGGACGAAGCGGCAACGCCCCTCTCGGTGCCGGAGAATCGTTGGTCGAATAGGGCCGCGCAAGGGATGTCGGAACCGGAACTCCTGCGTTACCGCTCCAACCTCCTCGGGGCGGACCTTGCTGTGACCAATTTCGGGGGCGGCAATACCTCGGCAAAGGTCAAGCAGACCGACCCTGTGACAGGGCAGCCGACGACCGTGCTTTGGGTCAAGGGGTCCGGCGGAGATCTTGGTTCCATGGGGCTTGACGGGTTCGCGACACTGCATCTGGACCGGCTGCGCGCGCTCGAGACCCGCTATCCGGGACTGTCGGAAGAGGACGGTATGGTCCCCCTGCTGCGCCATTGCATCTTCGCGGCCAATCCGCGTCCGCCGTCCATAGACACGCCCCTACACACCTTTCTCCCCTACGCGCATATCGATCATACCCATCCCGATGCCGTAATCGCCATCGCAGCTTCGGCCGACAGCGAGGCTCTGACCCAGGAAATCTTCGGCGACACGATCGGCTGGTTACCGTGGCAGCGTCCGGGGTTCGATCTGGGCCTGTGCCTGCGCG
>JBCCCX010000003.1:0-39831 GCA_039033275.1 Pseudomonadota bacterium | reverse complement strand
CCGTTGCGGCGATCCTGGGTAAAATTCGATCCGACCAAGAGCCAAGCCCATGATGAGATATGGCGTGTGCAGGCTATTGATCGCCATTATTCTTGGATTTCCAACGGCCTGTGCCCATGCACCCGACATGGAGCGGATCGATTTCGCGGTGGCGCCGAAGCCGTCCGTGTCCCTCGGGCCGGATGAGGATTGGGTTGTCGTCGGCGGGCGTCATACGGGCGTGTTGCACCTGTCGCAGAGCTGCCTCTATCTGAAGCAGGGACGAACCCGTCATTTTCTGCTCTGGAGCCATCAGCATTCCCTATTGGAGGCGGATGGCCGCGTCGGCGTGCGGTGGGACAATGGTTCGTCCGATCCGCCGGTCGCCTTCATCGGCGAGCGGGTCCATGTGGGAGGAACGGTTCGGACCGTTGCGGAATCGCAGGCATTCCAGCGATGGAACGCCGCCGGAGGAAGCCGTCCGGACTGCCCCATCGACACGCTGATTTTCACAACGAGCCTCCGCCCGGCTACGGAATAGTCCTGCAAGGTCCCATCCCCTGCCGCCGTCCACACATAAGACGCGCCAAAGTCTTTTCGGCGGTCCCATCCGCCTTATGGTGGACCCATGGCGGCGCTTCGCGAAATCGTATTCGATACGGAGACCACCGGGTTCGACGCCCAAGGCGGGGACCGGATCACGGAGCTGGGTTGCATCGAGTTGATCGACTGGCTGCCGACCGGCGAGCAATTCCACGCCTTTCTTGATCCCGAGCGCGAAGTTCCCGACAAGGTGGTGGAAATCACGGGGCTGACGACCGCCTTCCTGCGCGGAAAGCCGAAGTTCGACGACCGCGCCGACGCGTTTCTTGAATTTATCGGTGATGCACCTCTGGTCGCGCACAATGCCAAGTTCGACATGGGCTTTATCAATGCGGAGCTGAGACGCAGCGGCCGGCCGGAAATCCCCGAACGCCGTTTCATCGACACGCTGGCCCTCGCCAATGCCAAGTTTCCCGGTAGCCCCGCCTCGCTCGACGCGCTCTGCAAACGTTTCGACATCAGCCTGTCGGGCCGCGACAAGCACGGGGCCATCATCGACTCCGAACTGCTCGCGCGCGTTTATCTGGAACTGCGCGGCGGTCGGGAACGGTCGCTAGGGCTGGAGCCGGAAGGCGTGAGTGCGGTCGTGGATGCCCCCAGTCGCGCCCGGGCGGCCAACGCCCGCCCGACGCCCCTGCCGTCCTTGCTCAGCGACGCGGAAAAGGACGCCCACGCCGCCTTCATCGCCTCCATGGGCGGATCGGAACTGTGGGAGCGTGTGCAGCGCCGCATGGAAGGCCGCCGTTAGCGGTTTCGTTCAGCCATCCATCAGGCCAAGACGCGTCAGTAGCGCTTCCATATGGTCCAAGTCATTGTATTTCAGGCGTATTTCACCACCGCGGCCCGTGTGGCGTATGTCCGCGCCATAGCCGAGCGAATCCTGGATACGCTGCTCTAACGCCGTGATGTCGGACGGCTTGGCCGCTTTCCTGCGCGAGCTCTTGGCAGGTTTGCGTTCCGCCTTGACCCAGTTCTCCGCCTCCCGGACGCTCCACTCATTCTTGATGATGGCCTCGGCCAGCGCATCCGGATCTTCGGCGGCGAGTAGGGCGCGCGCATGGCCCGCCGTGATCTTGCCGTCGAGCAACAGGCCGCGCGCGCGTTCCGTGAGCCCTGTCAGGCGGACCGTATTGGCGACATGGACGCGGCTCTTGCCGATCGTCGTCGCGATTTCGGCTTGGGTGCGGCCGAACTCGCTGATGAGCCGTTCGTAGGCGAGGGCTTCCTCCAGCGGGTTGAGATCGGCGCGCTGGACGTTCTCGATGACGCCGATTTCCAGAACGTCGCGGTCCGACAGCTCCCGCACGATGATGGGAATGCTCGTCAGGCCCGCCTTGATGGCGGCGCGCCAACGGCGTTCGCCCGCGACGATCTGGTACTCGGCCTCTGGCGTGTCTGCTTCGCCTGAAATCTGCCGCACGAGGATCGGCTGCAGCACGCCTTTCTGCTGGATCGAGGCGACGAGATCGTCGAGCTGTCCTGGCTCGAACCGCCGCCGGGGCTGGGCCGTGTTCCGGATAATGCGGGCGATGGAGACGTTGCGCACGCCAGGTTGCTGCAAGGGTGGCTGCTGCAAGGGCGGGTATGTAGACGTGCGGTCCGGTTCGTTCCCGGGCGTTTGAGCGGCTTCTGTGACAGGGGCGCTTTCTTCCGGCTGTTCCAACTCTTCCGACTCAGACGCCGGATCATCGTTCCGTAGCAGACCGGCGTCGTTCATCAGGGCGGATAGGCCGCGTCCCAAGCCTTTCTTGCGTCCAGTCATGCCGATCTCCCCTTTGCAGCCTTATCTTACCCGTGCCGCATGCTTGCGCAAGATTTCGCGTGCGAGGCGGCGGTAGGACTTCGCGCCCTGACTCGACGGATCATATGTCGTGACGGGTTCGGAGAAGCTGGGCGCTTCCGCGATCCTCACATTGCGCGGGATCACCGTATCGAACACGGCGCGCCCCAAATGGCGACGTACATCGTCCGCCACTTGCACGGATAGGCGGTTGCGCTTGTCATGCATGGTCAGGAGCACGCCGTCGATGGCGAGTTTCGGGTTAATCGTGTCCTTGGCCATCTCCACGGTCTTGAGCAGCTGCGACAGGCCTTCCAGTGCGAAGAACTCGCATTGCAGAGGCACGACGATGGACCGGGCCGCGGCCAGAGCGTTGAGCGTGAGCAGGTTGAGCGAGGGTGGACAGTCGATCAGCACATAGTCGAAGACGCTGTTCGCGTTCCGGATCGCGTCGGATAAGCGCCGCGTGCGGCCGTCTTCCGTGCCGATCTCAAGCTCTGCGGCCGCGAGATCGGGATGGCTGGGCAGGATGTGCAGCCCCCTGACGCGGGTCGCTCTTATGCCTTCGTCCAGCGGCAAACCGTCCGTCAGCACATGGTAGGTCGACCGGCTCCGGTCCTGACGATCGATGCCTAACCCGGTGGATGCGTTGCCTTGCGGATCCATGTCGATCAGCAGAACGCGCTGCTCGCGCTCCGAGAGGGCAGCAGCCAGATTGATGGCCGTCGTCGTCTTGCCAACGCCGCCCTTCTGGTTGACGATGGCCATAATGCGCTTGGGCGTCATCCAGTCTGTCCTCGTTCGCTCCTTCACCGGACCTACGCCGCGCAAAAGGCTTTGACCATCCTGCCGTCCGCTATCCCTGTGCAATATTGTCCTTAAGACGGTTACTTCGCGCGAACGTTGCTGATCACGAGCACGACGCCGCTTTCATCGCTGAGGCTTTCGTGGCGTTCGGCGTCAAACTGCCAGGACTGCATGGCCGTCTCTATTTCAGCCGAGACGGACTCCCCTTTTAGCAATACCAGCGATCCGCCATCCACGAGGTGGCGCGAAGCCAGCGTCAGGATTTTGTCCAGGGGTGCAAAGGCTCTGCATGTCACGATGTCCGCACTCAGAGGCTCGATCTTCTCTATCCGCTCAGCATGGACGATCACTTCCAATGATGTTTCACGTGAAACAGTCCGTAGGAAACTTGCCTTTTTACCCACCGATTCGATCAAGTGAACGCGCCTATCCCGCTCCGAATGTTTTGCGTCAATAGCGACGGACAACCCTGGAAAGCCCGCACCCGATCCGAAATCCGCGCATATTTCTGCGTTCTCGGGGATGAACGACACGATCTGCGCGGAATCCAACGCATGGCGCCGCCAGAAGTCCGCAAGGGAATTCGGCGCAACAAGATTGATTCGGCTATTCCACTTGCGAAGAAGCCGCGCCCAGTGCTGATAATCCTCCAGCTCCTCAGGCGAGACCGACGCCGACACGGCGAACTCTTGTGGGGTCATGCCGCGCGTTTGCGCAAATGGGCGAGTACGGCCATCAGGGCACCAGGCGTTACGCCTTCCAGACGAGACGCCTGTCCCAATGTCGCGGGGCGCGCCGCCTCCAGCTTTTCCCGGACCTCGTTGGAAAGGCCACCAATCACGCGATAATCCAACTTATCCGGCAAACGCATGCCTTCGTCGCGGCGAAAGGCATCGATGTCGGCCTGCTGACGTTCCAGGTACCCCGCATAAGTTGCGTGTATCTCTGCGAAATCCTGCGCGCGGGCCGATAAATCGTTTAGTTCAGGAAATATCGGCTCTAAGTCGGCGACCGTGATGCCAGGATAGGCCAATAAGTCCTGGATAGAACGTCGTTGACCATCTTGGTTGACCGAAAGTCCGGCCGCTTTTAATTCAGACGACGTTTTTGATGTCGTCGCTATCATGGAGCGGACGTTCGCGAACTCGGATTGTTTCATGTGAAACATATGCTTGCGAGGTTCCGAAACCATGCCAAGGTCGATAGCGGTGGGCGTCAACCGCATATCGGCATTGTCAGCCCGCAGATGCAGCCGATATTCCGCACGACTTGTAAACATGCGGTAAGGCTCCGTTACCCCCTTCGTGACGAGATCGTCGATCATCACGCCGATATAAGCTTGGCTCCGGTCAAGAATGAGGGGTTCGCGATCCTGTGCATCCAGCGCGGCGTTTGCTCCGGCAATAAGCCCCTGTGCCGCTGCCTCCTCATATCCCGTCGTGCCGTTGATCTGCCCGGCGAGGTAGAGCCCTGGCAGCGCCTTGACTTCCAATGTCGCCCGCAATTCCCGCGGATCGACATAGTCATACTCGATCGCATAGCCGTAGCGCGCGACCTCAACCTCTTCCAATCCACGGATTGTGCGAAGGAACGCATCCTGCACCTCTTCGGGCAGGGACGAGCTGATGCCGTTGGGATAGACCGTATCGCCATCCGGATTTCCAGGCAGCCCTTCCGGTTCGAGGAATATCTGGTGCCGGTCGCGGTCGGCGAATCGCACGACCTTGTCCTCGATGGAGGGGCAATAGCGCGGCCCCCGCCCGGAGATCGCCCCGCCATAGACGGCCGAGCGGCTGATGTTGTCCGCGATGACGCGGTGCGTCTCGGCGTTGGTATGGGTGATGGCGCAAGCGATCTGCGGGACGGAGATCGCTTCGGTCATGAAGCTGAACGGCACGGGGTCCGCATCGGCTTTCTGCAGATCCAGACCATCCCAGTCGATAGAGGACTTGACGAGCCGCGCGGGCGTCCCGGTCTTGAGCCGGCCCATGCGCAGACCCAGGCTGTAAAGGCGCTCCGACAGGCCGTCGGCCGGGGCTTCGCCCCACCGCCCTGCCGGCGTCAGGTCGTTTCCGACATGAATCATGCCCTTCAGGAAAGTACCGGTCGTCAGAACGACGCGCATGGCGAGAAATTCGCGACCATCCTCCGTGCGTACACCCGCCAGGCGACCGCCCTCCACGATCAGATCGTGGACCGCGCCCTCTTCGATGGTGAGACCATCTTGAGCCGCCATTTCCGACTGCATCGCGTTGCGATAAAGCCAGCGATCGCTCTGCGTTCGAGGCCCGCGCACGGCGGGGCCCTTGGAGCGGTTCAGCAGGCGGAATTGAATGCCCGATGCATCCGCGACGCGGCCCATAACGCCGCCCAGCGCGTCGATCTCCCGCACCAGATGACCCTTGCCGAGACCGCCAATCGCCGGATTGCAGCTCATCTCGCCGATCGTGGCCGCCCTGTGCGTCAGCAACAGCGTATCGGCACCCAAGCGCGCGGACGCGCTGGCCGCGTCGCAGCCTGCATGGCCTCCGCCGATCACGATGACATCGTAGGCTTTCATGCCTGGCCATATAGGCAGGCGCCGCACGGAGGGAAAGCGTGCGCTTCAGGCAGAGGGGGGTGAAGGACGCAGGAGAGCGACGGAAAACAGCTCAGCTGTGTCGCAATATGTCTCGACGATCTCGAAACCAGCCTTCCGGCAAAGGTCAGCCATGCGTTCAGTCGTGAATTTACGCGAATTTTCCGTATGGATGGTCTCGCCCGCAGCGAAGTCCATGCGCCGCCCATCGATCGTAACGCTCTGATGCCGTAGGGAAATTAGGTGCATCTCGACACGCGAGTCGTCGGCGTTCCAGCGCGCTTCGTGCCGGAAGCCATCCAGAACGAAATCGGCACCGAGTTCGCGGTTGATGCGCCGCAGCAGGTTCAGGTTGAAGTCGGCCGTCACGCCTTGCGCATCGTCATAGGCTGGCAGAAGGGTGGAAAGCGGCTTCACCCGGTCATAACCCAGCACGAACATCCCATCCGGTCCCAACATCCGCACCGCGCGGGATAGGAAAGTGTCGATCTCCTCATCGGACAGGTTGCCGATCGTGGAACCGGGGAAGAAGCCGACCTTGCGCCCGGGCACGTCCGGCAATGCCACATCGGACAGGAAATCACCGATGACGGGCCGGACATCCAATTCGGGATAGTCAGTCCGTAGCTCGACAGCAGTCTGGAGCAGGAAATCTTCCGATACGTCGATCGGGACATAGGCGCGCAGATCGCCGATCGCATCCAGCAGGATGCGCGTCTTGACCGACGCCCCGGCGCCGTATTCAACCAGCACGGCGTCGGGACCTATGGCCCTGGCCAGCTGGGGCGCGATCCTTTTCAGGATTTTTGTTTCCAATCGGGTCAGATAATATTCGGGCAGCGCCGTGATCCGCTCGAACAAGGCGGAGCCGTGTGCGTCGTAGAGCCAGCGGCAGGGCAGGGTTTTCTGCGGTTGCGAAAGCCCGTGCAGAACATCGCTCAGAAAGGTATCGTCCTGTGACGCTCCATCCGGTACAATGTCGTCTGACCCTGCATGGGACCCAGAATAAGGGAGAGAGCCGATCGCACCGGCATCGGGTTGGTCTGTCATGGGGTCGGCCGTTCAGAAATCGCGGGCAAGGCGCAGGCCGCTAAACTGCCAGCGTTTGTCCGGATGGAAGAAATTGCGGTAGCTGGCGCGCAAATGACCGTCCGGCGTGACGCAGGACCCGCCTCTCAACACGTTCTGCCCGCTCATGAACTTGCCATTATATTCGCCAATGGCCCCGTCTGATGGGCGAAAGCCGGGATAAGGCAGGAACGCCGATGCGGTCCATTCCCAGACATCGCCGAACAGTCCGGATAGACCCGACCCGCCTTGCGGGATAGGCCGCAACATATCTGTGCCGAGCGTATTACCGTCAACGGGTCGTCCCCGAGCGGCATGTTCCCACTCGAATTCGGTCGGCAGGCGCGCGCCCTCGCAGTCGCCGAGATGAATCGCAGCCCAGCTGGCAAACGCATCCGCCTCATAGAAGCTGACATGGCAGACCGGGGCGTCCATCGGCACAGGCTGCAAGCCGTGCAGCGTCATGGACACCCACTCGCCGCCTCGCCGCTCCCAGTAAAGCGGGGCGGTCCAGCCATTGGCCTGCGCGCAGGCCCACCCATCGGACAGCCAGTAGGACGAATCCTCATAGCCACCCGCTGCGATGAAAGCGGCCCACTCGGCATTCGTCACGGCCCGGTCCGCGAGCGCGAACGGGCGCAGCAGAGCGGCATGTTCCGGACCCTCGCAGTCGAATGCGAAACCATCATCCGCATGGCCGATCGACACGATGCCCGGATCGGCGAAGGCGGTCCAGGAGGGCGGAGTCGCGATCCCTTCATCCTCATTACCCCGCAGGTTCGCAGAATAGGCGGGCCGAAGCGGGTTGCGCGAAAAAAGGTGGAGCACGTCGGTGAGAAGCAGTTCCTGATGCTGTTGTTCGTGAGCGAGACCGAGCGCCACGAGGGCCTGGATCGACTCCGCCGTTGCGGGATTATCCAGGGCGATCTCCATACGGGCATCCACATGCGCCCGGTAGTCCAGCACGCGCGATAGGCTTGGCCGGGTCAGAAGCCCGCGCTCCGGGCGGGCATGCCGTGCCCCAACAGCCTCATAGTAGCTATTGAATAGAAAAGAAAAATCCGGGTCGAACCGCTCGCGCTCACCTAAAGCGCCGCACAGCACGAATTCCTCGAAAAACCAGCTTGTATGAGCGAGGTGCCACTTGGCAGGGCTGGCATCGTCCATAGACTGTGCCGTGCAATCCGCATCGGACAGTTCCGAGGCAAGGTGCACGGATATGTTTCGGATCCGGATAAAGTCTTTCGACACGGCACGCTTTCCCTGCTCATCTTCGCTATTTGTTTCACGTGAAACATTTTGGGAACGCGCTAACATGGTCTAACCCTAAAGATGGAAGTTTTCACATAACAACAAACGATCATGTCATATCGGTATCGACACATCCAAAAACGGGCAAATCTACTTTCCGACACAGAATTGGCTGAAGATACGGTCGAAGACTTCCTCGATATCGCTACGGCCTGCCAGCTCGTCCAATGCGCGCAACGCCGTGCGAATATCTTCGCCCGCCAGTTCCGAAGCGGACCCCAAATGCTTCTGGGCCGAACGCGCCGCTTGCGCCGCGCGGCGAACGCAGTCGGCATGCCGCGCCCGGGTCACGCTCGGCGGCTCGCCTCCGGTGAAACGCTCGCGCACGATCTCCTCCAAGCGTTCCAGGAGGACGTCCAGTCCGGCTCCCGACAAAGCATTGATTTCATTACCCTTTGAAGGGTTGGCGACATTGTATAGCCGGATGTCGTCGGATCGCAGCGGCAGCGTGCCGCCCGCTTCGTCCATTCCCTCGCGAACCAGGCCGATACGGAGTTGCGCATCCTTGGCCCGAGCGTGCGCGCGGCGGACGCCTTCCGCCTCGATGGCGTCGGCCGCCTCCCGCAATCCGGCCGTGTCGGACAATGTGACGGGCAGGCCAGCCAGCACCATGCGCGCTTCCACAATATCGCGCGTCGTGCCGGCCTGGGGCGAGGTGATGGCGACATCGCGTCCCACGAGCCGGTTTAGCAGCGTCGATTTGCCCGCATTGGGCGCGCCGATGATCGCGATCTCGATCCCGTCGCGGACAGCATAGCCGCGGGTGGAGCGGGCCAACGCGGCCTCCATTCCGGCCGCGACGCGCTCCAGTGGCGCGCGGGCGGCATGGGACAGGGCGTCCGGCACATCGGCTTCGTCGGCGAAATCGATCTCGCCTTCGATCAGCGCCAGCGCGTCCAGCAGCCCTTCCCGCCAGCTTTCATAGGTTTCGCGCAAAGCCCCTTCCATCTGGCGGAGGGCCTGGCGCGCCTGCGTGGCGGTCTGCGCGTCGATCAGGTCGGCCAGCCCTTCGGCCTCGGTCAGGTCCATGCGGCCGTTCTCGACCGCGCGCCGCGTGAATTCGCCCGCCCGCGCCTGGCGGAGGCCCAATGCGAGCAGGGCTTCGGACACGGACTCGATCACGGCGTGGGAGCCGTGGCAGTGCAGTTCCACGACCGTTTCGCCGGTGAAGCTGTTCGGGGCGGGGAAGTGCAGGATCAGCGCTTCGTCGATGACATGGCCGTCCGCGCGCAGGGTCCGCAAGGATGCGCGGCGGGGCGGCAGGGGGCGTCCCCCGCTCAGCGACAGGGCGGCCTCCAGCGCCTGCGGCCCGGACAGGCGGATGACCGCCACGCCCGCCCGGCCCGGGGCGGTGGACAGAGCGAAGATGGTTTCTCCAAACTGTGTTTTGACAGCCATGGCCCGCGCTTATAGCGCCGCGCCATGTTGTCCAAGCTTCACACTCCGGGTTCGCTGCGCGCGCTTCTCCTGTCCGGCCTCGCCCTGTCCGCTTCGGTCCTATCGTCCTGCGCCAACGCAGTGCCGGCCCCGCCCTCGCCCTTCGCCGACATGGAGGCGCTACCCCCTATCCGCACCGTGCTGCAATGCTTGCCGGACGAGGCCGCGCTCGTCGCCGCGCACCGGGCGACATCCGCATCCTATACGGAGCCTGAGAACTCGCTCGGCTCGTTGGAACGGCTGATCGGCCACGGCATCATGATGGCGGAAGTGGACGTGGCCTCGATCGCCGACGGTACGCCGATCCTGTTCCATGACGGGGTGTGGGACGAACACGCGTCCGGTACGGGGCCGGTCGTGACGACGCCGCCGGAAGACTTCGCCAGGCTGCGACTGAAGGCTCCGGACGGTCGCGTGGGCGGCGACCCCGTCCCGACGCTGGCCGACCTGCTCGATGCGGCCAAGGACCGGATCTATATCGAGCTGGACCTGAAGACCTCTGCCGATGTGGAGCGCGCCGTGGCGCTGGTGCGCGAACGCGGCATGACAGACCAGGTGCTACTGATCGCCAGCACGGATGAGGAAGCGGCAGCCTTCATGCGCGACTACGGCCATGAATTCCTCTTGTCACTGCCATCTGCGCCGCGCAAGGCGGCCCGGACGGATGCCAAGCCCCCGCGGCAGGGCGTCTGGATCGGCGAGGATTGGCGCAGCGGTGCGGAACGGCGCGTGCCGCAGCGCCACTACGTCATCGGCGCACAGTGGCAGAAGAACCCGGCGGACCTGCCCCGCGCCGCCCGTGCGCTCGATATTCTTGTCACGCGGCAGGCGGAACGCTATCAGGCCGTGGAAGGGCTGGAAAACCGGGCCGCCTTCCGGAATTGCCTACGCAAAGGCGCGTAGCGCGCGATCAGGCGGTCCGGTCCTTCTCCGCCATGTGCACCACACGCTGCGGGAAGGGAATTTCGATGCCGGCGCCGTCCAGTGCGGACTTGATGGCGATGCGCAGCCCGCTGATGCGCGCCAGCCACTGGTCGCCCGGCATCCAGCAACGGCAAGACAAGGTGATGGCGCTGTCGCCGAACCCCATGACGTAGACTTCCGGCGGCGTGGGCGCGGCCGTTCCGTCATCCGCGACCCGCAGCACCCCCTCATGGGATGCGAGCGTGTCCAGCAGCAAGGTCCGCGCGGCTTCCAGGTCGGTCGCGTATCCCACACCGATCTCCACGATTGCCTTGCGATGAGCGTGGCGGCCGAAATTCTGCACCCGGTTGCCCCAGATGACGCTGTTGGGCAGGTAGATAGCGACGTTCTCCACATTGCGGATCGTGCTGGTGAACAGGCCGATCTCCTCGACCGAGCCGACCGTGCTCTGGCCGATATCGACGAAATCGCCGACCTTGATGGGCCGCAGGATCAGCAGCATCACGCCCGCCGCAATGTTGGACAGCGTGTCGCGCAAGGCCAGGCCGATGGCCAGGGCCGCGCCGCCGAACACGGCGATTAGCGACGTCGGCGGCACGCCCAGCTTCACCAAAACGGCATAGATCGTCATGGCGAGAATGACGTAGAAGACGACCGAGGCGAGCACCGGCCGCAAGGTGGCGTCCAGATGCGCCCCGCCGAATTTGGACCGGCGCAGACGCTTGGACAGGAACCGCCCGACGAACACGCCGAGCATGAAGATCAGTAGGGCGGAGACGATATTGCCGCCCAGGATTAGCAGGATGGGGAATTCCTCCTGCACACGGGTCCAGAATTGCGTGATCGTGTCCATCATCGGGTCTCGACTTGTGATTTCAGTGGCCGCGCCGACGCGCGGCGAAGGCGGCCAGCCCGAACAGCAGTCGCGCCGTGAGCGCCTCGGCCGGGGCCTGCGTGGTCTTGAGCTGGCGTTCCACGGTCTGGCACTGCGACAGGGCGGAGCGGAGCGCGCGGCCCTTGCCGCCCGGCGCCCAGCGGTTCAGCGTGGCGACGAAACCGTCCTCCTGCATGCGGAAGACGGGCGGGCGCAAGGCCCGGGTCGCCGACAGGGCGCTGTCGCCGCGCTCCATCCGCCCGGCCGCCTCGCACAGGCGCAAGAGGTGGCGCTGCAGGGCGAAATGGATGCCGACCGGGCTGGTCTTGGCCTCGACGGCGCGCCGGTAGCGCGCATCGAGGCTGTCGGTCCGCCCGGACATCGCATCCTGTATGATCGGATCGATGGCGGACCCTTGCGCCCCGGCGGCGACGGCGCGCACATCGTCGGGCGTCACGGTCGCACCCGGCATATCTCCATAGCCCTTGTAGAGCGCCATCTTCTCGATCTCGCCTGCCGCCAGCGCGTGGTCGCCTTCGATCAGCGGGACCCAGAGGTCGAGCGCGTCATTCGTGATGCCGATCCCGATATCGTCCAATGTCTGTTTGACCTGCGCGCGCCGGTCCCGCGCACCCAGCGGGTAGCAGCCCACGGCGGCGATGTGCTTGGCGGCTTCGGCGGCCTTGCGCACGGCGGAGCGCGTGGACAGGTCGCCCGCCTCGATGACCAGCCGGGCTTCGACGGAGGCCGGTTCGGCGTCGATCTGCTTGATGATCTTGGACAGGGCCGCGCCGGAGCGCTCATGGTCGAGGCGCAGCCGGACCAGCCGTGTCCCGCCCAGCAGGCTCATCGCGCTCATCTCGTCCATCAGCCGGGCCGGATCGGCCTGCAGGTCGTCGGCCGTCAACTGGGTCGCGCCGAAGGCCGGGTCGATGTCGGGGGCCAGCGTGGCGATCAGGGCGGCGGCGCGCGCCTTGACCAGGCCGCGGTCGGGCCCGAACAGCAGCGCGCCGACCAGGTCGTGCGGGGGCTGGGAGAGGAAGCGCGCCTGCCGCGCGCCCGTGACCTTCATGGAAGCAAGCCGTTCACGGTGCGCCTTACGACGCGTCCGCCAGTTCCAACGCGACTTGCTGCAACAGCTGGTCCGCCACGTCGCGCGCGGCCCTCTGCGTCGCCTGGTCCGATGTGGATTGCAGCCGGTACGGGTCCTGGTCGGCGGAATAGGTGGCGACGCTGCGCGCGCGGCCCGACGCGACCTGCGCCCCGTCTGCGAGGCGGACAAGGCTCCATTCGGCCGTGACCACCCCGTCGAAGCGGGTCGCGAAGTCCTGCCCCGTCAGGCCGATGCCGACCCGCTGCGAGCTGGGCGCAATCGTGAGCTTGTAGGTGGGCGCGTCGTTGCGGCTCATCCGGTCGGCCAGGCGCTGGCGGATCAGGAAACCCGCCATACGGTCGCCCTCATCCCCGCCGTCGCCGACCTCCACCACCATGTCGGAGAAGGCGGTCTGCGTCTCCGCCGTGCCGTGCATGGGCTGGAAGCCCGCGCAGGCAGAAAGAAAGACGAAAAGGAGAATGGCGGAGAGGCGGGTCATTGCGCCACTATATTGACGATGCGGCCCGGCACGACAATGACCTTTCGAACCGTCAGCCCATCGGTCGCGCGGACCACGTTCGGCTCGGCCAGGGCCAGCGCCTCCACTTCGTCCTTCGGCAGGTCCTTGGGCACGGAAATCTCGCCCCGACGCTTGCCGTTGACCTGCACGGGCAGGGTGAGCGTGTCCTCCACCAGCATGGCGGTGTCGAGCTGCGGCCAGGGCGCGGCGGCGCAAAGCCCCTCGCCGCCCAGCTGTTCCCAGCATTCTTCGGCGAGATGCGGCATGAAGGGCGCGATGGAGCGGATGAGGATGCCCAGCGCTTCCATGCGCACCGCGTCCTGGCCCGGATATTTGGACAGCGCATTGGTCAGTTCGTAGATCTGCGCGACCGAGGTGTTGAAGCGGAACGCCTCGATGCCGGCCGTGATTTTCTCCAAGGCCTTGTGCGCGGCCCGGCGTAGGGCGAGCGCGTCGCCTTTCGCCTCCGGGTCCGCCGCCATCGGGGAATGTTCCGGCACGTCCGTGCCCTCCACGATGCGCCAGACCTTCTTCTGGAAGTTCCACGCGCCGCGCACGCCCTCTTCGGACCATTCCACGTCGCGTTCGGGCGGGGAATCGGACAGCACGAACCAGCGCGCCACATCCGCCCCGTAGGTCTCGATGATGTCGTTGGGATCAACCGTGTTCTTCTTGGACTTGGACATCTTGATGACGTCGCCCTTGGTCGCGGGCTTGCCCGTCGGCATGTGGATCAAAGTGCCGTCCTTGTCCGTCACATCGGCAGGCAGCACCCAGCCCTCGTCGGTCTCGTAGGTGGCGTGCGTGACCATGCCCTGCGTAAAGAGGCCCGCGAAGGGTTCGCCGCTCGGCAGGTCGAGCAGGCCGCAATCCCTCAGCCCGCGCGTGAAGAAACGCGAATAGAGCAGGTGCAGCACGGCGTGCTCCACCCCGCCCACATATTGGTCCACGGGCAGCCATGCACTGGCGGCTTCCCGGTCGAACGGAGAGCCGTCCTTGCCCGCGAACTTGGCGAAATACCAGGAGCTGTCCGCAAACGTGTCGAGCGTGTCGGTTTCGCGGATCGCCGCCTCGCCGCATGCCGGACAGGTGCAGTGCTTCCAGCTCGGATGGCGGTCCAGCGGGTTGCCGGGACTGTCGAACTCGATGTCGTAGGGCAGCTCGACGGGCAGCTGGTCTTCGGGCACGGGTACCGCGCCGCACGTTTCGCAGTGAATGACCGGAATCGGGCAGCCCCAATAGCGCTGACGGCTCACGCCCCAGTCGCGCAGGCGGTACTGGGTGGTGCCCTCGCCGAGGTTCATTTCCTCGATCTTCGCGATGGCGGCGGCAATCGCCTCGTCCTTGGGCAGTCCGTCGAGGAAACCGGAATTGCAGAGCGTGCCCTCGCCCACATAGGCTTCGCCATCCGGTAGTTCGCCCTCGGCGGGTTTGATGACGGGAATGATCGGAAGATTGTACTTCGTCGCGAAGTCGAAGTCGCGCTGGTCGTGCGCGGGCTGGCCGAACACGGCGCCCGTGCCGTAGCCCATCAGCACGAAATTCGCGACCCAGACGGGCAGCGTCTCGCCGTCCTTGAACGGGTGCTTCACGCGCAGGCCCGTGTCGAACCCCAGCTTGGGCGCCTTGGCGATGTCCTCTTCGGACGTGCCGATCTTGGCGCATTCCGCGCGGAATGCGTCCAGCTCGGGGCGCGTTTCGGCCAATTGCTTCGTCAGCGGGTGGTCGGGCGACAGGGCGATGAAGCTGGCCCCGAACAGCGTGTCGGGCCGGGTCGTGTATATCTCGATGTCGGCATCGGATTCGGACGCCGCCTTGAAGGTCATGGACAGACCCTCGCTTTTCCCGATCCAGTTGCGCTGCATCAGCCGGACCTTCTCCGGCCAACGGTCGAGCGTCTCCAGCCCGTCGAGCAATTCTTCCGAATAGGCGGTGATCTTGAAGAACCACTGCTCCATGTCGCGCTGCTCGACGACTGCGCCGCTACGCCAGCCCTTGCCGTCGATGACCTGCTCGTTGGCCAGAACGGTCATGTCGACTGGGTCCCAATTGACCTTGGCGGTCTTGGAATAGACGAGCCCGCGTTCCCAGAACTTGAGGAAGATGCGCTGCTGCTCGGTATAGTAGGCCACGTCGCAGGTCGCGAATTCGCGGGACCAGTCGAGCGCGAAGCCCAATCGCTTCATCGGCGCGCGCATCTGCTCGATATTCTGGTAGGTCCAGTCCTTGGGGTGGCCGCCCGTCTCGATCGCCGCATTCTCCGCCGGCATGCCGAACGCGTCCCAGCCCATCGGGTGGAGCACCTCGAAACCCTTGGCCCGCTTGAACCGCGCCACCACGTCGCCCATCGCGTAGTTTCGCACATGGCCCATATGGATGCGCCCGCTGGGATAGGGGAACATTTCCAGCGCGTAGAATTTCGGCTTGGACGAGCTGTCGTCCGCCGTGAACAGGTCGGCCTCGTCCCAGCGCTGCTGCCATTTCGGTTCGGTGTGGGACGGGTTGTACGGGCTCATCTGCGCGCCATAGCGAAGGCGGCGGGGCGGGTTAAGCGCTTTGTTGTGTGCACAGTCCCGCCCGCGCAAAAGCCCGCGCCGTCGCAGGGAGGAGCGGGCTTATTGAGTGTTCTGAGAAATATGTGCAGGGCGGCTACAGCTCGCTGGCGGACACGTGCTCGATTTCAGGCCAGTTGATTTCGGCTTGGCCGATATATTTTTCCTGCTTTTTCAGCCACTTCTTCTGAATTCTCTTGTTCAGGTTCAGGTAGAGCCGATCGTTCTTGACCGTGTAGGCGAGCGGGTCGGCGTCGAACTTCTTGCCCTTGGCCACGCCGTAGGCGCAGAAGCCGCCATAGGCCGGGGCGAAGCGGGCCGGATCGGCGGTGAACGCGTCCAGATTGTCCTGGCTGGCAAAGCGGTAGGTCGCGCCCTCATAGTCGGTCGCGAAGCGGGCCGCGCCCTCCACAGGCGCGCCGGAGCGGTAGGACACGACGTCATAGCCCTGGATGGCAAGGTTGGCGGCCTGGGCGTCGGCCGTCACGCTGACTTCGTCGGCAGCGAAGGCGCTGATCGCGCCCAGCGTGGAAATGGAGCCCAGCGCGATGGCCGTGGCGATGGTCGTGGTCTTGAGAAAGTTGCGCATGATGCTCTCTTTTCGATGTGCGTTTCGGGTCTTTGGCTTTCGTGGCTCCGGGGATCGAAACCGCATCCTTCGGTTACGGACCGATCGGTTCACATTCCAGACACGAAGCGCTCGCACATTGTCACGCATGCGTGAGAGGGCGCGACCGACGCCGCTGACAAAGCGGGCGTTCGACTCCCTCCGGCAAAGTTGTTAGGCCATTGGGCATGGGAGTGGCTTGCGCGCATGGAATATGCCGGACCCGTTGACCGGAACCGTTCGGACAGCGCGTTTCCCGTCGCCCCTCGGGGAATGGACCGTGTCCGACGCCGACCCGCCGCTCGACCTGATGGGCGACGTGCTCAGCCTCTGGGAATCGCGGGGTTTCGTCGGCAACCACCACGAGCGCATGGTGCCTCGGGGCACTCTCGACCTGATCTTCAACTTTTCCGGTCCTCAAAACCTCTACCCGGACGGGCTGCTGTCCCGGCCACGCACCTTCCACCGCGCCTGGCTAGCCGGGCTGTTTGACAGGCCGATCCATGTCGGTCCGGCCTACAGCGCGGCGATCCACGGCACGCATTTGGTCGGCGTATCCCTCGCGCCCACGGCTGTGACGCGCCTGTTCGGGCTGGATCCGCGGGAGCTGCGCAATACGGTGATCGACGCAGGCGACATATTCGGGCCGTCTGTCCCATCTGTCTGGCACCGAATCGGGGAGGCCGGTTCGACGGTAGCGCGGTTCGAGGCCATTTGCGGGTTCCTGCGCGAACAGCGGGCTCGCTCGGCCCGGGCCATGCCCTTCTCCGCGCTCTGGGCCGTGGGCGTCACGGTCGCCAGTGGCGGACGGCTGCGTGTGGACAGCTTGTGCGACGCGCTGTCGATCAGTCGGAAGCACCTCTCCACGCTCGTGCGCGACGCGACGGGCATGACACCCAAAGCGTTCTGCCGCCTACAGCGTTTCCGCCGGACCATGGCGATGCTAGAACAGACAGAGGCGGCGGATTTCGCCATGCTGGCGCTGGACCTCGGTTTTTCCGACCAGTCCCACTTCATCAACGATTTCCGGTCTTTTGCCGGGGAATCGCCCCGCCGTTTCCTGTCAGCCCGCTCCAGCGACGGGGAGTCGGTGCTATTCGAATGATTTTCGAAAAAAGCGGGCCGAGGTAACAATTTTCCAATCTTCCGAACCAAACCGTCCTTAGGTCTGGCCGCGAGACGTCGACGGAAGACCGGAAAACAGGTTCCGGCCAAGCGACGGACCAAAACTCGGGAACCCCATTATGGAAACATCCACTCTTATTGCCGCTGTCTCCGGAACGGTCGGCGCCTTCCTCCTCGGCGGCCTCTGGTACTCGCCAATCCTGTTCGGAAAAACGTGGCAGCGCCTGTCCACCTACAATGAAACGGCCCCGCCAAACCCGGCTGTGGCCTATGGAGGGGCGTTCGTCCTGCTGCTGATTTCCGCCGTGATCTTCGGAGCGTTCCTCGGTCCGAATCCGGGCTTCGGCTTTGCGATGGGCGCGGCTCTGTCCGCTGGTTTCGCCTGGGCGGCGGGCAGTACATGGGTCAGCGACCTGTTCGAAGGCCGCCCACTGCGCCTGTCGCTCATCAATGGCGGCTACATGATCGGCCTGTTCGCGATTTTCGGACTGGCTTTCGGCACGATCGGTTAGGAGACACCCACCATGAAACGCATCATCAAGACCGCCCTCCCCGTTTTCATCGGTCTGACGCAGGCCGGCTGTGCCTCCGCCGAACCGGCGGGTGACCAGACTCCCGCACAGACCCCCATCCTGGAAGCCATGGACTTCTTCGTCGGATTTTGCTGGGACGGCGTGTTCAGTGACGGACAGAGCACGGACCGGCACTGCCTTGCGCCCATGAACAAGGGCCATTTCGTGCGGGACCGCCACTTCGTCGACGGGGCGCGCGGCCCCTATGGCGGAGAAACGGTCTTCGGCTGGAATGCAGACAAGGACCGGATCGACTATGTCTATTTCGACACGAGCGGCGGCCGCAGCGAAGGAAGCTTCGTCGCTGTGGAAAATGGGTTCGCCGCCCCGGACGAAGTCTACGCCCTGCCCGACGGTCGCAGCATGACGATTTCCAGCGCCTGGGTCGTCACCGGGCCGGACAGTTGGGAGCAGCGCACGCTGGACGTCAGCGCAGACACGCCCAAAACGCTCTGGACGATTGCCTACACGCGCGCGCCGCTCGGAACGGTTGAGGGCTTGGATTAAGGTAAAAAAGCGCCCCTAAGGGCGCTTTTGACTTCGTTTGGAGGGCGCTCTTCCGGTCAGTCCGCCAGCTTCTGCAACAGATACACATGTTGCAGCGCCAGGCGGTTGGCCGTTTCCTTCAGGTTCGCCGCCGCCGAGTGGCCGCCATCGATGTTCTCGTAATAGAGGAAATCGTGGCCTTGGTCTTCCATGCGCTGGGCGAACTTGCGCGCGTGGGCGGGATGGACCCGGTCGTCCTTGGTCGAGGTGATCAGGAACACTTCCGGATAATCGGCGTCTTCGCGAATATTGTGATAGGGGCTGATGCGGCGCAGGAACGCGCCCTCCACGGGATCGTCCGGATTACCGTATTCGCCCATCCAGGAGGCCCCCGCCAGCAGCTTGTGGAAGCGCTGCATGTCCAGCAGCGGCACGGCGATGATGGCGGCGTTGAACAGGTCCGGGCGCTGCGTCGTCATCACGCCGGTCAGCAGGCCGCCATTCGATCCACCCTCGACGCCCAGATGATCGGGGCTGGTCAGGCCGGTTTCGATCAGGTCTTCAGCCACCGCGATGAAGTCGTCATAGATGCGCTGGCGTTCGGTCTTCAGGCCCGCCTGATGCCAGTTGGGACCATATTCGCCCCCGCCCCGAATGTTGGCCAGAACATAGACGCCACCATTTTCGAGCCACAGCTTGCCGCGCGTGGCCGAATAGGCCGGGTTCATGGAAATCTCGAAACCGCCATAGCCATAGAGCAGCGTCGGATTCTCACCGTTCATCTCCGTATCCGCCGCGCGCACAACGAAGTAGGGGATGCGCGTGCCGTCGGGCGAGGTGGCGAAGAACTGCTCGCTTACCATGCCTTCGGCGTCAAACCAGTCCGGCAGGGACTTGGCCGCGACGGGCGAAAGGTCGTCCGCCGACGTGTCGATCGTGTAGAGCGTATCCGGCGTCAGGAAGTCTTCGGCATTGAGGAAGGCGACGCTCTCCTTCGGATTGGTCGCGCCCACGCTGGCCGCGCCGTTGGCAGGCAGGTCGATGGGCTCGCTCGTCCAGGTCTCGCCGTCCCAGTCGAAGGCCAGGACCGAACCCTTCACGTCGGTGGTCTTGGCGACCAGCACCTTGTCCGCCGTCACGCCGTAACCGCCTAGCGAACTGCGTTCGTCCGGGCTGTAGACCAGATGCACGTCCGCGATCTCGCCGTCTTCGGCAAAATCGTCCCAGGCGAAGCTAACGAGGTCGCCGGAGCGGAAATCACGCCAGTCCTCGTTCAGCGAGAGCAGCATCTGGCCCTTGAACGGCGCGCCAAGATTGGATTTGGCGGGAATGGGCAGTATGACCGGCTCTTGCGGTTCGCCGTCCACGACCGGGACCCAGGACATCTGGATGTCGTAGAACGTCTTGAATTGGTAGAGAATGATCGCGTCGCGGCCGTCCGCGACCTCGACCACGCTCGCCGCCCCGTCCCAGTAGCCGACATCGCCAACGTCGCGCTGATCGATGAGCACGGCCTCCGACTGCGGGGTGCCGCGTGTCCAGAGACGGACATTGCGAGGGTAGCCGGACGTCGTCATGCTCTCCTCGCCCTCTTCCTGCGCGATCACGAGATGGTTTTCGTCCAGCCACCGGGCGGACCCCTTGGATTCGGGCAAAACGAAGCCGTTCTCCACGAACGTCCCGGTCTCGATATCGAATTCCCGTCGGCTCACCGCATCCTTGCCGCCATCGGAAAGCTGGACCATGCAGAGCGTGTAGTCGGGCGCGAGGCAATTCGCGCCTTTGAAGACCCAATTTGCTTCTTCCTCGGCAGCGAGTTTGTCGAAGTCGAGTATGGTCTCCCACTCCGGATCGTCCGTCAGATAGCTGTCGAGTGTCGTGCGTCGCCACAGGCCGCGCACATTGGTCTCGTCCTGCCAGAAATTATAGGCGTGGCCGTTCCTGTAGGAGACGTAGGGAATCTTGTCCTGGCTGTTCAGAATAGCGAGCGCGTCGTCATAGAGCTCCTGATAGCGCGGATCGGCCTTCAGCCGGTCGAGCGACCGCGCGTTCCATTCGCGCACCTGCGCCAAAGCCTCTTCGCCCTCGACCTCTTCGAGCCAGAGGTGATCCGCGTCCGTCTGGCCGTCCACCTCGTAGGCGACCGGAATATAGGAATCTGCGGCATCTGCTGCATCTGCGGCCTCGGCCGCTTGCGCCGGCTCACTCGCCTCTGTCTGGGCGGTCTCGGTCATGTCGGTATCGGTCACGGGGGTCTCATTCGTATCGGAACAGGCAGCGAGCAGCGCGAGCGCGCTTGCGGCCAGAAGAAGATGTTTGGGCTTGAGGGGGCGGTTCATACGTGTCTCCGTCATTGGTTTCCCTAGGGCTTCCTTTAGGTCTCCCTTTGGGGTGTTGCCGGATGGTGTAGCGCGTGAAAGGGCGATGGCAAGCGAAGCCGACGGGCGGTTTTTGCGTTGCGCCTTTTGGGCGCTACTCCTGCGGGGCCCTACTCCTGCGGAGCATCGTCGTCGAGCAGGTCCGCCCCCACCTCGCCTGTTCCGACCACCTGCGCGCGCTCTTCCGCGACACGTTCCACGATGGTCAGCTCGGCATCCGTGTTCAGTGCCGCCATAAGCTGGCCGTGGGCCGTCCTTTCGGCCGTCTTTGGACGCTCCGGCGCGTCTGATTTGGCGGTGTCGGCAGCGCTCCCGGCGGCAGGTTTCGGCGAAGACGCGCCGCCATCGACCCGCACGCGGTAGAGCGGCTCCGGCAGGGAGAAGCCTTCCTCCTCCAGCACGGCCTTGACGTCGCGGATGGACTGGCTGCGTGCCGTACCGAAGCCGGTGTCGCGCTGGTCGATCCAGGCGAAGAAGTCGATCAGGATGGAGCTGTCGCCCACTTCCACGATAGTGCCCGACGGGGCCGGGTCGGCCAGCACGAAGGGCAGGGCGGCCATGGTTTTCGTGCCGACCGCGATGGCGGCGACCGGATCGTCGGCGCTGTCCACGCCCACCCGGAATTTGAACCGCCGTGTCGGGTTGGTGGAATAATTCAGAATGTCCGCCTTGAAGACCTTGGCGTTGGGAATGCGTAAGTGGTTGCCGTCCAGCGTCATCAAGATGGTCGCGCGCGTGTTCAGCCGGACGACCACGCCTTCCTGCCCGTCGATCACGACATGGTCCTCCGCCCGGAAGGGTTGGCGGATCGACAGCAGCAGGGAGGCGACGTAATTCTCCACCGTGTCGCGCACGCCGAAGCCAAGGGCGATGCCGATGATGCCCGCCCCGCCCAGAACGGTCCCGACCAGAGACGTCGCACCGAGAATGTTCAGCGCCACCACAATCCCGATCAGCACGAAGGAGAGCCGGATGGCGGTCGCGATCAGTTCCGCCAGGAAAGGATTGCCCGCCATGCGCCGGATCAGCCCCGTCCGGCTGGCCAGGAATCGCCCTATCAGGAAGATGGCGACCAGCGCGACGAGCGCGGCGGCGATCAGCGGCAGGGCGCGCAGGAACTGCGTGCTGAGTTCGGCCGTCCGGTCCACCAGCGGCGTGACATTGTCCCCCACATCCAGCGTGCGGACAATGTCGTCCTGTACCGCGACAACGCCGTCCGTGCGCTCCGCGATACCCACGGCGCGTTCCGCGGCCTCCGTGTTGGCGGCCTCGCCCGACAGGGTGACGACGCTGCTATCGACCGTCACGCTCACGTCCCGCGTATCGGACAGCTTGGACAATATGTCGGTGATGCGGCCCTGGATCTGCGCATCCGTCGGTCCGGTCGCGACCGTGATAGGTGCCGTGTCGGCCGGTGCGTCCTGCGCCTGGGCCGGAACGGACCACGCCGCGGCGCAGAGAAGGAGGATAAGGGAGGTGAGACAAGCGCGCATGAGGCGTTTACGGATGGGCTGCGCTTTCGTTTCGATCAAGGCGTTAGATGGGCCGGATCGGACGGTTCCGTTCCGGGCCGCTTTGCCCCATATAGGCCCGCATGTTCACACGACGACAGACGCTGGCCAGCGGCGCTGGCGCGGCCCTGCTGGGCGGATGCGCGGCATCTGTACCACGCGACGGAGACGCCATGGAGCCCGAATACCGGACCGTTCCCGGCCAGGCCCGCTTGCTCGTGGGCGCGGATGGCACTCGGACGGCCGAGGTGAGCGGGCGTCACGAAGGACGCCCTTTCACGCCGGACAGCCCGTTTCGCGTCGCGTCGGTCTCCAAGGTCCTGGTGGGCGAACTGGCCCGCCGCCTCCATGCGGACGGGCAGCTCGACCTGGACGCGGATGCGGCCGACCTGCTGGATGTTCCGCTGCGTCATCCGGACCATCCGGATGCCCCCGTCACCTTGCGCCGGCTGGTCAGCCACCGCTCCGGCATCATCGACCCGGCCGTCTATTGGATGGCCGCGCCGGGCGACATACGTGACTTGCTGATCGACACCATATGGGAGCCGGGCGTGCGGCCCGGCGCGGGTTTCCGCTACGCCAACCTGAATTACGGGCTCGCCGCGACCGTCATGGAAGCCGCGACGGGAGAGCGTTTCGACCGGCTGTTCACGCGGCACGTCGCGGATCCGCTGGGTCTGGACATCGGCTTCAACTGGTCCGGCGTCAGCCCGGCCAAGCGCCGCTCGGGCTTTCCGGCCCTGCGCGGCATCCCAGCTGCGTGGGCGGTGCAGGTCGACGGCGCCGATACGCTCGCCGGGGCGCAGCCCGCCATCCTGCGCGAGGACGGCTGGGATTTGCGCGACTACGTGCCCGGCACGAACGGCACGCTGTTCTCGCCCCAAGGCGGGCTGAGGGCCAGCGTCAACGACCTGGCCGTGATCGGGCAGGAGGTCATCCTCGCCCAGCCCGAACTCTGGACGCAGCTCTGGATCGCCGCGCAGACCGGCGGGCGCGGCTCGGAATCGGAAGTCGTGGCGGGCCGGGGGAGCGAAGAAGGCCACTTCGTCGCCTTCGGCGATGCGCTCTACATCTATCCGGACGGGCCTCTGCCCGGCGAAACGGACGCGGCCTGGGTCGGCCATCACGGCGAAGCCTACGGCGTCTATTGCGGCCTGTGGGCCGTGCCGGCGCGCGGGGAGGTCTTCGTCCATGCCGATCTCGGCAGCCCGCCGGACGGCTCGCCGCTCCTGGGGGGAACACCCAACCAGACGGCGCTTGCGACCGAAGCGTTTGCGTGGGCGTCTCGGAGGATAGCCGGATGAAATTCCTCATCATGAACGGGGCGGGGAACCGCTTCGCCCTATTCGATGCGCGCGCGCAGGACGGTTTCGCCCTGTCGGACGCACAGGTGCGCACGATCTGCGAACCCGGCTCGCAAGCCATGGGCGAACTGGGCGCGGACCAGCTCATCGTCCTGCGCCCGCCGCGCTCGAGCGGGGCGGACCTGTTCATGGAAATCCGCAACCGCAAGGGGTTTGAGGTCGATGCGTGCGGGAACGCCACGCGCTGTGCCGCCTGGCTGTTCATGGAGGAGACGGGCCGGGACGCCTGCACGGTGGAGACCAACGATGCGCAGCTGTCCTGCACGCGCGCGGGTCCCGTCTCTGTGTCCGTCGACATGGGCGAACCCAAGCTCGACTGGTCGCAAATTCCCTTGAAGGAGCCGATGCACACCCATCATGTCGATGTGAAGCTCGGCCCCATCGACGCGCCGACCCTCTCCAACCCCGGCGCGGTCAGCATGGGCAATCCGCACGTCGTCTTCTTTGTCGACGATTTCGATACGGTGAAGCCCCACCTTGCGGGTCCGATGGTGGAGTTCCACCCCCTCTTTCCGGAGCAGACCAATGTCGGCTTTACGCGTGTGGACGGCCCGGGCGATGACGGGGTGGACCGCATGCGCCTGAAAGTGTGGGAACGCGGCGTCGGCATGACGCAGGCCTGCGGCACGGGCGCCTGCGCCGCCGTCGTTGCCGCCCACCGCCAGAAGCGCATCGGGCGCAATGTTAGGGTCGAGGTGGATGGCGGCACGCTGCACATCCATTGGCGCGAAGAAGACGGCCACGTCATCATGACCGGCCCGGTGGAACTGGAGCGGCGGGGGACGCTGTAAGAAAAAAAGCCGCCCGGCCCATTGTTTCAAGGACCGGGAGGCTTGCAGGGGTTCGGATTGAGTTGGAAGCCTTACGCATCCACCTCCGGCAACCTTATCGTGGGACCGAGATTCTCGATCACTTCGCGCGCGTCGAACGCATTGTCCGATCCGGCCGGCTTGGGGCCTTCGCCGAAACGCACTTCGGCCACGGCGCGGTATTTGGTGATCTCGCGCACGTCGAAGTCGGAACCGAACCGTCCGAACCCGCCATGGAATCCCGGATGGCCGAAGCGGCCGAGTCCGTAATAGCCGCCGAAGCGCGAATAGCCGAAGCCCGGACCCCAGCCGAAGCGCGGGTGGAAGAAGCTGTAGCCGAAATAGGGATCGTAGAAGCCAGGCCCGAAGCCATGTCCGAAGCCTGCGCTCGACCCCGTGCTGCGAAGCCGCGTCTTCTTCTCCGTGTCGCGTTCGACCAGTTCGAACCAGTCATAACCGCGCTCCACGGCTTTTTCCGCGGCGCGGAACAGAAGATAGTTTTCCACCGTCTCGCGCTCGGTCAGCGAGTTTCCGGCGAAGCTGATGCGCGCCCGGTCGTTCTCGATCATCTGTTCGGAAAAACCGTCAAACGCGCCGGGCTGGCTGGCAGGCTGGTAGGGCGTGGCCGTCGCGCAGGCCGTCAAAGCGACGGCACCCGCGCAGAGCAGCGCATTCCGCAGGCCCGTAAATCTCATGGGTTTCATTGATCGTCTCCTCATCTTGCGCGCGCCTCTATCGCAGGCTGCCTGAACGATGACTGCACGAAACATAAACTTTTCTTATGGTTCGGCGCGGTCCACCGCCGCGTCGGTCTAGCATGCGCGGCCGCCTAAGCGAACGCACGACCGCGTGAGCTTTCAATCCGCACGGCGGGAGAGAAGTTCCAAGACGATCGAAACGGCTGCCCAGATCATGACCGGCACGGCGACGATCAGCGGGCCGAGGGTCAGCCAGACCGGCAGCCAGCTTGACCCGGCCGCGACGCCCGCCAGTAAGGTCCAGGGTGTCAGAAGCACCAGCGTCCAGACGCCGTGGCGGTGGCGGAACCCTTCGCGCCAGGCGCTCCGGGCCATGCGCATCACGACAGCGCAGGGCACAATGGCAAACGCGCCGAGGCCCAGCGACAACAGAGCGGCTGCGCTGGCAGGCGCGAATCCTGGATCGGTCTCGAAAAAGCCCGCAAAGAACCACAGTGTCGCGGCCACGGACAGGACCAGTCCCAACCCCGCCACGATTGCGGCCAGCCGGTCGGCCTCCCGGCCCCGCCCCGCCTCAAAACCCGCTCCGCGGCCGCGCCCGAAACGAATGCGCCGCGCGCCGGCTCCATCGTCGCTTATGACCGGTGTAACCAACTCCATGGCAACGCTTTGACGGCTGCGGTGTTGCAACAGAGTTAACCGCACGGATATCGCCGCGACACCGCCGGAAGAGCCATTGCGCTTTGCGGGGTGTTGCGACAGTCTTGGCGCGAAGGCGACGGGAGGCGGGAAAAGCGTGCAAAGCGGACCGGCCGGACACGATGTTCATCGACGCCCCGCGACTTTCGGGCGCGGCATGGTGGCCGTCGCCGTCGCCGCGGCTCTGGCTTCTCCCGCATCGGCGTCCCCACCCATACCGGCTTCGGCGAAAGGGAAGGACGCGCCGCTCCACTATATCGGCTCTGTGGAGCTTCTGCCCGAAGACGGCGTGCTGCTGGCGGGGTGGACCATCGTGGTCGCGGATTCGACGCGCGACTCGCTGGATCTGTTGCTGTCTGGCGACTTCGGCACGGCGTCCGTGTCGGGACCGGGGGTCGCGGCCATGTCTCACAAGCCGGACGAGGACGGTCGTCTGCGCCGCTACAGCATCGCCCTGTCGCCGCCCCAGGGCGGGTCCGATCGTATCGTGAAAATCTCTTATGGCGGCCGTTTCGTGCCGGGCCCCATGCCGATCAACACGGTGGATCCGCGCAAGATCGAACTCACCGTGGACAGTTTCTGGTTCCCGTTCGATGCGCGATACGACACGCGGATCACGGCGGACGTGCAACTGCGCGTGGACGGGACGTGGACTGCGTTGGGCGCGGGGGAAATGGCCCCGACGCCCAAGGGGCACCGGCTCGTCCAGGCCGATCCCGGTCTCGACGTGGCGCTGGTTCTCCTGGCAGATCCGGTGGAAGCGCGCCGCGACGAGGCGGCGATCTACGACGCGCGCACTGAAGCCGGTTCGCGCATCGACGCGCTACTGGCCGCGGTGGACGGCTGCAGAGCCTATCTGAATGGGCTGGCCGGCCCGGCCGGCCCCTTGCCCTCGACACAGCTTGTGGTGACGGACCGCGCCGATGGCGGTTGGTCGCGCGGCGCGCTGATCGCCCTGACCGACATCGAGAACGAGGATGAGGAGGCCCTGCGCCAGCTCGTCTGCCACGAGCTCGCCCATCATTGGAGCCGGGCTAATGCGGGCGGGCCGGACAATTGGATCAATGAGGGGGTGGCCGACCACCTCGCCAACATGGCCGTGCGCCACGTCATGGGCGAAGACATCTACCGCGCCCGGCTGGCCCGCTACCGCGAACAGCTGAAAGGGGCGGCATTGCCGCCGATCTGGAGGCCCGGGGCGACGGACCGGCCGCCGCATCTCGTGCTCTACCGCGCCGCGCCGCTGGCGCTGGCCGATCTGGAGGACAGGATGGGGCGGGAGGGTTTCGCGGCCTTCATGTCGGCGCTTATGGCCGTGCCCCCGCGCGGAACGGATGACTTCTTAGAGGCGCTGGAACGCCAGGCCGGGCCGCAGCTGCGCGACGGGTTCGCCGCGCAGCTCGCCCGGCAGACGATACGCTGACTGGATGTAAAAAAAGGCCGCCCCCGAGAGGACGGCCTTCATGGACGGGAAGATTGCCGGGCCTAGTGCGCGACGACCGCGAGCAGCAGGAGCGCGATGATGTTGGTGATCTTGATCATCGGGTTCACGGCGGGGCCGGCCGTGTCCTTGTAGGGATCGCCGACCGTATCGCCGGTGACGGACGCCTTGTGGGCTTCCGATCCCTTGCCGCCGTGATGGCCATCCTCGATATATTTCTTGGCATTGTCCCACGCGCCGCCGCCAGCGGTCATGGACAGGGCCAGGAAAAGGCCGGTGACGATCACGCCCATCAGCATCGCGCCGAGCGAGGCCAGCGCCTGCTCCGTGCCCGCGATGAAGTAGATCGCGAAGTAGAGCACGATGGGCGACAGGATCGGCAGCAGGGACGGCTTGATCATTTCCTTGATCGCAGCCCCCGTCAGCAGGTCGACCGCCTTGGCGTAGTCCGGACGGGACGTGCCCGCCAGGATGCCCGCATCCGCCTTGAACTGTCGGCGGACCTCCTCGACGATCGCGCCGGCCGCACGGCCGACCGACTGCATGGCCCAGGCCCCGAACAGGTAGGGCAGCAGGCCGCCGACGAACAGGCCGACGATGACGTACGGGTTGGTCAGGCTTAAATCGACGGTGACGCCGGAGAGCGGGTTTCCGGGCTGCGCGCTGAAATACAGGATGTCCTGATAGTAGGCGGCGAACAGCACGAGCGCGCCGAGACCGGCCGAGCCGATGGCATAGCCCTTGGTCACGGCCTTGGTCGTATTGCCCACGGCGTCCAGCGTATCGGTCGTGTTGCGCACTTCCGGATCCAGGTTGGACATCTCCGCGATGCCGCCCGCATTGTCGGTCACGGGACCGAAGGCGTCGAGCGCCACGATCATGCCCGCCACGCCCAGCATGGCGGTGACGGCGATAGCGATGCCGTACAGGCCCGCCAGGCCGAAGGTGATGATAATGCCCGCCACGATGATCAGCGCCGGAATGGCGGTCGCTTCCATCGACACGGCCAGCCCCGCGATCACGTTCGTGCCGTGGCCAGATTCGGATGCGGCCGCGACGGACTTCACCGGACGGTATTTCGTGCCGGTATAGTATTCCGTGATCATCACGATCAGGCCGGTGATGATCAGGCCGACCACCGCGCACCAGAACAGGTCCATGCCGGAGAAGGTCGCGCCTGTCCCGTCGGCCAGGACGCGGCCGGCCTCGGCCACCGTGCCGGTGCCGTTGTCGAGCACGAGCATCGTCACGGCGTAGATGGCGGCGATGGACAGAACACCCGTGGCGATCAGGCCCTTATAGAGTGCGCCCATCACATTGGTGGACCCTTTGCCGAGTTTCACGAAGAAGGTGCCGATGATGGAGGTCACGATACAGGCCGCGCCGATCGCCATTGGGTAGAGGACGAGGTCGCCCGCGAGCGGGAACAGGATCGAGCCGAGGATCATCGTGGCCGCGATCGTCACGACATAGGTCTCGAACAGGTCGGCCGCCATGCCGGCGCAGTCGCCGACATTGTCGCCGACATTGTCCGCGATGGTCGCCGGGTTGCGCGGATCGTCTTCGGGAATGCCCGCTTCGACCTTGCCGACCAGGTCGCCGCCCACATCGGCGCCCTTGGTAAAGATGCCGCCGCCCAGACGCGCGAAGACCGAAATCAGCGATGCGCCGAGGGACAGGCTCACCAGCCCGTCGATCACGCCGCGCTCATTCGCGCCCATGGGTCCGTCGAGCAGCATGTAGTAGCCCGCCAAGCCCAGCAGGGCGAGGCCGGCCACGAGCATGCCGGTGATGGCACCGGCCTTGAAGGCGACATTGAGGCCTGCGCCGAGCGAGGCGCGCGAGGCTTCCGTGGTGCGCACATTCGCCTGCACGGACACCAGCATGCCGACATAGCCCGCCACGCCCGACAGCACGGCGCCGATGACGAAGCCGACCGGGGCGATCAGGTTCTGGAACAAGGCGAATAGCACGATGGTCACGACCACGCCGACGATCGCGATCGTCTTGTACTGCTTGTTGAGGTAGGCCTTCGCACCTTCCTGGATCGCGCCGGCAATCTCGTTCATGCGTTCGTTTCCGGTGCTGGCCTTCATCAGGCTGGCACGGGTCACGATCCCGTAAAGCACGGCGAGCAGCGCCGCGCCGATGATGATGTAGAGTGTCATGATTGTCCTAGTCCCGGCCCCTTCGCCGGGCCTCCCTCAGTGTCCCGCGACTGTCGCGGTCTTGGAGTCTGAAGTTGGCCGCCCTGCACATGGTCCGGTTGGTTCCGGCATCAGCACCGAGCGCTTCCCCTCGCGATATATGAAGTTGGCCGCCCGTCCTTACAGGACCCGCGTCCCCGAAACCGGGTCCGTCGTCCCTCGTGGCGTGGCGCTTCCCTCCGCGATAGAGCCTCTTTGACGCAGACGATCGCCGATTTCAAGGAGAAGCGCGCCCGGACCCGCCCTCGCGGCCCGGCTGTCAACGCCTGGACCGGCGATGGGGGCTTTCGTACGAAGCGCGGTGCAAAACTGTGCTATTTTGGCAACAATTGATGCGCAATACGACGGCCGTGCCCGATTTGCGACGGATTGCCGCTGGCCTGGAATCCCCCTGTCGGTCTAGGGGCGGTGAAAACAACCAAAACCATACCGGGAGACCTATATGACACGTTCCATTATCGGCCGCGCCAGCGCGCTGGCCCTCGTCGCCGCCCTCGGCACCTCGACCCTGGCGCAGGCCCAGACCCGCACCACGGCCAGCGACGTCTTCATGGACGAAGTCATCACCACGGCAACCAAGAGCGCGGATGTCGAAACCGTGCAGGACGTGCCCGTCGCGGTCACGGCGCTCAATTCCGACACGCTGGAAGCGCTGAAGGTCCGCGACCTCGAACAGCTCGCCTTCACCGCGCCCAATGTGACGCTGGACGATATCGGCACCTCGCGCGGCACGGCGAACTTCTCCATCCGGGGCCTCGGCGTGAACAGTTCCATCCCCTCGATCGACCCGACGGTGGGCGTGTTCGTCGACGGCGTCTATCTGGGCGTGAATTCAGGCGTGGTGTTCGACATCTTCGACCTTGAATCGGTCGAGGTGCTGCGTGGGCCGCAGGGTCTGCTGTTCGGCCGCAACACGACGGGCGGCGCGGTGCTAGTGAATACGACCAACCCGACGGACGAGCTGAGCTACCGTGCGCGCTTCGCCGTGGAGGCCCCGCTGGACGGCGATCGGGGCGGGCCTTCCACCTATGCGATGGGCACGCTGACCGGCCCGATCGCGGAAGGCGTACTGAACGGCAAGATCGCGGCCTACTATAACAAGGACGAAGGCTACTTCCGCAACCAGTTCGACGGCTCCAACCAGGGCGCGGCGGAAACATTCATCTTGCGCGGCGGTCTGGAATTCATGCCATATGACGGGCTCAACATCCTCTTGAAAGGTGAGATATTCGACTCCGAGGGCGACGGCCCGGCCTCACAGAACCGCGGCGTCTTTGCTCGAGACAGCTTCGACTTTTCCATCGACGAGCGCGGTTTCTACACGAACGAATCCCTAAATGGCACGCTGCGCATGGAGCAGGAGGTCGGCTTCGGCGACGGGCTGATCACGACGATCTTCGGCTACCGGGAGATCGATAACACCTCGCGCGGCGACATCGACGCCTCACCGTTCGACGTGTTTCACTCGGATGCCCGCCTCGAGCAGGAACAGATCTCGACCGAAATCCGCTACAACGGCACATTCGGCGCGGCGGACATCACGACCGGCGTCTATCTTTTCAATCAGACCGTGGACTATGACGAGGTGCGCGACCTCTTCAATATTCTTGGACCGGGCGCGCCGCCGACCTTCTATGGCGGCGGCCGCCAGGTCCACGATGTGTGGGGCGCCTTCGTCAACGTCGACTATGCGGTCACGGACCGACTCATCGTGACGGCGGGCCTGCGCTATTCCGACGAGTCCAAGGCTGCTGGGGTGACCTTCATCCAACCCCGCCTATCGGCCTGTTCCGTGGTTGACCGGACCTGCCCGTTTGGTGGCACCAACTTCACTGGCGCGCCCAACGGCTTTGTCGACGACAATGACTGGAATAACTTCACGCCGAAGCTCGGCCTGCAATATTTCATCTCCGACGACTTCCAGGCCTACGCCAACTACACGAAGGGTTTCCGGTCCGGCGGCTATAACTTCCGGGTGACGGACGTGCCCGTCTTCCTGCAGGGCCTGGCAGCCAATAATGGCGAACCGTCCTTCGACGAGGAAGAGGTGGACGCGTTCGAAATCGGCACCAAGTGGACCTCGCCCGACCGCCGTTTCAACGTCAACGCGGCCGGTTTCTTCACCGACATCTCCGACATGCAGCGCGAACTCAACCTTCCGGCGGCGGCAGGCGTGTCCCAGCTTATCCTCAACACGGCGGACGCGGAAATCCTCGGCTTCGAAGTGGACGGTCGGGCGAGCCTAAACGACTGGCTCACCTTGACGGCCAATGTCGGCCTGATCGATGCCGACTATACGGACGTTCGCCAGGACATCTCCTTCGCCGGAACGCCTGGCGAAGTGTTCGGCCTCATCGACGATGTCGATCTTGCCCTCGACATTCCACGCGTGCCGGACTCGACCTATGGGTTCGGGGCCATCGTGGATGTACCCGCGGGCGAGCGGGGCGTCGTCACCCTGCGCGGTAACTACCAGTATCGCGACCGATTTGCCTACACGGACAATAATCTAGGTTTCATCCAGGCCTTGGACCGCCTGGATGCGTCGCTGTCCTATTCCATCGAGAACGATAAGGGCCAGCGTATTTCCATCGCCGCCTTCGGCCGTAACCTGCTCGACGAAGTCCAAGTCGGGGGCGACACGCAATTGCCGGCCTCCTTCGGACTTCCTTATGGCGGCTTCCCGAACCAGACCGGACAGGCCGTTCCGTTCGCGAACAATCCGGCCTTCGGCACGTTCAGCCCGCTGAAGAAAGGCAAGGTGTTCGGCATCGAGTTGAACATCGAAGGCTGATCGTCCTCGACAGATCGAAAACTTACAAGCCCCGCTCCGGCGGGGCTTTTTCTTTGCCCGGCGCATCACGCTTCGGTGAAATTCGCCCGCAGCCATTGAACGATGTCCGGCATGCGGCGTAACATATGTTACGACGCCCCTCTCTCTGCCCTGCAAGGAAATCCCATGATCCGCACCCTACGCCTCGCTCTCCTGTCCGCCGTGCTGAGCATGCCCATGGCCGCCGCGGCCCAGGACACCGTGACCGGCTCCGCCGGGACGACCCTGCAGATGGAGGAGGTCGCCACCTTCGACGGCGCGTGGGCGATGACCTTCCTGCCGGACGGGCGCGCGCTCGTGACCGAGCAGCAGGGCGTGATCTGGCTGCTGAGCCCGCAAGGGGCGAAGATCGCACGGATCGGTAACGCGCCCGACGTGGTGGAACGCAATCAGGGCGGCCTGGGCGACATCATCATCGACCCAGACTTCGCGACGAACAATACGGTCTACCTGTCCTATGTGGAGCGCGACGCAGGCGATGACGATCTGTCCGGCGCCGCCGTGGAGCGGGCCACGCTGCGCCTCACCTCCAATGGCGGCACGCTAGAGGACCGCGAAGTCATCTGGCGGCAATTCCCCAAAGTGACCGGAAATGGCCATTACGGCCACCGGCTCGCCGTGTCGCCCGACAACGCCGAAGGCGGCGGCGGCTATCTGTTCATCACCTCCGGCGAGCGCCAGAAGTTCACCCCGTCACAGAATATGGACATGAATCTCGGCAAGATGATCCGGCTGAACAAGGACGGCTCGACACCCGACGACAATCCCTTCCATGGCCAGGGCGGCGTGACGGACGAGATCTGGTCGCTCGGCCACCGCAATCCGCTGGGCATCGACTTCGACGCGGACGGCCGGCTCTGGGTCCACGAAATGGGCCCGCTGCACGGCGACGAACTCAACCTCATCATCCGGTCCGAAAATTACGGCTATCCCGTGGTCTCCAATGGCGACCACTATTCGCGCAAGAAGATACCGGACCATTCGGAATTCCCCATCTACGAGAACCCGGCCGCCTGGTGGGATCCCGCCATCAGCCCGGCGGGCTTCGTCATCTATGATGGCGACCTGATCCCCGACTTCCAAGGCGATGGTTTCATCGGCGGCCTGTCAAGCCAGGCGCTGATCCGCGTCGTCTTCGACAAGGAAAAGATCGACAATGTCGGCGGCAGCCCGTCCAAGACCGACATGCGCGAGACCATCGCGACCGAGGCCGAGCGGTTCGAATGGGGCACGCGTATTCGCGAAGTCGAACAGGGCCCGGACGGCGCGCTCTACGTGCTGGAGGACAATGAAGGGCGGTTGCTGCGACTCACTCCAACCTCCTAGGTTTGCGTCCCCGGTAGGGGTCTAAGATTGCCGACGGCAATCGTCGCAAACCTGCACGAAGTGCGCGCGTCCCAAGGGGGCGCGAAGGGAACCGCACAGGGGGAGCGCGACCAGCGTCTTGTTCAACGTTCCCTCAGCACTCCCTCCTACCCTGGCGCACCCCGAGGTTCAGAGAGGTATGAGGGCGCAGACGCAAGTGAAGGTATCTCACCCTCTCCAACACCCGATTCTGTACCCCCGTCTTCACCGTCGTCCCTGTCTGGATTCCCGCGTTCGCGGGAATGAGCGGGCGGGGTTGCGGGGTTGGGGGAGGCTTGTACAACCCTGCTCTCGGCATATCCTCGTCCCCGGCATTTATTGCCGGGGTCTGGCCAACTTATTCACCACAAGACGTGGGAGGCCGGAACAGCTGGGCTTATGAAGAAGCCCGAAAGCAGACCCCGGCAATAAATGCCGGGGACGGAATGAAAGACGGAATGAAAAGAGGGCAGGCAATCAATGCCATCTGTCGCCCTCGCCTGATCACACATGTTGTGCGCTCAGCTGTTTCTTCCGCCCCGAATGGTCATCGCCCGGTGCGTCGTCCCCTTGCCGTTCCGCTCGCCTACGCCCCCACCAACGGATAGGTCGCCTCCAATTCGTACCGGTTCGGTCCGCGCTTGGTCTTCCACGACGAATAGAGCCCGAACTGATCGACCAGGAACGGGCCGATCTCGGTGCTCGCGTGGCGCTGCTCGAAGGCGGCGATCTTCTCCAGGTCCGGAAATGGCTTCAGATAGGCCAGGGTCAGGTGCGGGCGAAATTCGCGCCGCTCCATGGGGATGTTCAGCTCGCGCGCCACGCGGCGGCAATGGGCATGCAGCTTCGACAGGGCGGGATCGGGGGCGACCTTGAGGTGGATCTGGTGCGGCTCGCTGCGGCCGAAATGGCCCGCCCCGCGCAAGGTCAGCTCCATGGACGGCAAAGCCTTGCGCGCCAGCTCCTCATCCAGTTCCTCGGCCAGCGCCTCGCTCACCTCGCCAAAATAGCCGACCGTGATGTGCAGCTTCTCCGGCGCGCTCCAGCGCGCGCCGGGCACGCCCTTCTGGAGGCGGGACACGGCCCGCACCACCCCGGACGGCGGGCGGATGGCGGCGAAAAGGATCATGTGCGCGGGTCCGCTAGCGGCCCACTACCTACCAAGCGGGCAGCGATAGGTCTTGTGCAGACGATTTGCCTCGCGCTCCATCTCGTCTGTCCAATCGATCTCATGGGCGTCGATGTTCTCGGCCAACTGCTCAATCGACGTCGCGCCGATGATGCTGGAGGTGAGGAATTCGCGCGATTCGACGAACTTCAGCGCAAACTGGGTCGGCGTGAGGCCGAGCTTGCGGGCCGTGTCGTTGCAATCCAGATAGGCGTCGCGCGCCTTTTTGTAATTGTCCATGAACCCGTCGAACAGCGCGCCGCGCGACCCTTCTGGGGCGTCCCCATCGTCATACTTGCCCGTCAGAACGCCCATGCCGAGCGGGGAGTAGGCGAGCAGGCCGACGCGTTCGCGCATCGCCACCTCCGCGCGGTCATAGTCGAAACGCCGCGCGATCAGATTGTAGACGCATTGGTTGGACTGCATGCGCGGCAGGCCGTGCGCCTCGGCCAGGGCGACGAAGCGCATGGTCGCCCAGGCCGTCTCGTTGGACAGGCCGACATGGCGGATGCGGCCGGCCTTCACGTGCCGGTCCAGGCTCTCCAATATGTCGAGCAGGGGCACCATTTCGTCTTCGTCATAGTCGCGGTAGCTGTGGAAACCGAAACCCGGCATGTTCCGGTCGGGCCAGTGCAGCTGGTAGAGGTCGATATAGTCGGTCCCCAGGCGGCGCAGGGACTGCTCGACCGCCATGTCGATCTGCTCGCGCGTCTGCCGGCACTGATCCACCGTGTCGTTCCGCGTCCAGACTATGCCGGACCGGCCGACGATCTTGGTCGCCAGCACGATGTCGTCGCGCCGGCCGCGGGCTTTCAGCCATGAGCCGATATATTCTTCCGTGCGGCCTTGCGTCTCGCGGCGTCCCGGCACGGGATACATTTCGGCCGTGTCGACGAAATTGATGCCGCGTTCGTCCACGGCGTAGGACAGTTGGGCGTGCGCATCGTCTTCCGTGTTCTGTTGCCCCCACGTCATCGTGCCGAGGCAGACGGAGGTGACATCGATCTGGGTCGTGCCGAGTTTGCGCAGTTCCATGAGCGCAGGCCATATGGAGTCCCGCATCCGACGTCAAAGCGTTGTCCGCTGTCGGACCTCGCTTAGGGGCAGGGCCATCCTATGGTTAACAAAAGGTTCTTTAGGGCCATACTATACTGCTCATAAGCAGAATCTTGCCGCGTGGGACGCGGGTGAAAGGCTTGTCATTGGCAAATCGCGTCAGTTGAGACTATATTGAGGGCAACCGTCCGCCAGCCTTCCGCGTTGTATGGACGATCACTTTCAACGGAGTTCACCCAAATGAACGAATTCAACAGAGGCGTCATCGGCGGAGCCACCGACACCGATGTCGGCCTGAAGAGCTTCATGCTCGGCACCTATCGATGGATGGCCCTGGCGATGTTGGTCACGGCTGGCACGGCCTATTTCTTCGGCCAGTTCCTGCTCACCAACCCGCAGGTCGCGGCCGTCATCTACAGCCCCTTCGTGCTGCTCGGCTTCGTGATCGCCATTCCGGTCCTGTTCGGAACGGTCGGCCGCAAGTTGCCCTCCATGAGCATGGGCGGGGTCGTCACTTTCCTGTTCGCCTTCGCGGCCTTCATGGGCGTGTTCATGTCCGCCATCGCCATCGGCTACAATCCGATGATCGTGGCGAAGATCTTCTTCATGACGGTGGCCATGTTCGCGGCCCTGTCCATGTTCGGCTACAGCACGCAACGCGATCTCGGCACCTTCGTGAAGTTCGCCATCGCGGCCTTCATCGGCTATGTGGCGATCAACCTGCTGGGTGCCTTCTTCCCGGCCTTCGCCCCGACGGGTCCGCTGGACACGATCATCAACGTGGTCGCCTTGGGCGCCATCGCGCTGATCACAGCGTGGGAGACGCAAATGCTCAAGCGCGTCTATTACGGCCTGGCGGGCACGAATGACGGCGGCGAAATGATGGCCAAGTACAGCGCCTTCGGCGCGGCCTCGCTCCTGCTGGCCTTCATCAACATGTTCCAGATCCTGCTGGCGCTGTTCGGCCGCGACTGATCCGGCCCCAAGGATTTGCTTTCCGCGGTAGCGGTCTTTCGGGCCGCGAAACGGACCGGAAGCAAATCCCATCGGGAACCGACGCGCGTCCCCCGGATCAGGTCCGGGGCAGGCGCCGGACGCGAAGGGAACCTATCCGCAAAAATACGAAGCCCCGCCCCGCGCGGGGCTTTTTCATGCCCTACGCCTTCATGACCTCACTCCGCCGCCTCCAGGATCGGCACGGCTAATCCATCCAGCGCCTGCATCAGGTCGGCGACGATGTCGCCCGCATCCTCCAGCCCGACCGACAGACGGACCAACCCGTCCGATATGCCGTGACGCGCCCGCTCCTCGGCCGTGTAGGGGCTGTGCGTCATTGAGGCCGGGTGCTGGATCAGGCTCTCGGCGTCGCCCAGCGACACGGCGCAATGGATCATCTCCAACCCGTCGATCAGCGCCATGCCGGCGTCGATCCCGCCGTGAAGCTCCAGCGCGATCATGCCTCCCGCTCTGTCCATCTGACGATCGGCCAAGGCCTTCTGCGTAAATCCCGCCAAGCCCGGATAGAGAACGCTCGCGACGGCCGGGTGCGCCTCCAGCGCCTCGGCGACGCGGGCGGCGCTGGCGCAATGGCGCTCCATGCGCAGTTCGAGCGTCTTGAGGCCGCGCAGGACGAGCATGGCCGTCATCGGGGCCATAACCGTGCCGGTCATGTCCTTCAGGCCATAAAGCCGGACCCGCTCGATCAGCTCCGCCGGGCCGACCGCGATGCCGCCGACCAGATCGCCGTGGCCGCCCAGATATTTGGTGGCCGAATGAACGACGATGTCCGCCCCGTGCGCGATAGGCCGGGTCAGGACAGGCGTGGCATATGTATTATCCACCAGCGTCAACGCGCCGTTCGCCCGCGCGGTGGCGGAGACAGCGGCGATATCCACCAGGCGCATGTTCGGGTTGGCGGGCGTTTCGAAATAGACGAGCTTCGTGTCCGGACCGATCGCCGCGTCCAGCGCAGGAAGATCGGACAGGTCGCAATGGGTGACCCGCACGCCGAACTTGGCCAACCCGTGATGCAGGAAGGAGAAGGTGCAGCCGTAGAGCGTCCGGTCCACGATGATCTCGTCGCCCGGCTCCAGCAGGGTCCAGAGGCAGGCCGTGATCGCCCCGATGCCCGATCCGGTCGCCAATCCAGCCTCCGCGCCTTCCAGGGACGCCATGCGCCGTTCCAGCAGGTCCAAAGTCGGGTTGCTGATGCGCGAATAGACATGACCCGCCCGCTCGCCTGCGAACATTTCGCCGCCGGCTTGCGCGCTGTCGAAGACGAAGGTGGACGTCATATGCACGGGCGGAACGAGCGACCCGCCGCCCTGCACGGGGTCGTAGCCGTGATGGATGGCACGGGTGGCGAAACCGGCCTGGTGTGGCCGGCTCTTTCGATTGTCGTTCGGCATGGCGGCGCTCCTTGATCGGGATAAACCTATATGCTGTCTTGTCCGGCATTTTCGTGTTACTTGCACGGTTCAAGGCTTCCGATTGGCACGAAATGGCGCAGATGGACCGGATAGACAGAAAGATCGTCAGAACGCTTCAACGCGACGGCCGGCTGAGCAACCGCGAATTGGCGGAGCGGGTCGGCCTGTCGCCGTCCCCCTGCCTGCGGCGACTCAAGCGGCTGGAGGCGACGGGCGTGATCCGCGGCTATCATGCCGAAGTCGATCCCGACCTGTACGGCCTGCCGATCACGGTCTTCATCCGCATCCGGCTGGAACGCCATGACGAGGAGACGGTGAATGCGTTCGAGGCCAAGGTCCGCGCCAACGACAATATCGTGGAATGCCACGTCATGACCGGGCAGGCGGACTATCTGTTGCGCGTGATGGTGTCGGACCTGTCGGACTATGAACGCTTCGTGCGGCGCGAGCTGCAGCGCATTGGCGGCATCGCCTCGATCGATACCAGCTTCGCTTACGGCCAGGTCAAACGCCGCGCAGCCTTCCCTTTCGTGACGCAGGAATAATGTGCGTATGACGGTCGGACGACAATCCCGTCGCTCAACTGTCGAACGAATGCGGGCAAACCGTCATTCTTTGGGATTAGGGCGCGGTCAGACCCGCCTTTCCTTCTGGAACCCGCCATGACCCGCACCCTTTTCCTGTCCGCTGCCGGGCTCGCCCTGCTGCCAAGTGCCGCCTTGGCACAGAATATCGCGGTCGAGGACGAGATCATCGTCACCGCCCAGAAGCGCGACCAGTTCATCCAGGACGTACCGATCGCCATCACGGCCTTCGACCAGGCGGACCTCGACGCGCTCGGCGTCCAGCAGTTCGACGATCTCGCCGATTTCGTGCCGGGCCTGGAGGTGCAGGAACAATCCGCCAACAATCCGGGCTTCAATATTCGCGGCATCACGTCGGACAGCGGCGCGGCCACGATCGAACCGCGCGTCGCCATCTTCCAGAACGGCGTGCCGATCTCGCGCTCGCGCGGATCCTTCGTCGAAGTCTTCGACACGGATGTGGAAGTCGTGCGCGGGCCGCAACCGACCCTGTTCGGCCGCTCCGCCCTCATCGGCGCGATCAGCCTTAACGCCCGCGCGCCCGAGCTGGGTGAAACAGGCGGCTTCGTGCGTTTGGGCGCGGGTAATTTCGACTACCTGTTCGGCGAAGGGGCCGTGAACGTCCCGTTGGGCGAGACGGCGGCCCTGCGCGTCGCCGGGCGCTACAAGCAACGCGACGGCTATATCGACAACCTTATCGCCGAAGACCTGAACGGTTTCCAGACGGCCGCCCTGCGCGGCTCCCTGTCATGGGTCCCGACGGATGCGTGGGACCTGCGCCTGTTCGTGGACTACCAGAACGATGACAATCCGGGCACATCCTTCAAGAGCGGTACTTTCCTGCCGACAAGCGTGGACGGGTCCATCGTCGGCGAATTGAACGCCTCCGCCCCCGCCGCCCTGTCTTCCGTCCCCGGCTTCAAGAACGACCGGCCCCTGGGGCTGGAGCGCGACGTGTTCAGCGCGACCCTCCTGGTGGATTACGCGCTGTCGG
>JBCCCX010000002.1:0-40244 GCA_039033275.1 Pseudomonadota bacterium | reverse complement strand
TGTCGTCGCCGGGGGCGAGGTCCACCGTGATCGCCTCGCCCGGCTCCCAATAGGAACTGATCTGCAGAATGGCCGGCCCCGACAGGCCGCGATGGGTGAAGAGCAGCGGTTCATCGAAGCTGTGCCGGTCATTGGCCACGCGCGCCTCCACCGCCACGCCCGACAGGGCCTTGAGTGGCGCGGCCGCTTCGTCCGTAAACGTCAGCGGGACCAGCGCGGGAACCGTCTCCACGATCTCCAGCCCGAACTGCTCCGCCACTCTGTAGCCGAACCGGCTCGCGCCCATTTTCGGAATGCTCGGCCCGCCCGTCGCGATGACGAGACTGTCCACGGCCAGGGTCTGGGTGAGCGTCGTAACAGTAAAGCCCACTCCAGGCTTCGACACGCCCAGCACCTCGGTGCCGAGCCGCAGCTCCACCCCGGCATCGACGCATTCGCGCACCAGCATGTCCACGATCTGGGTCGATTTTCCGGTACAGAAGAGCTGTCCCTTGGCTTTCTCCTCCCATTCGATCCCGTAGCGTTCCACCAGCTCCAGGAAGTCGTAAGGCGTGTAGCGGGACAGGGCGCTTTTGTGGAAATGGGGATTCCGGCCGATGAAATTCTCGTGGGAGGAGAAAAGATGCGTGAAATTGCAGCGACCCCCGCCTGAAATGCGAATCTTCTCACCCGGACGGTCCGCATGATCTATGAGGACGACGCGACGTCCCCGCCGTCCGGCGACGGCCGCCGCCATCAGCCCGGCCGCGCCCGCACCGATGATGGCGACGTCGAAGTCGCGGTCCGGTTCTGTCTGGACGGGGTCGCTCACACCGGCGCGCTTAGGCGCAGCGGTGACGGGACGCAACGGGCCGCCCGGCCCACAGGCCGCAAGACGCTCCGGACCGCCGGACCAGGCGTCGAAAGGAAAGCGGGAGAGGAGGCGCTGATGTGGAGACCCGCAATCCTTCTGCTGGCCAGTGCCTGGGCGTCCGCCGTCGCCGGGGGTTGTGCCAGCCTGCCGGAGGAGGAGGCCAATCTTCGCTTTGCGGCCATGGCGCCGCTGCGCGATCTGAACATCGGCCAGCCGCCCGTTCCCGGACAGCTCAACGCGCTCTACCAACCTTACGGCTATATCGACCAAACGGGCTGCCGCGCCTGGTCGCGGGAGATCGGCGAGCTGGAGGCGGCGCTGTTGCAGAATGAGGGCCGGATCATCGGCTTCCGGCGTGACAATGAGACGTTTGAGGGCCGGGTCGGCAATGCGCGCGATTCCGGCGTCGCCGCCCTGGCGCGCAGCCCGATCCCGTTTCGCGGGGTCGTGCGGCAGCTTTCGGGCGCGGCGCAGTTCGAGCAGCGCGCCTTCCGGGCGTCCGACCGGGCGCGTTACCGGATCGGCTATCTGGTCGGCTTGGCGCGGTCGCACCGGTGTCCGGGCTTCGGGACGCTGCAGCCTGCGCCGCCCAATGCAGCGACGCCCTTGCCCGCCCCGGCCCAGCCATACCGGCCACCCTATGCGTACGGCGCGCCCGTCACGACGGTTCGTCCGCCGCCGCAGGCAACCGGCCCGACAGGCGCAGCAGTTCGACGCGGAGCAGCCCGGCGACGGTGATGGCGTCGGTGATCCGGCCCCTGTCCACGGCCTCCAGCGCGTCCGCCATCGGCACGAACATGGCAGTGATATCCTCCGTCCCTTCGGGCGCGGGCACGCCGTGGGACAGGCCGGTCGCGAGGAAGACCCGCCCCCATTCATCCGTCACGGAATTGGATGTGTGGACGTCGAACAGGCGCACCATCCGCTCCGCGCTTATGCCCGTCTCCTCGCGCAGCTCGCGCCGGGCGGCGGCCCTCATGTCCTCGCCCGGCGGCACGCCGCCTTCGGGGACTTCCCAGCTATAGGCGTCCAGCGCGTAGCGCGTCTGGCCGACCAGCCACACGCCCGGCACGCCGCCGCGCACCTCGTAGGGCACCACGCCGCAGGCCCGGTTGGCAAAGCGCGTCACCCAGTAGGTGCCGGGCGCGCCGTCGGGGCGCAGCACCGCATTCTCCTCAAGCCGCGTCCAGGGATTGTCGTTCACGCACCGCGTGCGCAGCGTGGTCCACGGGTTGGGCGGGTCGGGCGGGAACGGCATGGCGCGGCGCCTACCGGGCGAGACCGGCCCTGTCACCCGGCGCGAGGGGAAGGAGAGCGGAACCGAACGACGGAGTTGGCGCCTCATGCCAAACCCAATCCGCCAGCCGCAATTCACCCGTCATTGTACCAGTTGGGACATGGTTCGGCACAGGGTCGGCGCGGATAAGCGCCCGAGAGGCGCTTCCCGAGAGGCATTGGGCGGCGCAGCACTGTTTGCCGGAAGGCCCGGATCATGACCCTGCGTACGGAACGACTCATCGCCTGGACCGCCGTCTTGTCGGCCGGGCTGGCCTCGTGCGGGGCCTTCATCTGGTGGATCGTCTGAGAGAACCGGCAGGCCCTGGCAGTGAGGAAGGGATTCGAACCCTCGATACGGGGTTACCGTATACACGCGTTCCAGGCGTGCGCCTTCAACCACTCGGCCACCTCACTGCGTGAGGGCCTGCTAGACTCGTTTTCGCCCCGGCACGGCATGACCTCGCCAAGGCGCGCGCCTCTTAGACATAGATCGGCCAAAAGCAAAGCTTTTGGCTGTGGGCGCCTTCAACCACTCGGCCACCTCACTGCGTGAGGGCCTGCTAGACTCATTCTCGCCACGGCACGGCATGACCTCGCCAAGGCGCAGAGCGGCGCTATAACGGCACAATCGCGCTTTCGCAATCACCCGCTTGCGCCTAATGCAGCGCGGACCATGATCCCCTTCCGCACTGTTTCCGGCCGCAACGACGCCGCCTTCGTCTTCGCCGACCACGCGTCGAACCACGTGCCGGACTGGGTCGGCGATCTGGGCGTGACGGAGGCCGACATGGCGCGGCACATCGCGTGGGATATTGGCAGCGAGGCGGTGGCGCGCGGACTGTGCGAACGTTTGGACTGCGCGGGGCTCGTCTGCGGCTTTTCGCGCCTCGTCATCGACGCCAACCGCGACCCCGACGCGCCGGGAGTGATCCCAGAAGAGAGCGACGGCACGGACATTCCCGGCAATCGCGGCCTGTCCGTGGTCGAGCGCGCGGAACGCACCGAGCGGCTCTACGACGCCTATCACGCCGCGCTGGGCGACGCATTGGATGCCCGGCCCGATTGCCTCGCCCTGTCGGTCCACAGTTTCACACCCCAGCTTACCGGCCAGCCGCCGCGCCGGACCGATATCGGCCTGCTGGTCAAGGACGACAGCGAAACCGCCGTCGCCTTCATCACGGCGATGCGGGAGATCGCGCCGGATCTGTTGGTCGACGTCAACGAACCCTATTCGGCCCATGATCTGAACCACACGGTCGATCACAATGTCGTGCCGCGGGGGCTCCGCCATCTTGCGATCGAGCTGCGCCAGGACCACATCGCCACGGACGCGATGGCCGTAACCATGGCCGACACGCTCGCCCGCGCGATCCGTCCGCTTTTGTAGGAGACCCTCATGCTCGCCACGATCCACCAGCACCACGTCAACGGCGCCGACATGTTCGGCGACTATCCCGCAGGCTCCGAGCAGGCCCTGTTTGGCATGGGCTGCTTCTGGGGCGTGGAGCGCATCTTCTGGAAGCTGGACGGCGTTCACGTCACCAGCGTGGGTTATGCGGGTGGGTCCGCCCCCGACCCCGACTACAAGTCCGTCTGTTCGGGCCGCACGGGCCATGCCGAAGTCGCCCACATCGTCTTCGATCCGGACGTGATCACCTACGAGGAACTGCTGAAGGTCTTCTTCGAAAACCACGACCCCACGCAGGGCAACCGCCAGGGCAACGATGTCGGCAGCCAATACCGGTCGGCCATCTACACCTATTCGGACGAACAGGCCGCCGCCGCGCGCGACGCCAAGGCCCGCTACGAGGCCGCCTATGGCCGCCCCGTCACGACCGAGATCGCGCCCGCGCCGAAATGTTTCCCGGCCGAGGACTATCACCAGCAGTATCTGGCGAAGAATCCGCAAGGCTACTGCAATCACGGGCCGACGGGTGTGAGCTGCCCGATCCCCCAGCGGACGGAAGCGGCGGAGTAAGTCGGGCCGCATTAATCTTCGGCGATGAGGCCGGAGGCAACGGCTCTCGTGTCGGCTTTATATTCCTCCCCCAGGCAGGGCATCAGCATAATTGATCCCCCTAAGCTCCGTCCCCGGCATTCATTGCCGGGGCCTCTGGCTTGGCTTGCGCCACGACGGGGCCGGTCAGCGTGGGACCCCGATCGAGGGAGGCCCCGACGATGAATGCCGGGGACGGGGCCAGATTACGCTTTCATTCTTGCGACCTCACGAGTGACTCGCATTCAAGACGCGGTCGCCCCCGCAAGTTCGACGCGGGCTTTCGCTGCCGCTCACGCGCTTCGCGCGGCGACAAAAGACCATCGTGCTCGCCTGCGGCTGCGCGCGTTGCCCTTTTGCCGGTGGAACGCTTTGGGGCCAGTGCGCAGCACTGGGCTCAATGCGCGTCATTCCAATTCTTCGCCGCTTGCGCCTCCACGTCGATCGGCACAGATAAGGCCACGGCCGGTTCGTGCGCGTGTTCCATGACGCCCTTCACTACGTCGATCAGCGCGTCCTCGCGGCCTTCCGGCACCTCGAAGACCAGCTCGTCATGGACCTGCAGCAGCATGCGCGCGCCTTCGACGGCGTGGATGGCGTCGGGCATGCGGATCATGGCGCGGCGCATGATGTCGGCGGCCGTGCCCTGGATGGGGGCGTTGATGGCCTGGCGTTCGGCGAACTGGCGGCGGGCGGGGTTACGGTCGCGGATGCCGGCGATGTGGCACTTGCGCCCAAAGAGGGTGGTGACAAACCCGCGCTCCCTCGCCTCGGCCTTGGTGGCATCCATGAAATCGCGAATGCCGGGGAATTTCTCGAAATAGGTCTTGATGTATTCGCCCGCCGTTTGCCGGTCCACGCCCGTATTGTTGGCCAGGCCGAAGGCGCTGATGCCGTAGATGATGCCGAAATTGATCGCCTTGGCCTGGCGGCGGATTTCGGGCGTCATCTCGTCGAGCTTCACCCCGAACATCTCGCTCGCCGCCATGCTGTGAATGTCGATCCCGTCGGCAAACGCCTGTTTCATGCTGGGCAGATCCGCCATGTGGGCCAGCAGCCGCAGTTCGATCTGGCTGTAGTCGGCGGCGACCAGCAGGTGGCCGGGCTCCGCGATGAAGGCGTCGCGGATCTTGCGGCCTTCTTCCGTGCGGATCGGAATATTCTGCAGGTTCGGATCGGACGAGCTGAGCCGCCCCGTGGTCGTGGCCGCCAGGCTGAAACTCGTATGGACGCGCTGCGTCTCTGGATTGATCTGCGCCTGGAGCGCGTCCGTATAGGTCGATTTCAGCTTGGAGAATTGCCGCCAGTCCAGGATGGTCCGCGGCAGGCTCTCGCCCGCATCGGCGAGGCTTTCCAATATGTCCACGCCCGTCTGCCACGCGCCGGTCTTGGACTTCTTGCCGCCCGGCAATCCCATCCGGTCGAACAGCACCTCGCCGATCTGCTTGGGGCTGCCGATGTTGAAGGTCTCCCCTGCGGTCTCGTAGGCTTCCGCCTCCAGCCCCGCCATCTTCTGGGAGAAATAGGCCGACAGGCGCGACAGTTCGGCCTTGTCCACCTTGATGCCCTCATTCTCCATCTTCGCGACCACATGCGGCATATCGCGGTCGATCGCCTCGTAGACGCGCGTGACCTGCGCCGGGGCGAGCTTGGGCTTGAGGAATTTCCACAGGCGCAGCGTCACGTCGGCGTCCTCGGCCGCGTAGCGGGTCGCGTCCTCCAATCCGATCTGGTCGAAGGTCTTCTTGTTCTTGCCCGTGCCCGCGATCTCCTTGAACGGGACGGGGCTGTGGCCGAAATGGGCTTCCGACAGCGCGTCCATGCCGTGCCCGGTGATACCGTTCTCGATGGCGTAGGAGATCAGCATCGTATCGTCATAGGGGGCGGGGCGAAGACCGTGGCGCAGGAAGACGCCGAGATCGTATTTGAAATTCTGCCCGACTTTCAAGACGGCCGGGTCGTGGAGCATGGGCTCCAGCAGGGCGAGTGCGCGGTCCGTGTCGATCTGTTTCGGGGTGTCGCCGCCGAACATGTCGCCCTCGCCCTTATGGCCCAGCGGCACGTAGCACGCCTCATTGTCGTCCACGGCCAGGCAGACACCGACCAGATTGGCCGCGCGGCTGTCCAGACTGTCCGTCTCCAGATCGACGGCGACGACGCCCGCCTCGGTCGCCCGGTCGATCCAGCGCCCCAGCTCCGCCTCGTCCTGCACGCAGGCATATTTCGTGTGGTCGAACGTCACGTTGGGATAACGCTCGCGCAGGGCGGGCGAGACGACCGTCTCGCGCGTGTCGTCGGAGCGGATCCCGTCGCTTTCGCCCGCACCCAGCGCGTCGCGCACCCGCGCCGTCAGCGTGCGGAAGCCCATTTCTTCGAGAAAGTCGAACAAAACGTCCACGTCCGGGTCGGTCACCCCGAGTTCGTCCAGCGCCACCTCCACATCGACATCGTCTTTCAGGGTGACGAGCTGCTTGGACACGCGCGCCGAGTCCGCATGTTCGATCAGCTTTTCGCGGCGGCCCTTCTGGGGGATCTCTTCCGCGCGCTCGAGCAGCGTTTCCAGATCGCCATATTCGTCTAGCAGAAGGGCGGCCGTCTTCACGCCGATGCCCGGCACGCCGGGAATGTTGTCGACCGAATCGCCCGCCAGCGCCTGAACGTCGATGACCCGTTCGGGGGCGACGCCGAACTTCTCCTCCACCTCCTTCGGGCCGATGGGCTTGTTCTTCATCGGGTCGAGCATGGAGACGCGCTCGGACACGAGCTGCATCAGGTCCTTGTCCGACGAGATGATGGTCACGCGCGCGCCTCGCGCTTCGGCGGCCCTCGCATAGGTCGCGATCAGGTCGTCCGCCTCGAAGCCTTCCATTTCCACGGCCGGGGCGCCGAAGGCGCGGCTGGCGCGGCGCGTGAGCGGGAATTGCGGCACGAGGTCTTCGGGCGGTTCGCCCCGATTGGCTTTGTAGGCGTCGTAGATCTCGTTGCGGAACGTGTGGCTGCCCTTGTCGAAAACCACCGCGAAATGGGTCGGGCGGCTGTCATCCTTCTGGTCCTTGAGCATCTTGAACAGCATGTTGCAGAAACCCGCCACCGCGCCGATCGGCAGGCCGTCCGACTTGCGCGTCAGCGGCGGCAGGGCGTGGAAGGCCCGGAAGATGTAGCCGGAGCCGTCGACCAGAACGACATGGGATTGCGGGGTAACGGGTGCGATCTCACTCATGGTGCGGCTTGTGGAATGCGCCGCTGCTCCTGTCTATACCGCGCGCCCCCAAAAGACCTATAAGCGCAGCCGTGTACCAGTCGATCGAAGACGATATCCCGGATGCCGATCCCGGACGCCGCCCGCTCTGGGCCGCGGCTGCCTTGGGTGGGGCGCTTCTGCTGGCCGCCCTCTGGGTGCTGGCGGGCGGACGGGGCGGGGCGGCGGTCGGCACGTCCGACCCGATCGGGCCGGAACCCGAAGCCCGCCAGGCCTATTTGCAGGCGCTGGGCGAAACGGACCCGGCCCTGCGGCGCGCGCGCCTGACCGATTTCCTCGTCCAGCATCCGGACAATCCGCGCACGGGTGCGGCGCGCGCGCAGCTGGCCGTGCTGGACGGGGCGGCCGATCGCGACTGGCAGGCCGTGCTGACCCTCGCCTACGATCCGCGGATCGACGTTAAGACGCGCCGCGCCGCCGTCGCCCGCTACCAGGACCAATGGGGGCGCTATCTGGGCGCGCGGGACGCTGATGTGGAAGCATTGCTGGCGGAGCTGGAGGCCCGGCCCCCGGACGTTCCCGACCGGACGCTGCCGCGCGACCCGGACCAGTATGCGGGCGTGCCGGACGACCGGCTGGCGGGCGGGCGCGGCGGATATGACCGGCCGCGCATCGTCTTCCGCCCGTCACCGGGAGCCGATGCCGATGCTGGCGGGCGCGACGGGGACGTGATCGCGCCGCGCGTGCGCCGCAACGCCACGCCACGCTATCCACGCCGGGCCTTGCGCCGTGGGGAGGAGGCGGTCGTGACGCTTTCGCTGACGGTGGACAGGGAGGGCCGCGTCGCCCAGACCGAACTGGTCGGGATCGAGGCGGACCGCTATGCCGACGACTTCATCCGCGCCGCCGAGCGCGCGGCCCTGCGCACGCGCTTCGAGCCCCAGACGGTCGGCGGCGTGCCGGTGGAGGCGCGCGGCATCCGCAAACGATACCGGTTCGAACTGGACTGATCCTCTCCGGCCCGGCCTTCCAGACCGGGCCCTTCAAGCCAGACCGCCCTTTAGGCAGACCGTTCGAAGACGCGGCTCCTACGCGGCCACATCCGCCGTGCGGATGCGGTCTTCCGCCATGCGCAGCCGGTAGCGCACCCCGTCCGCCTGCCAGTCTGCTTCCACCGTGCCGCCCAGCTGCGCGGCGCAGGCGCGCACCAGCTTGGATCCGTAACCCTGCTTGTCGGGCGGGGAAGCGTCCGGGCGCTCGCACGTCTCGTCCCAGACCAGTTCCAGCCCGCCGTCGCTCAGCTGCGCCAGCGACAGGACCACGCCGCCGCCCTTTTCATGGCATTCCGGCGACCAGGCACCGTATTTCAGCGCATTGGTCGTCCATTCGTGCAGGATGAGGGCCAGCGGCGTGACTGCGTCTTCCGGCAGGTCGCGCGGCACGCCCACCGTCTCCAGCCTGTATTCGTCCAGAAGCTGCACCCGCACGACCCGATCCACGAGCTCGCTCGAGGACAATGTGCGCCCGGCGCCCAGATCGCTCGCGGCACCGTAGGCATGCGACATGGCCGTGATCCGGGCCGAGGCCTCGTCGGAGAAGGCCTCGACATCCGCGCCGCGCCCGCGCGCACTTTGGCGCAACATGCCTTGCGCCACGGCGAACATGTTCTTCATGCGGTGATTGAGTTCGCGCGCGATGACCTCGATCCGTTCCGCCGTGTCGGCCGCTTCTTCGGCTTCCGTCTCCGCGCGGTCGGTGCGGGTCCAGAGATAGAAGGTGACGGCACCCATCAGGGCGGCGAGACCCAGGAGCGCGGCGAGCAGGGTGGAGACCAGACCCGACCGTTCGCTATAGTAGCGCGTGCGGTCCGCGGCCGCGTCGGCGACCATGTGGGCGCGGTCGCGGCGCTCCGCGATGGCGGCGCGTATGTCGCGCATCACCTCCCGGCCGCGGTCGGTCTGGATGATGGTGAGGGCGGCCTCGGCGCTGCCCGCATCGAACAGGCGGATCGTCTCCTCCAGCTCGGTCAGCTTGAAATCGACGAGCCGGCGCAATTCCTCGTCTTCGCCGTTTTGCAAGGCCAGCAGCGCCCAATCCTGCCGCGCGCCAGGCTCGATCGCGGCGCGGGCGGCCAGATAGGGGGCCAGATAGTCGCGGTCGCCCGTGAGCAGGTAGCCGCGCTGCCCGGTCTCGGCGTCGAGCACCGCATCTTTCAGCCTGTCCAGCGCCCGTGAATAGGCCAGTGCCTCGGCGGAGGCGGCACGCGCGCCGCGCTCCGCGTCCGCGAAGCGCACGGAGGTATAGAGCGCCGTGCCCGCGACGACCGCGATCAAGAAGGCGACCAGTGTCGCCAATATGCCTGTCAACCGCGTGGACGCCATGCAAAGAGCGGTAACGACTTGGGGCACGCCGCGATAGGGATTTCGACGGGCCGGCCGGTACAATCCTTCCGAGTTGCATCATCCAGGGCGGCGGACGACATAGCGCACGCTGTGGCGGCCACCGCCATCGTCGCGCATGCCGTCCGCCACGCCGTCGATCTTCTCGATGGCACGGCGCGAACGGTGATTGTCCGATCCCGCATAGAGCACGACCCGGTCGACGAAGCGGAAGGCGTGGTCGAGCATCAACGCCTTGACCGCACGGTTCCACGGACCGCCCCAGTGCGACCGGGCCAGGAATGTCCATCCGATCTCCACGCGGGACCTTTTCGCGTCGAAACCGTGATAGCGAGAGCTGCCGATCATCTCGTCCGTCTTCCGGTCGAAAATGACGAAACAGGCGCCGCCCGCCATGCCCGCATCGAAGAATTCGCGGAACACGGCGCGCTCGTGCCGGTCATGCGCCGGATGCTGCGCCCAGATGTCCGGATCGGACGCCACGGCGTAGAGGGTCTCGAAATCGGCCGCTTGCATGGGACGCAATCGGACATGGTCGTTTTCAAGGCAGGGTTGCGGATCGAACGTCATCAAGGGGGCTCCCACAAGGGCTCGATATTCGGCCATACGAAAAAGCCCGCCGGAAAGGCGGGCTTGAAGAAGTCGGCCTTGTAAGCGGGACTATCCGCTCACGGGCTGCTTCAAACGCCGCCAGATGCGCTTGTAGGACAGCCAGAGCAGCACGGCGAGGACGATCAGATAGACTAGGCTCATCAGGCCGGCGGCCTTGCGCTCGCCCAGCTTCGGGTCGGCCGACCAGGCGAGGAACTCCGTCAGATCCGCGGCCATCTGCTCGACGGTCGCTTCCGGCGGGTCCTGGCCTTCCGTGTCGGACTGGTACTCGAACACGCCTTCCTGCGGTTGGAGCTGCGGTGCCATGGCGATCTTGGAGCCGGCCATGACGGGATTGTAGTACTGGCCGGGGCTGAGCGTGACTGTCTCGGGCTGCGGGTGCTCGTAGCCCAGCATCAGATTGTACAGATAGTCCGCCCCGTTGGTGCGCGCCTTGACCATGAGCGACAGGTCCGGCGGCAGCGCGCCATTATTAACGAAACGCGCTTCGGCGTCGTTGCGGTAGATGGGTGGGAACATGTCGGCCGGGATGCCCGGACGCGTGATCTCGGAGCCGTCTTCCGGATCCATGTCGATCACTTCATATTCGGCGGCGATGTTCTTCACCAACGGGTTGTCATTGGGGTTGGGGAAGCGTTCGTCGTAGAACGGCCCGCCCTTGTCGCCCAAATGGCGGAAGGCGAGATGATCCAGATTGTGACAGGACCGGCAGACATTGGCGTAGACGTTGAAGCCGCGCTGCATCGCTTCCTTGTCGTAGGTTCCGGTCAATCCCTCCCAGTGCCAGTGCGGGTGGACCATCTCGTAGCCGTCGGCGGGGCCGTAGCTGGCCGCGATGGCGACTCCGGTCAGCGAGGCGACGGCCACGCCGCCTGCGAGGAGGAAGTTTCTAACGGACTTCAAAGCCATGTGTCGTCTTCTTCGTAAAAGTCTGTCGGGAGTCGAGGGGCGTGTGCCGGCGCCTATTCGGCCGGCACCAGCACCTTTTCGGGTTCGGGTTTGTCGCCATAGTCGAGGATGGCCTGCGTGATGGAGGCGGGCCGTTCCTCCGGATCCTCGACCAGACCCAGGATCGGCAGGATCACCAGGAAGTAGGCGAAATAGTAGAGCGTGCTGATCTGCGACAGGCGGTAGAAGGACAGGCCCAGGAACGCCTCGTCATCCGGCGTTTCCGCGCCGCACCAGCCCAGGATGAAGCACATGAAGACGAAGATGAAGAAGAACCAGCGCGCGATCGGGCGGAAACGCATGGAGCGCACGCGCGACGTGTCGAGCCAGGGCAGCACGAACAACACGGCGATGGCCCCGATCATCAACAGGATGCCCGCCAGCTTGTCCGGCACGGCGCGCAGGATCGCGTAGAAGGGCAGGAAGTACCATTCCGGCACGATGTGCGCGGGCGTCGAGAGCGGGTCGGCCGGGATGTAGTTGTCGGCGTGCCCCAGCGCGTCGGGCAGGTAGAACAGGAAGAAGGCGAAGATGATCAGGAAGCAGGTGACCGCGAACAGGTCCTTCACCGTGAAATAGGGGTGGAAGGGCAGCGTGTCCGTCTTGACCTTGGCCGACACCCCGATCGGGTTGGACGATCCCGTCACGTGCAACGCCCAGACATGCAGACCCGACAGGGCCGCGATGATGAAGGGCAGCAGGTAGTGCAGGGAGTAGAAGCGGTTGAGCGTGGCATTATCCACCGCGTAGCCGCCCAGCAGCCATTGCTGCAGGCTCTCGCCGACCACGGGCACCGCGCCGAAGAAGCCCGTGATCACGGTCGCGCCCCAGAAGGACATCTGGCCCCAGGGCAGCGTGTATCCGAGGAAGGCCGTGGCCATCATCACGAGGTAGATGAGGCAGCCGATGATCCACAGCACTTCGCGCGGGGCCTTGTAGGAGCCGTAATAGAGGGCGCGGAACATGTGCATATAGACGGCCAGGAAGAACATGGACGCCCCGACCGCGTGGGTCGATTGCATGAGCCAGCCATAGGGCACGTCGCGGCGGATGCGTTGCACCGAATCGAAGGCTTCGTCGACATGGGCGACATAGTGCATGCCGAGGATCACGCCGGTGACGATCTGGATGATCAGGCAGAGCAGCAGGATGCCGCCGAAGGTCCACCAGTAGTTCAGGTTGCGCGGCGTGGGGAACGTCATGAAGTCCGCGCCCATGCGCACGATGGGCAGGCGCGAATCCATCCAGCGCGCGACCGAGCCCTTGGGTTCGTAGGTGGAATGTCCGCTCATAGTTCTCTTCCTATAATCCGGTTTAGCCGACCTTGATCACGGTGTCGGAGATATATTCGTAAGGGGGCACGTCGAGGTTGCGCGGGGCGGGGCCTTTGCGGATGCGCCCGGACGTGTCGTAGTGGCTGCCGTGGCAGGGGCAGTACCAGCCGTCATAGTCGCCGGACTCGCCCACCGGCACGCAACCGAAATGGGTGCAGACGCCGATCTGGACGAGATATTGCGGCTTCAGCGCGCCGTCCGGACCCGGCACGAGGCGTTCGGCGTCCGTGGCGGGGTCGGGCAGGCCCGACACGTCCACCGACTCGGCTTCCGCGATCTCGGCCGCCGTGCGATGGCGCACGAAGACCGGCGCGCCGCGCCACAGAACCTTGAGCTGTTCGCCCTCGGCGATCTTGCCCACGTCGATCTCGATCGAGCCCAGCGCCAGCGTGTCCGCCGCCTTGCCCATCTGGGCGAGCAGCGGCCAGACGATGGACGCCGCGCCCAACGCCCCTGCGGCACCCGCCAGCAGGAAGATGAAATCGCGTTTGCCCTCGTCCTCGACGATATCGTCGTGATGGATCAAGCCAATCTCGGCCATCGGTCAACCTCTATGCGTTACACTTCGCGCACGGCGAAAGGCCGGCAGCCCCGTCGCGCGCGGCGTGTCTAGACACATATAGTGCGGATGGCCACCCGGGAATGGCGTCAATCCGACGCAATATGTGCGATCCGTCGCGTTGGTTTCGGACCGCCATGCGAATCGCTTGCAGCTAGGGTCCGCTGGAAGCGATTTTGGGGGAGGCGGTTTCGGGGGAGGCGGTTTCGGGAGAAGATGTTGGAGGCGGGGCGTCCCGGCGCGCTTCCCACTCCGCCAGGATTGCCTCGCTGCCCTGGCGGGAGCCGTCATGGCTGTAGCCGGGCGGGGCGAAGGCGTAGGCGAGACGCTGGCCCAGGGTGAGGCCGGGGGCGAGCGCGTCGCGAAACAGCGACACCCATTCGTCCAGCGCGACGCGCACCGGGTTGAACGTCTCGATGTTCTTGACCAGCCCGTAGGTCATCGCCTCGCCGTCCGCTTCCTCCACGAACGTGCCGAAAAGACGGTCCCAGACAATGAAGATGCCCGCATAATTGCGGTCCAGATGGGTCGGATGGACACTATGATGCACGCGGTGGTGGGACGGCGTGTTGAACACGGCTTCGAACCCGCGCGGCATCTTGCGCACCGCCTCCGTATGGATCCAGTATTGGTAGAGCAGGTTGAGCGACGCCACGAAGCCGATCAGCAGCGGGTGGAAGCCCAGCAGCACCAGCGGCGCGCTCATCAGCACGTAGCCGGTGAAGTTGCTGGTCCAGGGCTGGCGCAGCGCGGTGGACAGATTGTAGTGCTGGCTGGAATGATGCACCACATGCGCGCTCCAGAACCAGCGGATGCGGTGGCTGGCGCGGTGCTTCCAGTAATAGACGAAATCTTGCGCCACGAGCGCGAGCAGGACGACCGGAAGGGACACGCCCAAATCGACCAGGCGGAACTGCCAGAAGAAGACCAGCACGCCGAGGCTGAGGAACCCGAACAGCAGGTCCGTCACCAGATTGCCCAGCCCCATCGTCATGGAGGTGAACGCGTCGCGCCACTCATAGCGCCCGACATAGGTTCCTTCCGGGCGCTTGCGGGTGACGAACCACCATTCCAGCGCCACAGTCGCGACGAAAAAGGGCGCGGCCCAAGCCAGCACCATCGGGAATGTCGGATCGGTCTCCATCCCCGCCAGGATCGCACTGTCACAAAAATTTTGTCAATCGCCACGTGCTTTCCGGACGCAGCGAGGGTGACGGGCCTTCCCCGCCGCCTTATGGGGGCGGAATGAAAGTCTGCATGGTCGGCACAGGATATGTGGGTCTGGTCAGCGGGGTCTGCTTCGCCGATTTCGGGCACGAAGTCGTCTGCGTGGACACCGACCCCGCCAAGATCGCAACGCTGGAGGGCGGCGGCGTTCCGATCTTCGAGCCGGGCCTGGACGCGTTGATCGCACGCAACATGGCGGCCGGGCGCCTGCGCTTCACGACTGACCTGGCCGACGCGATGCGGGGCGCGGACGCCGTGTTCATCGCGGTGGGCACGCCGTCGCGGCGCGGCGACGGCTATGCCGACCTGTCCTACGTCCATGCGGCGGCCGAGGAGATTGCCGGCCACCTGCCCGAGGACGGCTTCACCGTGGTGGTGACGAAATCGACCGTCCCCGTCGGTACGGGCGACGCGGTGGAGCGCATCATGGCCGAGCACGCGCCGCGCGCCGCCTTCGAAGTCGTGTCCAATCCGGAATTTTTGAGGGAAGGCGCGGCGATCGAGGACTTCAAGCGGCCCGACCGGGTGGTCGTCGGCACGCGGCACCCGCGCGCGGAAACCGTGATGCGCGAACTCTACCGCCCGCTCTTCCTCAACGAAACGCCGATCCTGTTCACGGAGCGCCGCACGTCGGAGCTGATCAAATATGCCGCAAACGCGTTTCTCGCGACCAAGATCACCTTCATCAACGAAATGGCGGATCTGTGCGAGGCAGTCGGGGCCAACGTGCAGGAGGTCGCGCGCGGCATCGGGCTGGACAAGCGCATCGGGGGCAAGTTCCTCCATGCCGGTCCGGGCTATGGCGGATCGTGCTTTCCCAAGGACACGCTGGCGCTGGCCCGCACGGCCGAAGAGGCCAATGTGTCCCTGTCCATCGTGGAGGCGGTGATCGATGCCAACGATGCGCGCAAGCGGCGCATGGCCAACAAGATCGTCGCCGCGCTGGGCGGGGACGTGCACGGCCTGCGAATCTGCGTGCTGGGCCTGGCGTTCAAGCCGAACACGGACGACATGCGCGACGCGCCGAGCCTCACCATCATCCCGCGGCTGGTGGACAAGGGCGCCGAGATCGTCGCCTACGACCCGGAAGCGATGGACGAGGCGCGAACGCACATGCCCGATATCGACTATGCCGACAGCGCCTTTGCGGCGATCGAAGGCGCGGACGCGCTCGTCATCATCACGGAATGGAACGAGTTCCGGGCGCTGGACATGGCGCGGGTCAAGGCCTTGCTGAACGCGCCCAACCTGATCGACCTGCGCAATATCTACCGGGGCGAGCAGATGCGTGCCATGGGCTTTTCATACACCAATGTCGGCTATCCGCCGGCGGGCGAAGGGAGCGCATCGTGAGCGCACGCATCAAGACCGCCGTGCTGCCGGTCGCGGGTTTCGGCACGCGCGTCCTGCCCGCCACCAAGACCATTCCCAAGGAGATGCTGCCGGTCGTGGACCGCCCGGCCCTGCAATATGTGGTGGACGAGGCGCTGGAGGCGGGCATCGAGCACATCGTCTTCGTCACCGGGCGCAACAAGGCCGCCATCGAGGACTATTTCGACGAGGCCTTCGAGCTGGAGGAGGCGTTGGCGCGCAGGAACAAGACCGACATCGCCGAAGAACTGAAACGCCTGCGCCCCAAGGAAGGTACGATGAGCTTCGTGCGCCAGCAGAGCGCGCGCGGCCTCGGCCACGCCGTCTGGTGCGCGCGCGACATTGTCGGCGACGCGCCCTTCGCCGTTCTGCTGCCCGACGTGATCATCAGGGCCCGGGGTCCTGGAGAACCCGGATGCCTCGCCCAGATGATGGAGGCCTACGCCCAAGTCGGCGGCAACATCGTCGCCGTGGACGAAGTGCCGGAAGACCAGGTCCACAAATACGGCGTCATCGCCCCGGACGGGGATGCGGACGGCCCCCTGATCGCCATGTCCGGCATGGTGGAGAAACCCGCCCGGCAGGACGCGCCGTCCCGCCTGAAGATCACGGGACGCTACATCCTCCAGCCCGCGGTGATGGACCTGCTCGCCACGCAAGGCTCGGGCGCGGGCGGGGAAATCCAGCTCACCGACGCGATGGCCCGCGCCATGACGGCCGGCTCGCCCTTCCACGCCTATGCCTATGCGGGCGAGGATTATGATTGCGGCAGCAAGCTCGGCTATTTCGAAGCCGTACTGGCGCACGCGCTCGACCATCCGGAGATCGGCGAAGGCGCGCGGGCGCTGGTGGCAGCCGCAAAGGCTAGGCCATAAACCTAAATACGGGCGGCCGCGTCACCTGACCCTGGTCGGACGACCGTTCCCGGCATTCATTGCCGGGGTCTGCGCTCGTAAAGGTCCACAAGACAGAACGTCATCACAAGCCGCCTCTTATGGGCAAGGCGCTTGACTAGACCGTTTCTTCGTCCCCGGACTTGATCCGGGGCCCAGAGCGGCTTGCAGGGACCGTTCTTCCACGACAGCCCTGGACCCCGGATCAAGTCCGGGGACGGGCTCTAGCCCGACAAATCCGACAGCAGCTCGCCCGCGAACACCACTTCGGTCGGTTCGCACAGATCGGCCCAGTCGAGGCGCATTTCCACGAATTCCAGCTTGGGTTCGTGCGCGGCGGAGGCTTCGAACACTTCGGCGGAGGGCCATTGGGCATAGGCGAAGAAGACGCCGTCCGCGCCCTGATGCAAGCGCGAGCCCAGCGCGTCGCATTCGCGTTTCAGATAGTCCGTGATGCCGGACCAGGTTTCCACGAAACGCGCCTCCGTGGCCTCGGACGGCTCGCTCAGGCGGAAGCGGTAGACGATGCAGTACATGGCCCCAACATAGTCGGCCGCGCGCGCGTTTCAACGCGTCCGGTCAAGAGATGGCGGGACGGATCAGAAGGACTACTCCCCGCCCCCCACATGATCACCGTTCAGATGGTCGCCCGTCATGGCGGCGCGCGGTGCCTGGCTGTCGCTGGCATGGCCGTGGAACATGCCCGCGGTCGTGTGCGGGAAGGCGACATGGCCGTCCGCGTCCAGCACGACCACGCCGCCGCGCCCATCACGCCCTTCGCCTGCGGCGTCCATTTCGGCCACGGTCGCCCGCGCGGCGTCCGCAAGGTCCATGCCGCCATATTCCATGCGCGCGGCGATAGTGCGCAGCGCCGTGTGGCGGATGAAATATTCGCCGTGGCCGGTGGCGGAGCCTGCCATGACGCCGTTCTTGGCATAGACGCCCGCGCCGATGACGGGGCTGTCGCCGACCCGGCCCGGTATCTTGGAATCATAGCCGCCCGTGGATGTCCCGGCCGCCAGGTCGCCGCACCGGTCCAGCACGGCTGCGCCGACCGTGCCGTGTTCTTTTATCTCCTCGGGCGGCTCGCCCTTCGGTTCACCCGTAGGCGCAACGCGCGTGAAATAGCGGTCGGGATCGACCGTCTCCGCGCCCAGCGCGACCACGGCGGCCTCGCCCCGGTCGCCGACCATGCTGACATGGCGCGTGTGCTCCATCACGAGGCGGGCGGCGCGAATCGGGTTCCTCAGCCGGAGCTGCGAGGCGACCGCGCCCGCATCCAGATCGCGTCCGTCCATGATGGAGGCGTCGGTTTCCACGAACCCTTGCGCGTTGGTGATCGCCGCGCGGCCCGCATTGAACAGCGCGCTGTCCTCCATGGCGACCACGGCCGCTTCCACCACGTCGAGCGCCCGGGCCCCGGCCGCCAGCTCCGCACGCCGCTCCGCCAGCATGGCCTCCATGAAGGCGATCCGGTCCGGCCGCGCCTCACCCGACGAGGTCCCGCCATGGATGACGATGGCGAATTCGTCCTGTGCGTCGCAAGTGGGCGCGCCTTGCGCGAAAGCGGGCGCGGCGGCGGACAGCATCAGGGCGGCGGCGATAAATTTCATCATGGCTTTCAGGTGACGGCCCATATCGTGCGCGTCAAGCCGGGAGAGAGGCGAGTTTCGCCGCCACGAAGGCCCGCTCCGCCCCTTCGTCCATCATCACGAGCGCGGCTTGGAGATGCTGCCGGGCTTGCGGCGCGTCGTCCAGACGCGCATGCAGTTCGGCCTTCGCCAGATGCCAGCCGGGGTAATGGGACAGGTCGCCCTCGATCCCGTCCAGCGCGTCCAGCCCGGCCTGGGCGCCGTCCAGACGGGCCAGCACCAGCGCGCGGTCCACGGCGGCAAACGGGAGTGCCGTCAGCGCGACAAGACGGTCATGGAGCGCCAGCAGCGCCGCGTCGCAGGGTTCATTTCTCTGCCGGGCAATCATGCGCGTCAACTCGATCTGCGCCCGCAGGCCGTAAAGCTCGCCCCGCTCCGCCAGGGACGCGGTTCGCTGTATCGCGGCCGCGCCGGCGCGCAGATGTGACGCGGACCAGTCCTCCGCATTTTGCCGGTCGAACGGGACGAAGCTCCCTTCGTCCGACAGGCGCGCGGGCCGCCGGGCCTCCAGCAGATGCATCAGCCCGAGCAGCGCCCAGCTTTCCGGCTCGGCGGGTCCGGCGTCGCACAGGGCCCCGGCGAGTTGCAGCGCATCTCGGCCCAGCGCCTCGACGTCGACGCCGCCGCCGATATTGCGGTAGCTCTGCAGATAGATCACTTCCAGGGCGGACCGCACGGCGGACAGATCCGGCGTCTCGCCATCGCTCCCCTCCCTGTCTTTGAGTTTCGATCGCGCCCGTGACAGCCGCTGATGGATCGCGGACTCCCGGACGAGAAACGCCTTGGCGATCGCCGCGCAATCCAATCCGGCCAGGTGGAACAGCATCAGGGCGATCTGCTGCTCGGCGGACAGTCTTGGATCGGCGCAGCGTCGGAACAGGGCGAGCCGGGCTTCGGGGGAAACGTCGAGCGCGTCCGGCCGGGTCAGGCTCAGATGCCGGGCCAAAGCCGGAGCCGCGCCCGCATGGCGCGCAGAGCGGCGCTGACCGTCCCGCGCCGCGTTGAGCGCGACGCGGTAGAGCCAACCGGACGGGTTGTCGGGGATCGCCGCCGTCCAACTGCGATGGGCGCGCAGAGCGGCTTCGGCCAGCGCGTCTTCGGCGGTTTCGAGATCGCCGAGCTTGGCCGTCAGCGCCGCCATGAGCGCGACGCGGTGCTCCGCCCAGGCCGCCTTCAGGACTGCGGGCGCGGACGCGCGCGTGTCGGCCGCGTTTCTCAGGCGGGCGAGCGCCCGATGCAGGGGCGAACCTCGACGCTGCCGTCGCCGACCAAGGGCATCTTCGCGGCCCAATCGAGCGCGTCTTCCATTGTCTCTGTTTCGATGATGTAAAAGCCGCCCAGCTGTTCCTGCATTTCCGCATAGGGGCCGTCATGGACGGCACTGCGGCCCGACGCACGGCGGACCGTCTTGGCCTGCTCCGGCGGGACCAGCCCTTCACCGCCCCGGATCACCCCGGCCTTGGCCAGCATCTCGCTATAGGCACCGTGCGCGCGGATGATGTCCGCCAGGGCCTGTTCGTCCGCATAGGCGGTGTGGTCTTCATAGATGGCGAGCATGTATTGCATGTCGGTCTCCCGTGTCTTGTTTTCGACAGGCCGGAATGGCTTGTCCACCCTAAAGACGTCCGGGGGCAGGCGATCCTGACAGGCGCTGGGGCTTTTTTACGCCATCTCCGCCAGCTTCGCCGCCTGGTCTTCGGCGATCAGCGCGGCGATCACTTCGTCCAGCGCGTCGCCGGCCACGATCTTGTCGAGATTGTAGAGGGTGAGGTTGATGCGGTGGTCGGTGACGCGGCCTTGCGGATAGTTGTAGGTGCGGATGCGTTCCGACCGGTCGCCGGAGCCGACCTGCCCGGCGCGTTCCTCGGCCCGCTCGGCTTCCTGCCGCGCTTTCTCCATGTCGTAGAGCTTCATCTTCAACAGCCGCTCGGCATTGGCGCGGTTCTGGTGCTGGGATTTGGCGTCGCAGACCACGACGACGCCGGTGGGTTCGTGCGTCATGCGCACGGCCGAGTCCGTCTTGTTGACGTGCTGACCGCCCGCGCCCGACGCCCGCATCGTGTCGACGCGCACATCGTTCATGGAAAAACCGATATCGATGTCCTCGACCTCCGGCAGCACGGCGACGGTGGCCGCGCTGGTGTGGATGCGCCCTTGCGTTTCCGTGACCGGCACGCGCTGGACGCGGTGGACGCCGCTCTCGAACTTCATGCGGCCGTAAACGCCGGTTCCGGTGACGGACGCGCTGATTTCCTTATATCCGCCCATGTCGGCCTCGGCCGCCGTCTCGATCTCCACGCGCCAGCCATTGAGCGAGGCGTAGCGCTGATACATGGCGAACAGGTCGCCCGCGAAGATGGCGGCTTCGTCCCCGCCCGTCCCGGCCCGGATCTCCAGCACGATCGACGCCTGGTCGTCCTTGTCCTTGGGCAGGAGCAGCAGCGAGACCTCGCGCTCCAGCTCGGGCAGCGAATCCTTGAGCGCCTGCAGCTCGTCCTTGGCCATGGCCGCCATTTCCGGATCGTCCAGCATCGCCTCCAGGTCGTCCATCTCCGCGCGCACGCCTTGCAGGCGGCGCACGCCTTCGGCCACGGGTTTCAGTTCCGCATAATCCTTGCCCAGCTGCACGATCTCGTCGCCATCCGTGGTCGCGCCCATGCGCGCCTCGATCTGTTCGAACCGGTCCACGACCTGGCGGAGTTTGTCGTCTGGGATGTGCATGGGCGGGGAGTTACGGGGTTGGGCGGGGAATGCAAGACGCACCTGTCCCCGGACTTGATCCGGGGTCCAGCCAAGGCGAAGCCCATCGCAAGCCGTTCTGGATCCCGGGTCGAGCCCGGGAACAGCTCCCTCAGTAGTCCGCCGTCAAACCCACGAACAGCGTCCGGGGCCGTCCCGGAAAGTAGCGTTCATTGCCGAAGGCGAAGTCCGCGCGGTCGGCGTAGCGCGCGTCCAGCAGGTTATCCACGCGCCCGAACAGGCGCAGACCGTCCCTCAGTTCGTAGTCGCCGCGCGCGACGAGGATGTCGTGGCCGGGATAGTCCTGCGTGTTGGCCTCGTTGGTGAAATACCGGCCGACATGGCGCCATTCCAGTTCCGCGCCGAGGCGGTCCCAATCCGCCGTCAGCCGCATCGTGCCCAGCGTGACGGGCGCGGTGTCGATGAGGTTGCCGTCGCGTATGCCGCTGGAGGGATCGTCGAAATCGTAGCGCTGGTCCGCCACCGACCATTCGCCCGACGCGGACAGCCACGGCAGGACGGGCGCGAGAAAGGAGATTTCCAGCCCCGTATGCCGCGTTTTGCCGTCGGCCACGTTGAACCCGGCGGCGTTGCGGAAGAAGAAGCCGTCCTTCCACAGGGTGAAGGCCGCGACCTCGAACCGCGCGGGACCGGCGGCAAACCGCAGGCCGCCTTCTACGCTGTCGAGCGTCTCCACACCCGCCTCGCCCGGCACCTGGTTCTGCACGACGGCGTAGAGATCGGTCGTCTGCGGGGCGCGGCTGCCGCGCGCGGCACGGGCGAACGCCGTCACGCCGGGCGCGGCGTCATAGATCAGCCCCAGCTTGGGCGTCAGGGTGAAGAAATCGTCCGTCCGGTCGGGCGCGCGCACGAACCGGCCCGACCGTCCGGGCGGGGCGGCCGTGTCGTAATCGTAGGCCGTATATTCGCCCCGCGCGCCCACATCCACGCGCCACCGGTCCCATGCGAAGCTTTTCTGCGCGTAGCCGGCCAGCACCACCGCCTCGACCTCGTAGTCGAAATGCAGCCCCTGCACGAAGGAGAAGCGCGACGGGTTGTCCTGGAACTCGTACAGGAACCCGTCCGTCCATTCCCCGTCCACGCCGACCGACCAGTCGTCGCCGATCAACGCGCTTTGCAGGCCGAACGAGGTATGGCCGTTCTTCTCCAGCGCCTGTCCGGGCACGAAATGGCGCAGGAAGCGCAGCTCCGCCCGGCGGGCATAGGGCGTCAGGACGAGGCGGCCCGCATCCGTGTCGCGCGAGAGGTTCACCTGCGCGCGGTAGGTCCGGCCGTCGCGGAAGGCTTCGGGATTGGGGTTGGTGAAGCGCAGGCCCGTTACCCGATAGGCGTCGTCGCCCTGCAGAAAGCCGGCCGTTTCCTGGTTGAGATTGCCCACCGCCGCGACCGCGTCCACGTCCCACGCCCCGAACGCATCGCTATAGCGCAGCTCCGCCTTCTGCTGATCGAACCCGCTATCGTCCCGGAAACCGTCATCGTGGGCGAGGGAGAGCGAAACGCGCAGAGTGTCCGAAACGTCGTGCCCGACCGTGACCCGGCCATAGCCGCGCGTGCTGCCGATCACCGTGGCGGTGCTGCCGTCGCCCGGCCTCGGCGTCACCACATTGACCAGCCCGTGCACCGCGTTGGAGCCGTATTCCGCCGGTCCCGGCCCCTTGAAAACTTCGACGGCCCGCGCAAACTCCGTGCCCGCCTCGAACAGGCCGTTGACGTTGGCGAAACCGGCTGCGCGCAGGGGCACGCCGTTTTCCAGGAACAGGAAGCTGCCCGCGCCCGCCCCGCCCGTCAGCACGGGCGAGCGGATGGCGGTGAGGTGCTCCTGCCCCGAGCCGCGGTGGATGTTCACGCCCGCCACCGCATTGAGCGCTTCGGCCGGATGAACGAGCGCGCGCGCCTCCTCCGCCGAGACGAGGTCGATGGACTCCGGCTGGTCGTCCACGCGCGCGATGCGGTCCGTGACGGTGACTTCGTCCACGACCCGCGTCGCGGCCAGTAGCGTCACGGTGCCGTCCGGCGTGTCGTCGATGAGGGGAAAGGATGTCTGCGCCGCCGCGACGCCGCAGGCGCAGACCGACAAGACCGCGACCGATGAAAAGAGCCGGATCATTCAGGGAGCTCCCAGCACATCGGCGATGCGGCCGATGAAATCCGTCATCGCCCCGGGCGGGAAGTCGTCGAACGTCATGGCGGCGAACAGGTTGGAGGCGCCGTACAGGATGCGCGCTTCCGCGCGCGCCTTGGCCGGATCGGCCGGATTGTCCGGCAGCACCGCGACGAGCCGGTCGAGGATCCGCGTCTGGAAGGCGAGATAGGCCGGGCGCATGTCGGGATCGAAGGACACGCCCCATTTCAGGAACGCCTTGGTCTCGTTGGGGCGTTCGGCGACCATCTGCCGGAAGGTCGCGGCCAGTTGCAGGATGCGCGTGCGGCGGCTGTCGGCCCGGTCCGGAATACGGGCGAACATCTCCTCCACATTGGCCTCGATACGCGCCAGCACGGCCCCGACCAGCGCGTCGCGCGTCGGGAAATAGTTGAACACGGTCGGCGTGGACACGCCCGCACGCCGGGCAATGTCCCCGTGCCCGGCCCGTTCCAGCCCCAGCTCGGCGAAGGCATCGACCGCATGCTCCAGCAATTGCGCGCGGCGCGCCTCGGGCGAGAGGCGCCGCCGCGCGGGCGCGGGGGTCCTGTCGGGGCGGGGCGGGGCGTCGGACGAAGCGGGACTCATCGCGCGCGCCATGCCGGGGGCGGGAAAGGTTGGCAAGGGTTTGGGTGCCGACGCGGAAGCCGACGCGCAAGCCGGTGACGCCGCCCTGCATGGAAATGAAGGCAGGGTGGGTGCGCGAAGCCGGAAGCGGAAAAAGGGCGCGGCTATCCGTTCAGGGCCGCTCAAACCGTCTCTTCCGGCTGTTCGGCCCAACCCATCCGCGTTTGTCGGCATGAGCGCCTTCGCCCACTGCGTTGTTTTCGTTCGCCCTGCCTCTTTTTTGCGAAAATCATATCCGCGCCGCGCCCTCTGGGGCTTATTTTCACTCCCGTTCCCTGTCGGCACGAGCGGGTGTATCGCCCTTGTGTCAGGGAATGTCCGGTGGGCCGGGCGCGGGGCGAGTTGATACGGCGCCCCACGCCCCGCCCGCGCGACGCGATCCACAAGGGTCCGGAGTGCGCCGTGAGCCGCCAGGGGCGAAACCCCCGGATGGTGCACCCCTTCGGAACCCGGCGGGAGACGGCGGACCGCCCGAAAGGCCGTCCCCGGGTCCCGCCTCCCGGCGTGTGCCCTCGGGGCCGTCGGCAGACAGGGGCGCGGCATGCGGGCGTGTTCACCGGACGCGCGGGCTCCCGCCTTCGCGTAAATGGTTCTTCTTCTCCCTTCCCCGTCGCGGGGCGGGGCCCGCGCGTCGTGCCACACGGCATGGAAAAACACGCGAAACCAGACAAGGCCGCGGACACGATGCCCGGCAGGACGGATACGCCTGGGCAAACGTCTGGGCAAACGTCTGGGCGAAACTCCAACGGCAGGGCTTGGCGAAAACGATCGTCAGACCCCGCGTCGCCTGCTTCGAAACGGCCGTTTTTGAGGCAAGACATGCCGCCGTCCCTCGCGCTAAAGGGCGTCCGACCCGAAAGACACCCAGACCGCGAGACATATATGCCCACCACCCCCTACCCCACGCTGCAATTCGGCCATTCCGAGACGACCGAGGCCATCCGCGAGACGGTTCACCAGTTCGCGCAAGGCAAGATCGCGCCCATCGCCGCCGAAGTGGACGCCTCCAACCAGTTCCCGCGCGAACTGTGGGAGCCGATGGGCGAGCTGGGCCTGCACGGCATCACGGTAGCGGAAGAGAATGGCGGGCTGGGCCTCGGCTATCTGGAACACACGATCGCCATCGAGGAAGTCAGCCGGGCGAGCGCGTCCATCGGTCTGTCCTACGGCGCGCATTCCAACCTCTGCATCAACCAGATCGAGCGCTGGGGGAATGCGGAGCAGAAGGAAAAGTACCTGCCCAAACTGGTGAGCGGCGAGCATCTCGGCAGCCTCGCCATGAGCGAAGCGGGCGCGGGCTCCGACGTCATGTCGATGCGGCTGAAGGCGGAAAGCGCGCAAGGCGGATACCTGCTGAACGGCACCAAGATGTGGATCACCAACTCACCCACCGCCGACACGCTGCTCGTCTATGCCAAGACGGATCCGGATGCGGGCAGCAAGTCGGTCTCCGCCTTCCTGATCGAGCGCGGGTTTGACGGATTCTCGGTCGCCCAGAAGCTCGACAAGCTGGGCATGCGCGGCTCGGACACGGCGGAACTGGTCTTCGAGGACTGTTTCGTGCCCGAAGACAATGTGGTCGGCGAGATCGGCCAAGGCGCGGCCATTCTGATGAGCGGTCTCGACTATGAGCGCGTTGTGCTGAGCGCCGTCTCCATCGGCATCATGCAGGCCTGCCTCGACGTGGTCGTGCCATACGTCCACGAGCGCAAGCAGTTCGGAAAACCCATCGGCGAGTTCCAGCTGATCCAGGGCAAGCTGGCGGACATGTATGTCAGCCTGTCGACGGCGCGGGCCTATTCCTACGCCGTGGCCGCCGCCTGCGACCGGGGCGAGACGACCCGCAAGGACGCGGCCGGCTGCATCCTCTACGCCGCCGAGAAAGCGACGCAGATGGCGCTGGACGCGATCCAGATCCTGGGTGGCAATGGCTACATCAACGACTACCCCACGGGCCGCCTGCTGCGCGACGCCAAGCTGATGGAAATCGGCGCGGGCACGTCCGAGATAAGGCGCTGGCTCATCGGGCGGGAGCTGTTTTCGGAAACACGAGAGGAGAAACATTGTCCCCGGCATTTATTGCCGGGGTCTGCTCGCCCTCTTCCTCACAAGAGGAGAGGGCGCAATGCGCTTTCGGCTTGTGAACCGAGCCGAAACCAGACCCCGGCAATAAATGCCGGGGACGAAAGATGATGGAAGGCCATCCATGACCGACACGATCTTCGACCGCCTGCCCGCCCCGCCCGCCGCCGAGACGCTGGGCTGGGAATTGCTCGCGCTCGATGCGGAAGCCGGGACCATCGAACTGGCGTTCGACGCCCGCCCCGCCTTCTGCAATCCGATGGGCCATGTGCAGGGCGGGTTCCTGGCCGCCATGCTGGACGATACGCTCGGCCCCGCCCTCTTCGCCATGACGGACGGCAAGCGGTTCGGCTCGACCATCGACCTGCACGTCCATTACCTGCGCGCCGTGAAGCCCGGCCGCGTGACGACCCGGGGCCGCGTCGTGAAGCTGGGATCGAGCATCGCCTTCATGGAAGGCGAGCTGTTCGACGCGGACGGCCGTCTGGCGGCCAAGGCGACGGCGAGCGCGTCGCTGTCTGGGGTCTGACGCGGGGGCGGGGCCTGTGGCTCCGATGGAAGGTCACCCTGGTCAAGGTACCCACGCCGCGTCAGTCCGGATCAGGATAGTCGTAGGATACGTGGTCTGCCCCGTCGCCGTCCGGGTAGTACCAGAGCTGGTAGCGGATCAGGGTGCCAAAATCCACATTATATATTTCCGAAAGGGGAGCCCTCGACGACATGTAGGCCGCCTCTTCGAGGGGGACGCGGTTGAAGTCGATGATGACGCTATTGGTTTCGAAGAACGAGCCAGGTTGCGCACGTTCGAATCCCGGAGACCGGAAAGCGAGGAAACTGTCCTGCTCGTCCAGGCCCACCACGATTTCCGGGCTCGGATAGACCAGTGTGTGGCTTGTGCCCATGCCGCGGTGGACGGCGACCTGCCGGACGAAGGTCGGGACCCCGCGATCCCAGGATTTGCGGTGCTGGAGGATTTTCCCGTCGCTGCCCACACCGATCAGCACCAGGCGGTGTGTGCCCATCTCCTCGCCGTCTGTGTAGACGAGAGCCAGGCCGGCCTCCGCCCCACTCACACTGACCGCACCCAGTGTCTGCGCATCGACCAGGTCCAGCGGTTCGTTCGTATCCAGGTCGATCTCGACCGTCTCCAACGCACTCAGCGTCACGGCGTCCGATCCGACTGCCTTGACAGAGTTGAAAAGGGTCGCGCTCCGGCCGTCGTCCGCAACAGCGAGGATGAGGTTTCCTCCCTTGTCGTAGGTGTCGATGAGGGGGCCGTAGTGGAGGGGGGCGGGGGTCCGGGCGCGGGTGAACCTCTCGTCGATGTAGCGGTTGGTCGCCACGATCGCGCAGAACGACCCGGTCGGGTTGTTCTCGATGCTCAGGGGAAGATATGCGAGCGTTTCTCCATCTAGCTTCCCCTCGAACATGGAGAAACCGCCCCCCGATCTCGACACGACGATGCCCTCGAAGGTCGACGAGTCCAGTTCGTATTCGTTGAAATCCTTCCAGTAATGGTAGCGCGACACGACGCTCGCGTCGCAGGGCGCATCGACCGCGAGCGGTGGCGATTCCAGATCCGTGACCGGCTGCCTCAACTTATAAATCCGGCTTCGAACCACCACCTCGTCGGTGTCGGGCATCAGTATGATGCCATCGATCTGATCGTCAGCCGTGTCCAAATAGTCGTCGGGCTCGTGCCCGATGGAAAACATCCGGCTTTTCGGGCCTTTAAAGATAGTGTTTTTGGGAAACGTCCCTTGGGCATGCCTGGACGCGTCCTGGTATGTGAGAAACGTATCGACCTTACGCGGGTCCAGAATAGGCTGTTTAAATTCGATTTCGCCCATCGGCGTCTCGAAACCAACATGCCCCCACCAAACGGTCTTCGGGGTTCCCGCATCGTCCCAAGGCTTCAGCACCGTTTTGCTGTCATTGTTGTAGGCGCGGCCCAGGATGACGTTTCGCAACATGGCGCCCACCGTCTCTTCCACAGTGTCCTCGCCGTCGGACAGCACCAGCTTGAACTGCAGCTCGGCGTCTTCGTCGACGAAGGGCGGGGATACGGTCATGACGGCTTGGTCCGTGCCCGACAGGGTCGTGTCGGGACCGGCCGTCTGGGTCCATTCAAAGCTGAGCGCGTCGCCGTCCGCGTCCGTGGAGCCCGACGCGTCGAGCACGAGCTGCGCGTTCTCGTCCACGTCGGGCGTGGACTTCGCGATGGCGATGGTCGGGGCCGTATTGACCGGCGGGGGCGGAGGCGGCGGGGGTGGCGGTGCGGAAGAACCTCCGCCGCCGCAGCCTTCCAGCATGAAAGCGGCCGCCAGGACGGCGACGCTCAGAAGAGCGATTTTTCGCAGATCGGTCATGATCGAAGGTCCCGTTCGATTGGACCGAACTTTCAATTTTCTAGCCGCAGGAGTCAAGATTTCGGGGCGGCCGAAACGCAGCCCGCGCGCCTCGCCATGGGACGAACACCCGCTCGGTCAGTCTTGGTCCGGCACGCAAGCGATCGACGCCACCTCCAGCCGGAAGGGTCCGTCTACCCCGTCGGCGAGGATGATTCCCATCTCGCGCGCATCCGCCGGATCGAACGGATCGGCGCGGACCGTACGCCCGAAGACGGAGGTCTCCATGTGATCGAAAGGCACCGTCACATCGCTCCAAACGCCGTCCGGGGTCTGCGGGATACTGGCCTGATAGGAGACGGACCGGCCGCGCCAGCGCTCCGAGGTGCGGAAGGTCATGCGGTAGGCGCGGCCGTCGGATCGCACGCGCAGGCGCAGAGCTTGCGCCCCTGCCAGGGTCTCTGGCGCGAGACCCGCCCGCAGCGAGGAGAAGCCGCCGCCATTCGTGTTTATCGTGCCGGCGAAGACCATCGCGCCGTCTTCGTGAAAGCGCGCGCCTTGGGACTGGCCGCCCATCACGCCGTCATTGACGATGCGCCACGGTGCCAACGACTCCGGGTCGGAGAAGTCGGCCGCCAGCTGGCAGGTCGGGGTCTCGGGTTTTCGGTCCGCCTCGGTCAGGATATTCATGTCGGTCATTCGGGTCTCCGGTGCCGTTTCGGTCGCATCCGCCGCCATGCAAGCCAAGAGCAGGAAGGCTACGATGACGGCGAACCGGGTCATGTCGGACCAATGGGCGTATCGCGCGGGAGTTCCGCGTCACGCATGGGTCACAATGTCTGCCAGTTCCGGCCGGGTGCGCGGGGACGATCCCTGCGTGGGCGTGCCGATATAGATGAAGCCCGCCACCTGCTCGCCCTTCCCGAGCCCCATATGGTCGTGGATGCGAACGTCGTAGGCGTACCATTCGGTCAGCCATTGCGCGCCGAAGCCGGATGCTTGCGCGGCCAGGCAGAGCTTCAGGCAGACCGCGCCCGCGCTCATCTGCTGCTCCCAGACGGGCGTGCCGCGCACGCAGGCGACCGGCGCGCTGACGACCGAGATGACGACAGGGGCGCGCAGGAAACGCGCGGCCTCGAAGGCATGGCGATCTTCCGGGTGGTCGGGATTGTCCGCCCGGTAGGCGTCGGCGATGGCTTGCCCAAACGTTTCGCGCGCACCGCCCCGGTAGACGGTCAGGCGCCAGGGCGAGAGCTTGCGGTGGTCCGGCACGCGCGTGCCGATGCGCAGGATGGCGTCGAGTTCCTCGTCCGAAGGCCCCGGATCCCCCATCGCCTTGGCAAGATTGCTGCGGCGGCTGGCAAGGAAATCCAGCACCTCCGCATTGCGGGACGGGAGCGGGAAGGCATCGGACGGGGCGTTTGTCATGGATCGGGCGTCTCTGATCTGGACGAAAGGTCTGGAAGCGGCATAAGCCGCCCGATAAGTGGGTCCGAGACCGGAAAGGGTCAATATGAGCGTCGAAGAGAGATTGAACGAATTGGGCCTGACGCTGCCGGAGGCGATGGCGCCGGTCGCCAACTACGTGCCCTTCGTGGTGAGCGGAAACCTCGTCTTCGTGTCCGGACAGATCAGCAAGATCGGGGACGAGACGGTGGGCGGACGGCTGGGCGAGGGCCTTACGGTGGAGGACGGCCAGCACGCCGCGCGGCTCTGCGGACTGAACATCGTGGCGCAGCTCAAGGTCGCCTGCGACGGCGATCTGTCGCGCGTGCGCCGCATCGTGAAGCTGGGCGGCTTCGTCCAGGCCACGCCCGACGCGAGCTATGCGGACATTCCGCAAGTGGTCAATGGATGCTCGGATTTGATGGTGGCGCTGTTCGGCGATGCTGGGCGCCATGCGCGCTTCGCCGTTTCCGCCCCGAGCCTGCCGCTGGACGTGGCCGTGGAGATCGACTGTGTGGCGGAGATCGCGCCGCTTTGATGCGAACCATTCGCAAATGACTTGACGGCGTGATGGGCTTGGCCTTAGTCGAGAATCGTTCTCAACTAAGGCTCGATCCATGTTCGTCCAGATGCCCGCATCCTCCCTCGCCGGTCTTCTCTCGGACGCCGCCGACACGCGCCGCTGCGCCGCCAGCCCGTCGCCGCAACCTTTCCGCGCGCTACGGCTTGATTTATCCGGACATCGCCGCGATATAGCGCACCTCCCCGAACAGACAGAGAAGACCCAGGACCCTATGAGCATACCCGGTCAGACATTCAACGACCGCCTCCAAGCGCAGAAAGAGGCGAAGCTCGCCATGCTGAAGCGCGCCCAGGAGAAGCAACTCGACCCGGCCGAAAAGGAACGGCTGATGGAGGAGCGCGCCGCCCGCAACGCCGCGCGCGAAGAGCGCGAGCAGAAGCGCGCCGCGGAAAAAGCCGCCAAGATCGAGCAGGAAAAAGCCGAGAAGGCCGAACGCGAGCGCAAGAAGAAGCTCGCCGACGAAGCCCGCAAGAAGGCCCGCGAAGAGCTGGCCCGCCAGCAGAAGGCCGCGCGCGACGCCAAATACGCCGCCCGCAAGGCGCGGAAGAAACGCTGAGCGTTCATGATTTTCGGTCCAGTGGACCGAAAATCAGCGAAGCGCCGAACGGCTACGCCATTCGGATTCCGCCTCCTTCAAAAGCGCTGTAAAACGGCCCGCCTTCTCGGCGGGTTTTCTTTGATCAGGCCATATCGAAAAAGTCTTCATCGACCCGACGGATCACCAGTGTCGTTTCTTCGCGACACCCAATACTCGTCTCGATCATCAACCGCGCTAGCTGTCGACCATCGATGAGGACAATCCGGGTGCCCAAGGCGGCAGCTGTTTCACGCGCGCCTGATGTGAAACTTGATGTCGTGAAAAAAATTCCCTTGGTTGCTCGCTTCATGTTCAGCGCACCAAAAAAATCTCGGACGGCACCTGACCCTACGGTATTTCCGTCGGAGGTATTTCCGTCGGAATAGCGTTTGGCCTGAATGTAGACTTGATCCACACCGAGCCTATCTTGGTCGATTACGCCGTCGACACCCCCGTCTCCACTTTTGCCTAGATCGCGCCCTGCTTCCTCTGCACTACCACCATAACCCATTCGGATAAGAAGCTTCACCAGCAACCGCTCGAAGAAGATGGGCGGCATCCCTTGAACCCGCTCAACTAGTTCGGCGGCAAGTTCGTCATTGAGTTGATCGTGCAACGCCACAATCTGTTCGTCCGGCGTAGTCTCACCGTCTGGATCGGGAGAGCCGCTTTCCGGCTCAGAGGTTTCACCCTGTGCTTTGCTTCCGACTGTCGAAAACTCCGCGAAAGTCTCGAAACGTTTTAGGTCGGATGGTTTGATAGGCCCTTCATGCGACTGCAGAAATTCACGGCCCTGCTCGGTAATGTCGAAGTAGCCGCGCCGCGGATAGCGGACGAGACCCGCCTTTTTCAAATACGTTTTTGCCCAAGTTGTCCGGTTGCCGAAGCGGGTCTGCTGCCCGCTAGGAACCATCTCTTCCAGATCGTTCGGACTCAGCCCGAGAATGCCGGATAATTTGTCGATAGCCTCGCTGATGTGAAGCTCGCCATCTGCCGCCAATTCCAGCATCGGCCGAATCATGACGTGAAAGGGCGGAACAGCCACCTACCCCACCTTCCGCACGAACACCGCGCCGGCCGAGTATCCCGCCCCGAACGAGCAGATCAGCCCCGTGTCGCCGTCCGCGAAGTCGCCAGAGTGTTTGTGGAAAGCGATGATGGAGCCGGCCGACGACGTGTTGGCATATTCGTCCAGCACGACCGGGGCCTGGGCGATGTCGACGTCCTTGCCCAGTACCTTCTTGGCGATCAGCACGTTCATGTTCAGGTTCGCCTGGTGCAGCCACAGGCGTTTGAGGGCGCCCACGTCGAGGCCGAGCGCGTCCGCTTCCGTGCTGATAAGGTTCGCCACCATCGGCACGACCTCCTTGAAGACGCTCCGGCCATTCTGGACGAACAGCTTGTCGGTCAGGCCCTTGCGGCCACGCTCGCCGTGCAGGCCGTCATCTTTGGGCGCGGTGTGGTTGAGGAAACCGAAATTGTTGCGGATATTGTTGGAGAACTGCGTGACCAGCTTGGCGCCGATGATCTCCCAATGGCTGTCTGGCGCCACGTCCTCGCGCTCGACCAGGATGGCCGTGGCGACGTCGCCGAAGATGAAATGGCTATCGCGGTCCCGGAAGTTCAGGTGCGCGGTGCAGATTTCCGGGTTCAGCACGAGCACGGACCGGGCCTGCCCGCCATAGATAAGGCCGCGCGCGGCCTCCAGTCCGAAGGTCGCGGAAGAGCAGGCGACATTCATGTCGAAGCCGAAGCCGTCCACGCCGAGCAGCTCCTGCACCTCGACCGCCACGGCCGGGTAGCCGCGTTGCAGGTTGGAGCACGCGACGATGACGGCATCCACGTCGGCCGCCGTCTTTCCGGCGCGGGAGAGCGCATCTTCGGCCGCCTTTACCGCCATCTCCGCCAGCACGGACGCTCCTCGTTGGGGCGGGCCGGAATGCGCGGGGCCATGATCCCGGGGTCGAGGATCGGGTCCTTGGACAGCACGAAGCGGCTTTTGATGCCCGACGCCTTTTCGATGAATTCGGCGGAAGACGGCGCGAGCGCGTCTTTGGTCCCGGCTTCGATCTCGGCCGCATTCTCCGCATTCCACTTGTCGACATAGGCGTTGAACGCCTCGACCAGCTCTTCGTTAGAGATACTGTCGTCCGGCGTCCAGAGACCGGTGGAGGAGATGACGGCTTTCACGGGCGGGCGTCCCTTTTTTCGTTTCCCGCCCGTCTAGCGGACGGGGCGCGTGCGTCAAACGCTGCGCACGTCCCGGCACAGCGCGTGTTCGGGGCAGCCGATCTCGTGGTCGTTGATCATGCCGACGGCCTGCATGAAGGCGTAGACGATGACGGGGCCGACGAACTTGAAGCCGCGCGTCTTGAGGTCCTTGGCGAGGGCTTCGGACTCGGCCGACTTGACCGGCGCGTCGGAGAAGCGCTCCCAGCTATTCACGATGGGCGTCCCGCCCACGAAGCCCCAAAGATAGTCTGAGAAGTCGATGCCCGCTTCGCGCATGTCCAGATAGGCGCGAGCATTGGAGATCGTCGCGTCGATCTTGCTCTTGGACCGGATGATGCCGGGGTCGGACAGCAGCCGTACCCGGTCCGCGTCGGTGTAATGGGCGACCACATCCGGGTCGAACCCATCATAGGCTTTGAGCATGTCGTCGCGCTTGCGCAGGATTGTGATCCAGGCCAGCCCCGCCTGCTGCCCGTCCTGGATCAGCTTGGAGAAGAGCGCCTTCGGGTCGCGGATGGGACGCCCCCACTCCATGTCGTGATACCAGCAGTAGAGCCGGTCATCGGGAGGGACCCAACCGCAGCGCGGGCGGGCGGGATCGTGGTCATAGACTTCCGGCACGGCCGTGATCACAATCTTTTCTCCATCCCGATATTGCAGCGCGCATAGATCGGGTGCGGCCCCTCATGGTTCACGACCCAGCCATTGCGCGCATACAGGCGCAGGGCGGCGGCGTTCTTGGTGTTGGACAGCAGGAACAGGGACGTCAGGCCCAGCACGTCGCGGGCATGATCGTGCACCGCATCCATCAGCGTCTGGCCGATCCCGTGGCCGCGCACGGTGCGATCGACCGCCATCTTGGTCAGCTCCCACTGGCCCGCCTTGTCGCCGGACAGATGCGGTTTCAGCGCACAGGCCCCGACCACCTCGCCGTCCAGATGGGCGGAGAAGACCTGCCCGCCATTATCCAGATAGAGGGCGGGGTTGGCGACCATCGCCTTGTCGGAGTCCTCGAGATGGTGGAGGTCCTCGATCCATTCCGCGTTCAGCGCGGCGAAACGCGGCAAGGCTTCGGGATCGTTGCGGCGGATAATGACAGGTCGATCAGCGGTGCGCATGGCTTCCGGAATAGCCCATCGGGCGCGGCGCGCAACGCCGTCAGTCGTCCGTCCCGACCACGCTCTTCATGACTTGGACGCGCGCGCCGCGGACTTCGGGCGAGGCGGTGGCTTCGCGCAAACGGTCGAGACGGACTAGCGCCATGGCCTGACCGTCCCTGACATGCAGGATTTGGCCGACAGTGCGGCCGCCCGCCTCGATCTTGTCGCCGGTCTCTGCCGGTCCGGACAGGATGACACCCCGCATGCGCTTTCGCACCGTCGTCATGCGGCGCATGCGCGACACGACCTCTTGTCCCACGAAGCAGCCGCCGTGGAAGTCCACGCCGTTCAGCTGGTCCATACAGGCATCGGACGGGAAGGTCGTCTGGACGCCGAAATCCCATTCGCTGTCCGGCACGCCGAGGCTCAGCCGGTGCGCGTCCCAATCCCCGTCGCCGCTCAGGGGTGCGTCCGAAATCAGACGGCGGCCCAGCGCGGGCAGGCGCGGGTCCGCGTCGCCGCGTGTCTCGTCGTCATGCCCCCACAGGCAATTGACGTGGTGCGTCTCCGAAACGTCCTCGATCTCGATGGGCGCGCGCAGCCGGTACATCTTCAGCCGCTTCATCAGCGGCCCGCCCATGTGAGGCGGCGTATCGAGGAGTAGGTGATCGCCCCGGTCGGTGACGAACAGGTCCGCGATGATCTTGCCCTGCGGCGTCAGCAGGGCGGCGAAGGTGACGGGCGAAGCGAGCGAGTTGGTCAGCAGCCCTTCCAGCCAGTCGCGCACGCCCTCACCCGAAAGCATCAGGACGGTTCGGGCGCGGCGCTGCATCGGCATGGACGCCAGATAGGGGGCAGCCGCGCGACCTGCAACGCAGCATAACGGACTTCGGGGCAAGAGCTTGGCTTTTTCGCGAGACTGTCGCCTGATTTATTGAAATTCGATATGCCACGCCCTACCTCAATAGTGCTAGGACGCAAGGACGCGCATAGGAGGACGACACCATGGCCACATTCGAAGCCCAGATCGAACAATCCAAGAAGGAAGTCGCCGAGGCGCAGACCCGTATCGCTGAGCTGTCGTCGCGGATCGACACGGCGCGCTCCAAGATGAGCCAGGGCACGGATATCTCGCTCGATCTGGAGACCGCCTCGCTGGACGATGTCCACGCCCATACGGAGCTGATGAACGCCAATATCGCCGAGCTGATCATGGGGCTGGACGATGTGACGGCCGGCTTTTCCAAGGATTTCGACGCGATGCGGTCCAAGACCGGCTGGGAGAAGTTCGTCGGCATCTTTTCCAAGCAGCGCGCAGAAAGCCTGCGCTCCGAGCGCATCCGGGCGGCCACGATCGAGGACAAGCTGCAGGACCTGATCGCTAAATCCAACACCATCCAGGCCATGCTGCAGGAACAGTTGAACGAGCTGGGCCGCCACAAGACCCAAGTGGAAGGCAACCTGCAGAAGACGCTGGCCGACCGGGAGGCCGCGCTGGACACGCTGGAGCAGATCAAGGGCGAGATCACCGCGCTGGACCCGCAGATCATCGAGCTGGAGAACAAGCTTTCGGTCGCGACCGACGCCAAGGAGCGTGCCCGGCTCGAGAGCGAGCTGGCAACGCTTAATTCGCGCCATAACGAACTGGCGCAGCTGGAGCAGGTCAAGCTCTCAGAGTCCCAGACGCTGGAGCGCTACATCGAAAAGGGCAAGACCTGGATGGATAGCCTGCAGAACCAGATCGCGACCCAGATGGTGCTGCTAAACAAGCTGCAGACGGACACCAAGCAGCGGGTCGTGCTGTACGATGCGCTGTCAAAATCCCTGAAGACCGCCCAGCAGCAGGACGTGGCCCACAAGATCAACGAGATCGGCGTCGCCACCGACAAGGAAGCCCAGGTCGCCATGGCCGCGATCGGATCGGCCACCAACAACAAGATGGCCGAGATGATGGAAGCCCACGAGGACCACATCGTCTTCGCCCGCAAGGTGCTGGAGGAGAAAGCGAAGGCGGACGAACGGTTCGCGCGGCGGTTCGAGAAGATCGTCGAGAAGCACGATGCGAATGCGTATGGGGAGGCGTCTTAAAGGCCGCGCGTCGATGATGAATTATTCTTCCGCTCATTCCCGCGAACGCGGGAATCCAGTCCTCGTTGCGACCTCCATGTGGGTGAGCCACTGGATCCCCGCGTTCGCGGGGATGAGCGGGGCATAGATGACCGCCGCCCCCAAGCTCGACCTCACCTACACGCACCGCGTGCTGGACTCCGCCAGGGATGCGCGGCGCTATTTCGCCAAGTTCGAGCGCATCATCGGGCACATGCGGTCGGTCGCGCGCCTATCCGTGGAGGACAGGCTGATCGGCAAGACGGAAGGCGACATTCTCGGCCAGTACCTGTCCGACCTGTCGAGCAGCTTCACCGCCCTGTCCTACAAATACCTCATGACCAACCGCGCGGCCGGGTCGGGCAAGATCAGTATCGACAAGACGGAGTCGGGCTTTCCGGTCTTCTCGGAAATCATTCAGCTGGCCACGGATGCGGCGCAGGCCGAGGTCCATCTGAAATCCCTGCCGGAGCAGGCGCGGCTGAAGAAGGAGATGGTCAATCACATACTGACCGACCAGTCCGCGCCGACCGCGCTGCAATACGCCATGGCGCAGCGCATCTATTACGAGACGCTGGAGCGCGAAAACCTGTTCCTCTCCCAGAACCATCCGCAGGCGGTCTGGATCGGCAAGGACACCAAGGCGAAGACCCGCCGCTACATTCTTTACTGGGCGGTGTACGATTCCAAGACCAACGTCCCGGTAATCTATCTTATGATCGTGGACGATTCCGGATCGCGCCCGCTGCCGCAGGACGAACGGCGCTGGCCGCGCGTGCAGGACGCGCTGGTGGCCCAGGCGATTTCGGAGCTGAAACTGCTGACCATCGCCAAAGGGCTGGACACGGATTTCAAGGACATCGCCCCCCAGAGCCTGCGCCGCTTCCACCTCGGGCCCATGCACAGTCACGCCTTCACCGAACAGCACGGCCCGATCCGCGACGTGCTGGCGGAGGCGGCCGGGAAACCGGGGCTCGACTGGGCGCTGGCCTGGACGGTGGAGACGTTGCTGTCCGAGGGGCGCGAATGGGTCAAGACCGGCCTGTTCAACGCGGCCTGGCGGCAGGTCTACACGCTGAACGCCTACGGCCCCGGCGGCAAGACGGACGGGTTCACCCGGATCGACCGCGCCCTCATCCTGCCCCACCGCGCCTACCAGGTGCTGGAGGAAAAGCACGCGGAGCGCTTCACCGGCATCCGCAAATATGTCGTCGGCCGGAACGACACCATTTTGAGCTACGCGTGATGGCCGCGGCGCACACTCCCTTTTCTTCCGTCATGGCACAACTCGATTGTGCCATCCCCCTGCTCTCGCCTGGCTCTCATGCCGCGTCCTCGCCAGCCTCGTGGATCACACGATCAAGTCGTGTGATGACGGAGTTCATTGAAACGACAGGAAGTTAATGGCCCACCCGTCCGATCTGATGGAACTTAAGGAGAGCGCCATTGAGGCGAAGGTCGCGGCCGCCCAGTCGCTGCTGGACGGGTTCGACCACACGCCGCGCCTGGCCAAGGCCCGGGAGGTGGCCCCTGCCCCTGGACGTTCCCCCGGCGTGCCCGGACGCCGGCGTTTCCGCTCCACCACGCCGGGCCTGGTCACGCAGAGCACGGCGCGCGCCGAAGGCGTGGACCTGATCGCGCGAGTCGATGCGACGACGCCCGACGACGCGCTGATGAGTCCGACGCAAGCGGGCGTGCTGCACGCGCTGCGCCGCGCGCTCGCCGTCGCGCTGGCGACCGTGGACCAATATGCCGACGCGACCGGCCTGTCGGCGCTGATGAAGGACAATCTGGAAGGACGCCTCTCGGACGCGAACCAGTCCGAGTTCAACGAAGGGCTGGCGGCGGGCTCCGTCATCGCCCTGCACGTCTTCGCCAACATGGCGAGCTATCTCCTGTCGTCCTTGCACGACACGTCGGAACTGTCCGTCGATGTGGGCGATGTGGAGGAGGTGCTGACCGACAATCCGCAGATGGCGCTCCAGGGCGCGCTGTGGGAGCTGGACCAGGACATCGCCGCCTTCGCCGATAGCGAGGACAAGCTCGTCCCCACGGTCACGGCGTTCCTCGAGAAATTGCTCGACCGCGCTTCCTTGCGCGCGGCCAACCTGCCCCGACTCGACGCCTTCACCTCGGTCGCCTACCGCGTGGAGGCAGACGATTTCGAAATCCGCGGCTTCGAGGCCGCCAGCCGAGCCCGCTCCACCACGCTGACCATGAGCTTCAAGAAGCCCCATGAGGTCGTCGGTAACCACATCGCCAAATACCAGGCCATGAAGCTGGCCAAGATGCTCATGGCCTACGATTTCGACCGTCGGCTCAACCCGTTCGCGGAACTGGGCGGCTTCATCTTCACCTTCATGGGCGACGGCCTGCCCGGCACGGGCAAGACCATTCTGATCCAGATGATGGCGGGCCTCATCAACGATTACTGCCAGGTCGCGGGCTACCCGTTCCGCTATGCCAACCTGTCCACGGAGAGCATCGACAGCTATCAGGGCAAGTCCGCACAGAACGCCAAGCAGTTCGTGCGCACCATCATCGACCCGGCCGTGATCGGCTTCGGGACCATCGACGACATCGACCAGCTTGCGGGCGTGCGCGGCGACCGGCAGAGCAGTGCCGGGCAGTTGGAGATCACGGCGGTGCTGATGGAGAGCTTTGCCGGGGCCAACACGGTCGTACGCGGCAACTGCACTTTCGGCATGTTTTCCAATTATCCGGAGAAGGTGGACGACGCGCTCCGGCAGCGGGCCAGCGCCCGCTTCCTCGTGGACGGCCCGCAGACGCGCGAGGACTATATCGACATTCTCCATCTGCTGATGGGCAAGAACCACGACATTCCCGTCGGCGACCATGAGCTGTTCGAGGCGCAACAGATCAAGCGCGCCGTCCAGGCCAGCTACGAAAGCTACGCCCGGCCCAAAGAAGAGGCGCTTCAGGCTGTGTTCGACACAGTCACCAAAAGCCACGGCCGGCTCGACACTATTGCCGAACTCGGCACCTACCTCAAAGCCATCCAAGAGGCCGACCCCCGCTTCACGGGACGCGCCGTCAAGAACATCACCGACGCCATCAAGGTCCGCGCCATGGATTTCGAACTGCCGGACGAATGGATGGAAGACCCAGAGCTGTTCCTGAGGAAGGACTACGACACGAAGAAAGACATGATCGCCGACCTCGCGGGCGAAATCACGGTCGACATGATCATCCAGGAAATCAACCGCTACGCCGACTCGGAGTTCAGATATGCGGATAAGAGTGACGAGGTCGCGATTGAAAATGCGGTTCGCGACATGGAGCGGATGGAGGAAGCGAAGAAGCGGTATTTGGGGAGGAAGAGGTGAGACTTTCTTTGCTCAGAAACCCACTTTTTTACGGTTGGACAATAACGGCGTTGATTTGTCTCGGTATAGCAATTCTTGGCCTAGGATACTCCTGTGACCAGAAAAGTCTCGACTGCTCAAACAGATTTCAACAGTTTATCGATTCAGACCCAAATGAAATGGGCGACGCGCTGGCGGGAATCGCAGGCACTCTTGCGTTTCTGTGGATTATAGTGACCGTATTGCTACAGTCTCAGGAACTCAGCGCCCAAAGAGACGAGCTTGTAGAGCAAAGAAACGAGTTGCGACTAAGCAGGGAGGAAGCGGCTAAAAGCAATCAGAGTCTTGCATTTCAGAGATTTGAAAACACCTTCTTTTCGTTATTAGAAGCTTATAACAGTATAGTATCTTCCATCGACTTGCAGAGCCCAGTTCGTGGGGATGGCCCTGCACGAATTACTACAGGAAGAGACTGTTTTGGTGTGTTCTATCGTCGGCTGCAGACAAAATATCATCAATACATGTCTAACTCAGATGCCCTAGGACATGCGTATTTTTTATTCTGGAGAGACAACAATCACGAATTGGGGCATTAC
>JBCCCX010000001.1:0-53991 GCA_039033275.1 Pseudomonadota bacterium | reverse complement strand
TTTCTGGCCAAGAGCCTGAGCGGGCTGGGTCCGTTTCCGCTGCGCCTGCATCGCCCCTGGGGCGAGAGCGCGAAGCAGCTCGATACGGTACGCACTCGAGCACAGCTTTGCTATCCAGCAGGCTCAAGAACGCATTCGAGAGCAAGACGGTTTGATATTAGAGGTGAAGTCTGTCGTATTGCCGCGAGCCACTGTCAACGCCTCGACGAGCACTATAGATGAAGACCTGCTACAGCCCGAGACTAACGAGAATAGTTGGGCGGTCGGGATACAGGTGCGCCAGGCCCTTTACAGCGGAGGCGGTCTCAGTGCTGCGATTCGCGCTCAGGATGCGGTAAGGGAAGCCGCGCTCTATGATTTGCAAACTGTCATCGAACAAGTTGTCCTAGACGTCAAGATACGCTATTACGACGTTCTCCTAGCACGTGAGAGCATCGAAGTCCAAGAGGAGAATATTGTCCTCCTGAATGATCAACTCACCAATGCGCGTAATCGCTTTGAGGCAGGTTCCGTCTCTCGATTCGATGTGCTTCAAGCCGAAGTCACCGTGGCCAATGCTCGACCGGCTCTGATACGAGCGCGCAACAGTTACCGCATCGCTCTCGATGAATTTCGCCGCGCGATTGGATACCAGAATACCGACCGCCAGAATGTCGCAAAAGTCCCGGAGTTTCTCGGAGAACTTTTTTACGAACCGATCGAGTATGAACTCATTGATGCCTTAAACACGGCACTAAGCAAACGCCCCGAAATCAATCAACTCGATTTCATAATCGATGCCCAAGAATCAGCAGTTGACAATGCTCGGTCCGGCTACCGACCGAACGTCGACCTGGTCGCAGGTTACGATTTCCGCAGCGACACTGATTTCGCGAGCCTTCGTGAATACCTTCACGGATGGAACATCGGCTTGCAAGCAAGCTGGGCGGTTTGGGATGGCCGGGCGACCCGGGGCCGAGTGGTGCAAGCAAGATCACAACTCCGCCAAGCGGAACTTCAAGTCGACGAAACTAAGCTGGCCATCGAAGTCGAGGTGCGTCGGGCAATTTCTTCGCTTCAGGAGGCCGAGGAACTTGTCGAGGCAGCCACCAAAGTCGTAGAACAAGCCGAGGAGGCTTTACGTCTGGCCGACGCGCGGTATTCGGCAGGTGCGGGTACGCAGCTAAATGTGCTCAGCGCCCGCTTCGCTCTCACCGATGCTCGGACGAATCAACTGCAAGCAAATTACAGTCACCTCATCGCCGTGGCCAATTTTGAACGATCCGTTGGTAACACTCAATATCGTGTGACTCAATAAGGCCTTGGGAGATGACTACGGACCCTTTAGAAAACATTGCTTCAGCGAGATCTTCGGCGGATATCGAGATTCGCGCGCCGCGCTCCCCAGCAGATTATCAGGCCTACTACGCCTTCCGTTGGGAAATATTGCGCAAACCCCACTACAAATCAAAAGGCAGTGAGAAAGATGAAAATGAGGAATCTGCGCATCACATTATGGCGCGAACCGAGGCGGGAAATGTAGTCGGAGTCGGGCGAATACATATCCGAGAAGACGGGATCGCCCAGGTCCGATATATGGCAGTCCACCCTGAATTTGAGCGACGCGGTCTCGGTCGCAGAATCCTGAGTGCGCTAGAAACCCAAATCTGTTCGATACACCGATCTTGCACCATCGAGCTGAATTCGCGCGACACGGCTGTGCCCTTTTACAAGAAGTGCGGATACGTTGTTCAAGCTCCAGGCCACCGCTTGTTTGGAATCATCCCTCACACCGTGATGAGTAAAACGATCAATTGCTAAGGGCCTTTCTGAACCGCAATCAATCCTGAGCCATCGAATTAACGTGGCCCCTCCCTCACCCTCTCCCGAAGTTCATCAAGAATCCATAATCGCGACTCAAAGACTGATCATGTCGACCCGCCCGTGGATCATATCGATGCAATAAATCCCAGAATCTCGAACTGTGGTTGTGTTCCGAAAGGTGGGCTAATTCATGGTAGATTACATAGTCTTGCAATACCGGCGGCAGGATGATCAATCGCCAATTGAGGCTCAATCGGCCGGAGCTTGAGCAACTGCCCCAACGTGATTCCTGATCACGAACCGATACCCCGGGGATTTTTATGGAAAGCCGTTCCGACAAATCACAAACCCTCAGATCCAACTGCACTTTGGCAATCGATTTCAAGATTTCCACCCAAGTCTCTGTTTCAAATTTTGAGTCTCCCGATGCCAAATGGATGATGACCGATTCTGAGTCGCGGTCCACTGTGGTCCGCAGGCGCCCTTGAGTGAATCCTTCGCTGAAGGTTATCGGATACACCCGCCCCCGGATCGCTACACTGGCATGCTCATTCATATAGCTAGCCAAGGAATCAGGGCCAGGCTTAGTGGCGAGATGCTGGCCAAGCCATTCCAGATTTTTTTCTAAAAAGTCCTGTGCTTCCTCATAGCTTGCATGCCAAGGCAAGGTTAGCAGGGCCTTACTGCGTGTTTTGGCACGAAGTCGAAAATAACGAGCCCTAGGCTGCCGGCGCAGCTCCACGTCGACCGGTAAGCATTCACCGGAACAATCAATTTTGAGTGAAACAATGAGGCTACGCGTCGTGCTGAGCGTGTTCGGTTTCACAAGTTTCAACGAGTTCAGTAGTGTAACGCCGCAGCGCGGATTCCGGATCGATTCCCGCCGCACGGCAACAAGCGACCAAGTGAAAAAGCTCTCTGCCGACCGAAGACGCATCAATCGTCTGAGCAGCTGACTCGACTTTGCCTCTATCGAGAAAAGACTCAGTCGGAATCAACTGTTTGTTCACCTGCTTAATAACCGCGTCTGCATACAAGAGAGCCGGCAATTGAGGCGGTAAATCCTTAAACAGTCCCTTTGGCTGTGGGCGTCCCTTCTCTTGTGCTTTGATCTCGTCCCAGAGTTTCAAGACTTTGCCAGAACTATCGACTTGGGCATCCACCTCTCCAAACACATGAGGGTGTCGACGCACCAATTTTTCATTAATATCGTGCGCCACATCTTCAAAATCGAAATGTCCATCTTCATTGGCCATCTGGGCATGCATCACCACCTGACACAGCACGTCGCCCAGTTCCTCGCGCATATGCTCTTTATCATCCAAGTCGATGGTTTCCAAAAGCTCCGAACACTCATCAATCAAGCACTGAGCCAGACTTTGATGGGTCTGCTCCTTATCCCACGGGCAACCATCAGGGGCCCGCAAACAGGAAACTGTGTGAATCAGATCTTCAATAGCGCTCAAGGAATCGAAAGTTAAAAGGGTGAATCTACTAATATCGCGGGTTGCAAATACCAACTGCGCCTAGGAATAATAAAAAATTGCAAACGAGATCAACGCACAAAATACAGATGGATAAACTCGCTGAAATCATGGCTTGGAAACGCCAGGAAATCGCCTCCAGGATACGCCCGGTCACCGAACGCGAACTTTCGCACCTCAGCACCATGCAACGCTTCAGTCGTCCCTTCCGTGAAGCATTGAAGCGGGATGATGAAGGGCTCGCCGTAATTGCCGAGATCAAGCGTAAGTCCCCCTCGGCCGGGGAGATCAAACAATTGCCCGATGCCGCTGAACAGGCCCGACTCTACCTAAACGCCGAGGCCGATGCATTTTCTGTTCTGACCGACGAAAAGTACTTTGGAGGTACCCTTCAGGACTTGTGGAATGTCGTAGACTTCATCGAGGAACATCAACGCCCGACCCCGTGTTTACGCAAAGACTTCATGGTCGACCCGATCCAAATCATCGAAGCTGCCGAAGCCGGGGCGCGCTGTATTCTCATCATCGTTCGAGCCCTTGAGGACGACGAAATCAAAAAACTCTACGAGTGCGCCAGCATCGCTGGGCTCGACTCGTTGTTTGAAGTCCATACCGAATCCGAACTCGAACGCGCGCTGACATTCGATCCCAAAATCGTCGGGGTCAACAACCGCGACCTCTCGCGATTCGTCACGGATCTAGCCATCTCTGAAACAATTATTCCGCAAATTCCCGACGAGATCATCGCGATCAGCGAAAGTGGCATTTTCGACTCCGAAGATGCCGAACGTGCCAGCGCTTGCGGAGCCAATGCTATCCTCGTGGGTGAAGCCCTCATGAAAGCCGAGGACCCCGAAGCACTGGTCAAAGCGTTCCACGAAGCCTAAATCAAAAGTTTGCAAGATTCGAAATTCCAGAAAAACGCCATGAATCAAGCTGAATGCACAGCGTCCCGTTTATAACTCTAAATGGCTGTTTAGTTTAGCTTGCTCGCTTTTGCTCCGCTTTCACCTTCTTCTCGAAAAAGCTCATCAAATAGGATCCGAGTAATATTTGACTTGGGTGGTAAAACATAATGGGGAGCAACACCAGACCAAGCTCTGGACGCTCTGCGATAAAAATTGTGTTGGCCATCGGAACACCGGCAGCCAAAGTCTTTTGCGCTCCGCAAAAAAGGATCGTTGTCTGGTTTTTTGTATCAAACTTTAGGATACGGGAAAACAAGTAGACCGATCCAGTCATAAGCAGTAGAAACAAAAGACTCAACCCAAAGGCGATCCCGACGGTATCCAAGCCGTAATCGTTCCATAAGCCCTTTTTAACCGAGTTACAAAAAGCCGCATAGATCATGAAATAGATGATGTAAACATTCACTTTGCTCAGTGCTTTTTTCTTAGCTTTCGCCCAATCCGCGTACCAGATACGCAATACCTGTCCTATGATCAAAGGTACTAAAATTATTTGAGAGATTTTGCCTAATAAATTCAGAACTTGCCCCGCATCTGCACCCGCCACCGTATCTTTAAGAACGAAAGTCATAAAGAGGGGCACAATGAAAACCCCCAACACATTGGCTACCGAAGTATTGAAAAGCGCGCCAGCGACATTACCTTCCGCCTTACTCGTGAAAACAATCGCCGTTGATACCGTCGTGGGCAAAATTGCTAAAAAATAAAACCCCACTCGCAAATCAGAGGGAACTTCGATGAATGATTCGGAAATACAAAGGACCAACCATAAAAGGATTGGCGCCCATAGAAAGATACTCAGTTGACACACCGCATGCAGTCTCACTTGCAACAATCCCTGCTTCAATTCGTTTGTCGGCAAGGTCAGGCCCTGAATTACGAAAATGATGAAGACGCCGATTCTCGTGCTGATTTCACTCCGCAACAGCCCGCCCTTTGCGCCCAAATCAGGCAGTAGCCAAGCCAGCCCTACGGCCACCATCACCCCAATCAAGAATCCATTGATTTGCAGTAGTTTCTTCATTACCGAGGTATAGCACTCGTTGAACCACCTTCAATGGCAACCTAGAAATACGTTTCCGCGGACCAGACCACCCTTGCGCAGTCGCGAATACATACTCAGCCTACACATCCTGATAGATGCGATTTGATCCTTCAAAAATTCGAGCCATTTCCATTGACCTGAATGGCACCCTGTTATCACCCCAGCCTTCGGTGGGAGCCATCTATGCCGAGCCGTCATCATCCAAGCCGCCGCCACGACGACCGCCACGACCTGCAGACCGATGATCAGCGTCTGGGAGAAGGTCTGCGCGACCTGCCAGCGCTGGTGACCGACATCGGCATTGACGAAGTCAGCGAAAAGATTGGCCCAGCTCGCCTCACGCTCCGCCTCTCGCCCAAACAGCTTCACGGTCGTGGAAGCGCGGATGCTTTCGATGACATGGCTGTTTTCCAGCGCGCGCATATAGATGGCTTCCTCCTTTGCGGCTCTGAGCTTCGGATAGATGAGCAGGGTCGCCGCCACGAGCAGCAGCGTAGTGCCGACCACGATCGCCGCCAATAATGGCGAGAAGGCAAACATCACCACCAGCATGAGTGCCGCCATGGCCCCGTCGATCAGAACGGACACGACCGATTGCGACAACGCTTCCTGGATCGGCTGGGTCGAATTCATCCGGCTGATAATGTCGCCCACATGGCGGCGCTCGAAATAGCGCACCGGCAGGCGTACGAGGTGGCGGAAGATGTTGCCGACCATTTGGCGCGACAGTTGCGCACCGAAGGTGACGATGGTGTAGCCGCGCGCCGCTTCCACCACCGCGCGCATCACGGCCAGCCCCCCGAAGCCCAGCGCCAGCGCGATCAACAATGACCTGTCGCCCCCAGTCTCGCCCGGCACAGGCAGAACGGCATCGACCACAAGCTGGAACAGAAAGGGCGAGAGCAAGATCGTCGCGAGCAGCGCCAGCGACAGGAACAACGTCTGCGCCACAGCCCGCTTCGCCCCGACCAGGGACGACCAGAGGTCGGTCAGCTTCGGCCGGATGCGATCCGTGACCGGTTGGAAATCGGCAGCCGGCGTGAGTTCCAGCGCCACCCCGGTGAAATGGTCGGATATCTTGGACAGGGGCATGACGCGCCGGCCGATGCCCGGATCGACGATCATCACACGATCGCCGTGCACCCGCTCCAACACGACGAAATGGTTCAGGTCCCAATGCAGGATCGCCGGCAGGGCGAGCTTGTCCAGCTGCTCCAGATCGACGCGCAAGGCGCGCGGCGACAAGGACAGCTCGCCCGCGATCTTGATGATCTGCTTCAGCGACGTGCCGCGCATGGATAGAAGATGCTTGGCGCGCAGGCTGTTCAGATCGACATCGTGGCCATGATGGCGCGCGACCATGGCGAGGCAGGCCAGTCCGCACTCCGTCATTTCCGTCTGAAGGATGACTGGCAGGCGCTTTGCGAAAAGAGGCTTCACGGCCTTACCTCGCCGGGCTTGATCCCACTTTTACCACTATCAGTCGAGCCGGCAAAAGCGGAGGAACGAAACAGGCAATCAACCACGCAGCCAGCTCCAGACCGTTTGCTCGCCCACCTCGATCCCGAACAGGATGAACCCGATCAGTGCGCTTGTCGCGAGCATCAGTCCGCCCACGGCCCAGCCGGACAGGGGCCCACGCAGGATGACTTCGCCGAACAAGGCGCGCGAGCGGCGCTCCATGGCTTCCTTGCGGAATAGCTGGCTCATAGTTTCCCCAACGGACGTGCAGCCCCCACCGCCGCCTTTTGCCCACGCCTAGCGCGGCGCGTCCGCTTGTAAAGACACTGCGTCAAAGGCAAGGCGACGGGTATGGACGTTTCCCATACAGCCGGATGGTGGTCGCTGCTCCCGCCCGTTCTCGCTATCGGTCTCGCCCTGTGGACGCGGCAGGTCTATTTGAGCCTCGGACTGGGCATCGCGTCAGGATATCTGATTCTGGCCGGTGGCAATCCGGTCGCGGCCACATTCGACACGATCGACGCAGCCGTCGCCGTCTTTTCCGATGCGGGCAATACACGCATCATCCTGTTCACCCTGGTCGTCGGCGCGCTGATCGCGCTGATCCAGCGTTCCGGCGGGGTGGCAGGTTTCATCGCCGGATTGCTCGCATGGCTGGAACGGCGCACAAAGACGGCCGACGCCAAGAACCAGCGCGTGGTGGTGGAGTTGCTCGCGCTGGCCACGGGATTGCTGCTATTCATCGAGAGCAACATCTCCATCCTCACGGTCGGCACGCTGTTCCGGCCCGTGGCGGATAAGCTCGGCATGCCGCGCGAAAAGCTGGCCTTCATCGCCGATACAGGAAGCGCGCCCTCCAGCGTGCTGATCCCGTTCAACGCCTGGGGGGCCTACCTAATGGGCCTGATCGCCGCCGAGGGACTCAGCCAGCCCTTCTCGCAGCTCGTCCAGGCTGCCATGCTCAATGTCTATCCCATGCTGATTATTGGCGTTCTCCTCGTCGTCATCCTCACCCGCCGCGACGTGGGCGAGATGAAGGCGGCAGAGGCGCGGGGAACACTGTTGAGGGACGGGGCCGTGCCGATGATATCCGAGGACGCCGCCGACATCCCGCCCGTACCAGGCGCGACGCCGCGCGCGCTGAACATGATCGTGCCGATCCTTGCCCTCGTCATCGGCGTCCCGTCTTTTCTAGTCATGACGGGCGAGGGCGCGACGTGGTTCGCGCGCATGCAGGACGGATCAGGCTCCACGGCCGTGCTCTACGCCACCTCGCTTTCCGTGGCGTTGGCGATCGTGCTTTACAAGGCGCAGGGCATTCTGGGTGTGCGGGAGAGCGCGGACACGGTACTGAAAGGGATGGGCGGCATGCTGCCGCTGGCCATTCTCATGCTGCTGGCTTTCGCGCTGGGCAGCCTGTGCCGCACGCTGGGAACGGGCGTCTTCACGGCAGACGTGACCAGCCAATTCCTATCGCCCGCCCTGATGCCCGCGCTGGTCTTCCTCATCAGCTGCTTCGTTGCGTTTTCGACCGGCACCAGCTGGGGCACCTTCGCCATCATGATCCCGATCGCCGTGCCGCTCGCGGCGAGCTACGGTCTCGACCCGTCGCTCGCCATCGCGGCCGCTATCGGCGGCGGCGTATTCGGCGATCATTGCAGCCCGACCAGCGACACATCCATCATCGCCTCCATGGCAAGCGGTTCGGACCATATCGACCATGTGAGAACCCAGCTCCCCTACGCTCTGATCGCAGGCGGCCTGACGGTGGTGATCTATCTTATCCTCGGAACCCTCAATGCGTAGATTCGCCCTCGTCGCCTTGCTCGCCCTGACGGCCACCGCGGCTCAAGCGCAGCCGCTGGACGGCGTGTGGGTCAACGAAGCCGGCTCGGCCGTCGAACTACGCGTGGGGGAGGCTGGTCGCCTGTCCGGGGCCTACCGGACCGAACTGGGCGCACCCGACGCCGACAGCCGGTTCCCGCTCACCGGGTGGGTGCAGGGCGACGTAGTGGCGTTTTCCGTCCGCTTTACCGGTTTCGGATCCATCACCAGCTGGTCTGGGCAGCTTTCAGAGGATGAAAACGGCCCCTTCATCCGCACGCTATGGCACTATACCAAGGACATACCGGACGAACAGGAGGCGGAAGATCTCTGGAAGACAATAAACGCCGGAGCCGCGACCTTCAGGCGAGCGGACTCTGTCCTGCTGCAAGGTTCCGACTGAGCCTCCTTCTCACGGGGAAGACCCAACCGCGACGATCGTTTCTCCCTCGACAATTACATGCCGGACCGCACGCGCGGAGCAGAGAGGACGAAAAGGCAGGAAACCGTGAAACGCGCCATGGGCGTGACCAGCCCGGTCTGCCGTAGGACGCGCCAAATTCAACGATACTCTGGGTTCTCGAAGCCGAAACGATTGCCATCCTTCCAAGCCCTGCGGTCGTTGCCATAGGCCGGAATGCCGCCGCGCAGCATGTGGGCGAGGTGCATCAGGTTCCAGGACATGATCGTCGTATTCTTTTTCGTGAAGCCGTTATCGGCGCCTACGACTGAGCCGTCGTCGCCTATGTCGCCATAACTGGGACCCGGCCCGATGGGGCCAATCCAGCCGCAGTCGGCCTGAGGTGGGATGGTGCAGCCCAGATGCGACAGCGCATAGAGAATGCTGGTCGCGCACTGCTTTACCCCATCCTCATTGCCAGTGACGACAGTGCCGCCGACCTTGCCGTAGAAAACGGACTGGCCGCGCGCATTGAGTTTGCCGGACATGGCGTAGAGGCGCTCGATTAGCAGGCGGCATACGGAAGACGGCTCACCCAGCCAGATCGGCGTGGCGATGACGAGAATGTCGGCCGCCTCGACCTCGGTCCAGAGGTCCGGCCAATCGTCGCGCGCCGCGCCGTGTTCCGTCATGTCGGGCTGGACGCCGAAGGCGACGTTGTGGTCGCGCATATGGACCGTCTTCACCGACACGCTTGCCTCTTCCATCAGCGACATGGAAGCCTCCATCAGCGTCTGGGTATGACTGTCGGCTTTGTCGGCCTTGAGCGAACAATTGAAGAAAAGGGCCGATAGGCCGGAATAGTCGGGAGCGGTCTCGGAAGTCATAGCGCGACAATAGGCAACCCTCTGGCCGGGTTTCATCACAAAGCCGTGTTGCGCGCCCGGCTGCCGTCCGTCAGTCCACCAGCTCGTCCCAAAACCGCTTCGCCTTATTCAGGAAGCCCTGGCTTTCGGGACTGACATCGTCGCCGGAGAGCGCGGCGAACTCCTCCAGCAGTTCGCGCTGACGCGCGGATAGGCGCGAGGGCGTTTCCACGGCGAGGTCGACATACATGTCCCCGCGTTGCTGGCTGCGCAGCACGCTCATGCCCTTGCCGCGCAGGCGCAGGCGGCGGCCCGGCTGGCTGCCTTCCTCGATCTTGATCTTGGTGCGGCCGCCGTCGATGGTCGGGATCTCGATATCGCCGCCTAGCGCCGCCACCGTCATGGGAACGGGCGCACGCATGAACAGGTTCGCGCCTTCGCGCTCGAACATGTCATGCGGGCGGACGGACACGAATAGGTAGAGGTCGCCGCGTTGACGGTTGGTACTGCCGCGCTTCGGGGCCTGGTCGCCCTGACCGGAAAGCCGAATACGGGTTCCGTCCTCGACGCCCGCCGGGATCGACACATCGAGCGCCGTGGGCTGGCGGACCAGGCCCTGGCCGTCGCATTCGCGGCACGGGTCCGAGACATATTCGCCCTGGCCGCCGCAGGTCGGGCACGGCCGTTCCATGGTGAAGAAGCCCTGTTGCGTGCGCACGCGGCCCGCGCCGTTGCAGGTCCCACAGGTCTCCACGCTGGCACCGGGTTCCGCACCCTCGCCATCGCAACGCTCGCAATCCTCGGCGATGGGCACTTCAATATCCACATCCTTGCCGCGGAAGGCTTCCTCCAGCGTGATCTCCATCTCGTAGCGCAGGTCGTTGCCGCGCGTGACGGTCTGCGCCCGACCGCCCGTGCGCCCGCCGAACATGTCCGCAAACCCGCCGGCGGCACCGCCCGCAGCCCCTTGTCCGAAAATCTGGCTGAAGATGTCGCCAAAATCCTGGAAGCCGCCGCCGCCACCCATCCCGCCCTGGAAGGCCGCGTGGCCCATCCGGTCATAGGCGGCGCGCTTCTGGTCGTCGGACAGAATGCCATAAGCTTCGTTGAGTTCCTTAAACCGTCCCTCGGCTTCGGGATCGTCCGGATGGCGGTCCGGGTGGCACTCCATCGCCTTCTTGCGAAAGGCGGATTTCAGTTGCTTGGCGTCGGCGTCGCGGGCGACCCCCAGCACGTCGTAATAGTCGCGTTTGGACATGGCAGGTCCTGACCTAGCGTTTCTTCAGAATGGCGTTGAGAGACGTGGCGTCCGCCAAGAGATAGTTTTGCGCGCGGGTCAGTTCAACGATGGGACTGTCCCCGCTTGCAGTTTCGGCGATCAGCAGATGCGGGTGCAGCGAGGCGGGCGCGTCTGCGACGAAGGCTCGTAGGGCGCGTTCGTCGTGGCCCTCTATGTCGATCTTCATCGCGTCGATGCGCGCGACACCCAGACGTGCGCACAGCCCCGCCAGCGTTTCGACCGGAACGGATGCGCCCTCGTCCGAAATCCTGGCTTCGCCCCGGTTGCCGTCCCCGTCGGAGAGAAGGGCTTCACCCGGCGCATCGGACACAGCGGATCTGACCAGCTCCACGGCAGCGCCGGATGCTGCCGCATTGACTTGCAGGCGCGCCGCCATCTCCGCGCTCGGCTCGACGGCGATGAGCCTCACGGGGCGGTCTGCGGCGCGGGCATAGGCATGGACGAACAAGGTATAGAGCCCGGCATTGGAACCGACATCCAGGAAGACGAACGAGCCGGAACCGTTTTCGACAGCTTTCCGAAGGGCGCGGCGTTCATCCGCGTCCCAGACCTGCACCCCGGCCAAGGCGCGTTTTTCGCAACGATTGTCCGACGGGTAGAGGCGCGCCCGTACATGGGGTGCGACTGCGACGTCGAACGGCTCGGTCAGGCCCCGGACGGCACGCTTGCGCCGGGCGCTGATGGCCCAGCGCCCGAGGCGCGTGTCCGCGCATGCGTCCGCGCCCGCGCGGATGCGCTCGCGCGCCGGCGGCAGGGCGAAATGGCCGAATGGCCGGTCGTGTGTCGGGGTCCCCATTGTGCAGCGGACGGCATGCGAAAACGCGGTGCGGCCCATGCAAAAGGCCCCGCCGTTGCCGGCGGGGCCTGATCTGACGCGACCTAGGCCGCGTTTTCCTCGTCGTCGACATCCTCGAATTCCGCATCGACGATGTCGTCGTCTTCCTCGACATCGTCACCCGGGCGCGTGGCGTCCTTGGCGGCCTGATCCTGCTCGGCCTGGGCAGAGGCGTAGATCGCCTCGCCCATCTTCATCAGAGCGGCGGTCAGGACCTGTACCTTGTCGGTCAGGCCGGCCGCGTCGGCATTCTCGTCGTCCATCGTCTCCTTGAGCTCGGACAGGGCCGTCTCGATAGAGGTCTTGGTGTCGTCGTCCAGCTTGTCGCCATGCTCGGCCAAGTCGGCTTCCGCCTTGTGCACAATGGCTTCGGCGCTGTTGCGGGCCTCGGCCATTTCGCGGCGGCGCTTGTCCTCGTCCGCATTGGCTTCGGCGTCCTTGACCATCGCTTCGATGTCGTCGTCGGAGAGACCACCCGAGGCCTGGATGCGGATCTGCTGCTCCTTGCCGGTCGCGCTGTCCTTGGCGGACACGTTGACGATGCCGTTGGCGTCGATGTCGAACGTGACCTCGATCTGCGGCATGCCTCTGGGGGCGGGCGGGATGCCCACCAAGTCGAACTGGCCCAGCAGCTTGTTGTCGTTGGCCATCTCGCGTTCGCCCTGCGCGACCTTGATCGTCACGGCCGACTGGTTGTCGGCCGCCGTCGAGAAGGTTTGCGACTTCTTGGTCGGGATGGTCGTGTTGCGGTCGATCATGCGGGTGAACACGCCGCCTTCGGTCTCGATACCGAGCGAAAGCGGGGTCACGTCCAGCAGCAGCACGTCTTTCACATCGCCCTGCAGCACGCCGGCCTGGATGGCGGCGCCCATAGCGACGACCTCGTCCGGGTTCACGCCCTTGTGGGGCTCCTTGCCAAAGAAGTCGGTCACGGCCTTCTGCACGGCGGGCATGCGGGTCATGCCGCCGACCAGCACCACGTCGTCAACGTCGGAGGCTTTCAGGCCGGCATCGGCCAAAGCCTTCTTGATCGGCGTGATGGTGCGCTTGATCAGGTCATCCACGAGGGACTCCAGCTTGGCGCGCGTCAGCTTCATGTTCAGGTGCTTCGGACCCGTCGCGTCGGCGGTGATGAAGGGCAGGTTCACCTCGTAGGTGGACGCGGTCGACAGCTCCTTCTTGGCCTTTTCGGCCTCTTCGCGCAGGCGCTGGAGGGCAAGCTTGTCGCTCTTCAGATCGATGCCCTGCTCTTTCTTGAATTCGTCTGCGAGATATTCGACAATGCGCATGTCGAAGTCCTCACCGCCGAGGAAGGTGTCGCCGTTCGTGGCCTTCACCTCGAACACGCCGTCGCCGATCTCCAAGATGGAGACGTCGAACGTGCCGCCGCCGAGGTCGTACACCGCGATCGTCTTGCCGTCATCCTTGGCAAGGCCGTAGGCCAGAGCGGCCGCGGTGGGCTCGTTGATGATGCGCAGCACTTCGAGGCCGGCGATCTTGCCGGCGTCCTTGGTGGCCTGGCGCTGGGCGTCGTTAAAGTAGGCCGGCACGGTGATGACGGCTTGCGTCACGTCGGTGCCTAGATAGGCCTCCGCTGTTTCCTTCATCTTCTGCAGCGTCATGGCGGAGATTTCCGCAGGGCTGTATTCCTTGTCGCGGCCTTGGACGTAAGCGTCGCCGTTCGGACCCTTGACGATCTTGTAGGGGACGAGCTTGGCGTCCTTCTTGACGGCCTTGTCCGTGAACGGACGGCCGATCAGGCGCTTGACGGCATAGTAAGTGTTTTCGGGGTTGGTCACGGCCTGGCGGCGCGCGGTCTGGCCGATCAGGCGCTCGCCATCTTCGGTGAAGGCGACCACGGACGGCGTCGTGCGCGCGCCCTCTGAATTCTCGATGACCTTCGGCTTGTCTCCGTCCATGACGGCGACACACGAGTTCGTGGTGCCGAGGTCGATGCCAATGACTTTGGACATGGGGTTTCTCCTCTTTCGGACCTGCACTTCGCAGCGTCCAACGAAATCAATATGATGCGAGTTCCCGACGTCCTTCAAAAGGCCCGGCAGGAGCGTTCAGAGACCGATATGGGAGGGGATTTCCAGCCTGCAAGGGAAAGACGCCAGATTCTTGCGGTGAGTTCCGGCTAACGATGGTCCATTGACACGGATGATCCGAAGCGCGCGATCTGCTAGGACGAAAACGGGGGCCATTGCCGCGCGAACTCGCGCCCACAGCAAACGAATGACACACGCCGGAGACCTGTATGAAGCGCATCGTCATCTGTTTCGACGGCACATGGAACCGCATCGACGCCGAAGAACCCACCAACGTGCTGATGCTGGCGACGGGAGTTGCGCCCATCACGTCCCGCGGAACCAGCCAGATCGTCCATTATGACGAGGGCGTGGGAACGGAAGGCAGCAAGGTCCGGCGGCTAGTGGATGGCGGCTTCGGCTTCGGCGTGCTGCAGAACCTGTCGGAAGCCTACCGCTTCCTCATGTTCAACTACGAGCCGCATGACGACGTCTACGTGTTCGGCTTTTCGCGCGGAGCCTTTACCGCCCGGTCCTTCGTCGGGCTGGTGCGCAGCATCGGCATCATCCAGCGCTACCATATCGGCAAGGTCAATGAGGGCATCCGGCTCTACCGCAAGCGCAAGGGCTTCGCCCATCCCGACCTGCTAGACTTTCGCGCACGATATTCCGGCCATGTCTCGACCTGCGGCGAAGACGAGACGCACCGATGCAACACTGTGGAAGGCTACCAGCCAGGATCGTCCCTGCCCTTCAAGTTCCGCTATGTCGGCCTATGGGACACGGTGGAGTCGCTGGGGTTAGGCAACCTCGCCAAGTCCACATTCAAGAACCGCAAGGACAAGAGCTTCACGGATTCCGACTATGACTATCACGACCACCGGCTGAGCGGCATCGTCGTGGCGGGGCGGCACGCCGTGGCGCTGGACGAACGGCGGCGCTATTTCCACTCCGAGCCGTGGGGTGATCTGCAAAAGGCCAATGCGAGGCTGGGCTACGGGCCAAACGATCCGGACCGACCCATACAGGAGCAGTTCTTTCCGGGCGACCACGGCTCCGTCGGGGGTGGCGGGGACATTAGAGGCCTGTCGGACGGGGCCTTCGCCTGGGTGCTGGACGGCGCCAAGCAGGCCGGTCTCGTGCTGGACGCCTCGCCATCCTCGGCCGTCTACTCGATCTTCCCGGATTTCCGCGCGCCGCTGCGCAACACGTCCGCGCCGCCCAAGAAGGTCAGTGTCATGAACATGCGCAAGCGGGACCGCGCCCACGCACCCGGCGGTTTGCACCAGGTCCATGAGAGCGCGCAGCGCCGCTGGGTCCTCCGGGGCGAGAACGGACCCTATAGACCCGCCAACCTGGCCTCTCTGTCCGCGACGCTGGACGTACTCCGCTTCGACGCGCCCTACCACGTCAAGGCGGAACGCGGCCTGCGGGACGAACGCCGGGGTGGCGGCGACTATATGTTCTACACCATTATCAAGGGCGACACGCTCGGCTCGGTCGCGGAAACGTTCATGGGCTCTGCCGCGCGCTGGAAGGAGCTTCACACGATGAATGCCGGGACCGTCCCCGACCCGGACAAGGTCTATGTCGGACAGGTCATCCGCGTGCCCCGGCCGGACACGGACCCGTGACGGGACACGCCTCCAGGGCCTTCCCGCCCGGCTTCGCCCACTACCCACTCTATTTCGATCCGGCAGAGCAGCGAACCCTTATCGATGCGGTGGCGGCGGGAATCGCGCAGGCGCCCTTCTTCCAGCCGACCATGCCGCGCACGGGCGCGCCGCTTTCCGTCGTGATGAGCAATTTCGGACCGCTGGGCTGGGTCACGGACCGGGCGGGCGGATACCGGTACGAGGCAGTCCATCCCAAGACAGGCGCGCCGTGGCCACCTCTGCCGGAGCGTCTGCTGAAGCTGTGGGACGCGGTGACGGACTGGCCCGGCCCGCCGGAGGCTTGCCTGATCAACTGGTATCGCGAAGGCGCACGCATGGGGATGCATGTGGACCGCGACGAGCACGCCACAGACGCCCCAGTTGTATCGGTCAGTCTGGGCGATCCGGCGGATTTCCGCATCGGCGGACCCGTCCGGGGCGGCAGGACCCAGGGCTTGCGCCTGCACTCCGGCGATGTGGTCGTGCTGGCCGGAGAGGCCCGGCGCTGCCACCACGGCGTGCCGCGGATCCATTACGGGCAGAGCGCGCTCGTGCCCCGCGGCGGGCGCATCAACCTGACGATGCGCGTCGTGGGTGCCCCCGGCTGAATGCTGGAATACCCATGCTGGAACGCCATTCTGGAACTTAAGGCCGAGCGGGCGCGTCCTCTCTGGGAACCCTGCCGAGGAGACCTCCGATGATCCGCACCGCCGCCCTGTCCATCACCGCCGCAACACTGGCCGCCTGCGCCACCGCGCAGTCCACGACGCTGCCCGCTCCGGCCAGCATTGCCGCCACGCCGGAACAGCACACCGTCTACATATCCGATGACGCCTTCGCCGTCGTGGAGGCGCGGCTGCGCGATGCCATCGCGGACCGTCCGCTGACGCTGTTCACCGTGGTGGACCATGGCGAGGGCGCACGATCCGTCAATATGCCGATCGGGCAATCCAAGCTGTTTCTCGTCGGCAATCCGCGCATCGGCACGGCCTTCATGCGCGCCGACCCGCAGATGGGGCTGCACCTGCCGCTGAAGATCCTGATCCACGACGCGCCCGACGGCACCACCCATCTTGCCTACAGCCATCCGGGCGAAGCCGCCCAAACGCACGGCGTGAGCGCCCAGCTCGTCCCGCAGATCGCGCGCATTCACGACACGATGGAAGACCTGCTGAGCGAGGCCGCGGGAGACACGGTCCGCACCATAAACGCCCGCTGACCGGACCATCGGCTTGCGCTGCCGCGCCGCGCGGACTAGCGCCGCGCCATGACACTGCCCGACATGATCGGCCTTTCCGGCGTGGCCTGCGTGCTGTTCGCCTACTGGGCCTTGCAGACGGAACGCCTCAAAGCCGAGGACTGGCGGTTTTCCGCCGTCAATGCGATGGGTGCGGTGCTGATCCTCGTGTCGCTGCACCACACTTTCAATCTCGCCAGCTTCGTGATCGAAGTGGTTTGGCTCGCCATCAGCCTGTTCGGCCTGTGGAAGGCGTGGCGGCGACGCACGGCCCCATGATCGTTTGCCAGCCGCTTGCGATGGGCTAGAACCCCAGGCCATGTCCGACCCGTTCGCCCCGCTCACCCTGCCCTGCGGCCATGTCGTGCCCAACCGCATCGCCAAGGCGGCGATGGAGGAGAACATGGCCGATCAATCCGGCTTGCCGGACGGCGTGGGGCAGGTCCCGGGCGAGCGGCTGACCAATCTGTATGGCGCTTGGGCGGATGGCGGGGCGGGGATGCTGATCCCCGGCAAAGTCATGGTGGACGAACGCGCCCTGACGGGACCGGGCGCGGTCGTGCTTCGCGAGGGCACGCTGGACGACGACACGGTGCGAGACCGGTTCGAGCGCTGGGCGGCGGCCGGCAAGCGCGGCGGGGCGACCCTGATCATGCAGATCAGCCATCCCGGACGCCAGCTCTATGCCGCGCAAGGGGTGGAGGCCGTCAGCGCATCGGACACGCGCCTCGACATGGGCAGCGAGACCCTCTCCAAACTGTTCGCCCCGGCCCGCGCCCTGACCGAAGACGAGATCCGCGGCATCATCCGCCGCTTTGCGGAAACCGCCGTTGCGGCCAAGGGCTGCGGCTTCGACGGGGTGGAGATCCACGCCGCGCATGGCTACCTGCTGGCGCAATTCCTGTCGCCGCTGACCAACCGCCGCAGTGATGCCTGGGGCGGGGCGCTGGAAAACCGCGCCCGCCTGCTGCTGGACATCGTGCGCAGCGTGCGGGACCGCACAGGGCCGGACTTCGTGATAGGCGTGAAACTCAATTCGGCTGATTTCCAGAAAGGCGGCTTCGACGTGGCGGACGCCGCCCGGGTCGTGGAATGGCTCGGCGCGGAAGCTGTCGATTTCGTGGAAGTGAGCGGCGGCACTTACGAGTCCGCCGCCGCCATGATGGGCGACAGCCAGGACGGCCGCATTTCACAAAGCACCATCACGCGCGAAGCCTACTTCCTGGAGTTCGCCGAAGACATCGCCGCTGCCGCGACGATGCCGCTCATGGTGACGGGCGGCATCACGCGGCGCGACACGGTGGAGCGCGTGCTGGCCACGCCGGGCGTGGAACTGGCCGGACTGGCCCGTGCGCTCATCATCACACCGAACCTGCCGAACCGCTGGAAGGCGGGCGAAGACGTGTCCGGCCCCGTCCAGACGGTGCGCTGGAAGAACCCGGCCCTGCGCAGCCTCGCCAACATGGCCCTGGCCAAGGCCAACCTGCGCCGCATGAGCCGGGGAGAGGCGCCCAAGGCGAAGATCAACCCCGTGCTGGCGAGCCTGGTGCAGCAGAAGAACCAAGCGGTGCAGACGAAGCGCTACAAGGCTTGGTTGGAGAGATTGGAGCGCGGCTGACGCAAGGCCGGACCGCACCTGAAAGCACTACCCCGCCGAGACGCGCGCCACCGCATTGGCCGGGTGGATCAGGAAGCGGCGGCCGTCCTCGGTCGTTTCCGCCGTATCGCGCATGATGGCGATCATGTCCGCGACGCTCAGTTCCGGATCGATCGCCAGGATCTTACCGGCCAGGTTCGCCGCATTGGGCGCGGCCATTGACGTGCCGGAAAAGGCCATTTCCTGCCCGCCCGGAACCTCGCTTACGACCTCGTAGCCGTTGGCGTGCAGCACGACAGTCGGACCGTAGCTAGTAAAGCCCGTTTCGTCCCCGGCCTGATCGACCGCGCCGACCGTGACCATGTTATCGGCCACGATGCCGGACGGCAGCATGTTCGAGAAGGACGCATCGCCGTCGCTATTCCCGGCAGCGGCCACGAAAAGGATGTCGGGCGCGCCCAGGATCGCATCCTCCAGCCCTTCCTTGGCGATGTCGAAGATGCGGTAGGCGCGTTCCCGGCGGGCATCGGCGTCCGTCTCGATATTGTTGACCTCCAACGTGGCTTCGATGTCTTCCGGGGTGAAGCCCCAGGACATGTTGACCACGCGGGCCCCATTGGCTTTGAAATAATCAACCGTGTCCCGCATCATTGCGGAGAGTTTCTCGGCATCGTCTTCAAGAATTGCGTCGGGCTTGGACTTGTAGTCGAAGGTCAGGCGCGCCGTCATCAGACGTGTCGCCGGATTGCCCTCCAGCATGATCCCGGCCACATGCGTGCCATGCGATATGTTGCCGTAGAGGTTCAGGTCTTCGAGGAAAGGCTGCACATTTTCGGGCTCCAGCGCGCCCAGCGTCTCCCGCAAGGCCGACGCTTCGGCCGAGTTGATATTGGACGACACATCCAGCCACCCTTTCACGTTCGCCCGAACGTCCGCCTCGGGTGCGTTCATCGCATCCAAGGGATGGAGCAGTTCGCTAATCCGGTTGCCCTTCAAATCGAAGGCGATGCCGTGGACGTCATCGACAAAACCGTTGCCGTCCTCATCTTCTCCATTGAGGGTTTCGTCAGGGTTGGACCAGAGCTGGCCTTCGAAGAGCGGCACGTCCACGCCGCTGTCCCACGCCACCACGATGACCTCGGACAGGCCTTCGCGTCCGTCCAACGAGACGTCCCGGTCCGCCCAGATGTCGGGGCGCTCCACGGCGTTGGCGTCGATATAGGCGGTCATGGGCGCGATCAGGCCGGCCTTGTTTGGAATGACGTGGTCGAGCTGGTAGCGGATATTGACCAAGGTGGAGAGGATTTCATTGCTGATCGTGCCGCGTTCCACCGCGCCATCATCGAACCGGCTCTGGACGATCCCCTTGAGCAGGTTCTCGCTGTAGATCTCCAACTGGCCCTTGGCGCCTTCAATGTCTTCCTGGACGACGGCAAACGGCATGGCGTCCAGCTTTTCCGTCATCACGGCTTCGACCGTGCGGCCGGACCGGGCGGCTTCGGCCATCGTGCCCGAAAACAGTCCGGTCGTGTATTTCTCGGCCGGCTTTTCGGCCAGTTCCGTTCTGCGGTCCAGGCGCTCCAACACGGATTCATTGTCCCCAGCCAGCAGGTCGAGCGCAACCAGCGTATTTATCAGGCCCGACTCGGTCGCCGGATCGGAGATGTCGTAGTCGGCCAGAACGGATTCGATATCGGTGCGCAGACGCGGGCCGTAATCGGTGAGCAAAGCGTCGCTTGTCAGCAGCTCCGACGGCAACATATCGATGTCGTAGGAAAAGCGCGGCACGTCCTCGGACGAGCTGATGGTCGCCCTGGGTGCGGTCGACGCCGTGTCCTGAACCGTGTCCGCCGCCGCGACGGTTTCGGACTCGACTTGCACTTCGGGCGCATCCGTATCGGGCTGGCAGGACGCAAGCATGGCCGTTCCAGCCAGGAGGGCGAGGGCGAAGCGGAGACGCGGCGTTTCGGATCGTGTCATGGTCTGGGGTCTTTCGGAAACTGTGTCCACGGACCTCTATGAAGCCGCATAACGGCCGTCAACGGTATGCGCGCGGCAAGGTTTACAGCCCTTCGGACACTATCAGAGCCCGATGCTCTGATAATGCAGCGCGATGTCGCTGATCGCCACGTAGAAGGCCGCCGTGCGCAGGTCTTCGAGCTCCGGCTTTTCCTTTAATGCGGCGCGGATGTTCTGGTAGGCGAGGCGCATCGTGTCGTCCAGGCCGGCCCGGACGAGGTCGAGTTCGTCCGCGCCGTCCATGAATTCCGTCTTGAATTCGTCGGAGAAGGTGATTCCGTTCTTTTCCAGCGCCTCGATCAGGTGGCGGTTGCGGGCTTCTTCGTTGCGGCGCTGCATCCGGCCGAAGCGGATGTGGCTGATGTTCTTGACCCATTCGAAGTACGACACGGTCACGCCGCCCGCATTGGCGTACATGTCCGGGATGATGGTCACGCCGCGGTCGCGCAGGATCTTGTCCGCCTTGGCCGTGACGGGGCCGTTGGCGGCCTCGATGATCAGCTTGGCGCGGACCTTGTAGGCGTTGTCGAGGTTGATCTGGCCTTCCAGCGCGGCCGGGATCAGGATGTCGCACGGATCGGTCAGCGCAGTGCGGCCGTCTTCGTCGAACTCGCCGCCTTCGAATTCAGCCAGCGGGCGGCCCGCCATCAGGTGCATCTTCAGCGCTTCGATGTCCAGCCCGTCCGGGTTGCGGATGACGCCCTCGCGCTCGATCACGGCCGTGACCTTCGCCTTGTCCTCCTCGGACACGAACTTGGCCGCATGGTAGCCCACATTGCCGAGGCCCTGCACGACCACGGTCTTGTCTTCCAGATCGCCGCGCAGGCCGGTCGCTTCCACGTCCTCCGGGTGGCGGAAGAATTCCTGCAGCGCATATTGCACGCCCCGGCCCGTGGCTTCGACCCGGCCCTCGATCCCGCCCAGATGGACGGGCTTGCCGGTGACGCAGGCCCGGTTGTCGATATTGTCGTTATGCAGGCGGCGGTACTCGTCCATCATCCAGCTCATCTCGCGCTCGCCCGTCCCCATGTCGGGGGCAGGCACGTTGAGCGACGGATGGATCAGGTCGCGGCGCGAGAGTTCGAACGTGAAGCGCCGCGTGATGCGCTCCAGCTCTTCTTCGTTCCAATCGTTGGGATTGATGCACAAGCCCCCTTTGGAGCCGCCGAACGGCACTTCGACCAGCGCGCATTTATAGGTCATCAGCGCGGCCAGCGCCTCCACTTCGTCCTGGTTGACGTGGGAGGAATAGCGGATGCCGCCCTTGACCGGCTCGCGGTGCTCGGAATGGACGCTGCGGTAGCCGACAAAGGTCTTGATCTCACCGCGGAGTTTGACCCCGAAACGCACGATATAGGTCGCGTTGCAGACCCGGATCTTCTCGATCAGGGCGGGCGAAAGATCCATGAAGCTGGCGGCGCGGTTGAACATGAGTTCGACCGATTCGCGGAAGCCCAATTCCCCGGTATGGGCTTGGGGGTTGCGATGCTTGGCCATGACGGGCCTCCTTGCGGGTCATGCCGCGGTTGCGGGAACGGCGCACTTTTCCCCACCGTCCGTATCGACGTCTTTTCCGAGCGCCATAGCGCGGAGCCCGCGCCCTGTCCCTGCCAAAAAACCCTCTTCCGGCGGAAAAACCATGCCGCCCTGAGTTGCGGATACCCGCTATCGCGCGCGCCTTAACAGGCTCTTAGAGCGTTGGTGCTAGGGACCCCGGCCATGCACAACCCATCGCCCGCGTCACCCGTGACGGCCCGCGGCGATATCGCCTGAAGGACCCGAGAGCCCGGACCATGACCGACCCCGCCCCGCCGCCCTTCGTGCCCCAGCCGACCGATACACCAGCGCAGACCCGGCGGCCTGAGCAGAGCTGGGCGCCCGAGCCCTACCGCCCGCCCGCGCCCCATCCCGGCCAGTTCCCGATGACCGCGCCTGCTCACGCCCATTCTCAGACCCATGCCCAGGCGCAGCCTTTTGCCAACTCCTACCCACATGCCCCGCATCCCTCATCGGGCCATGCGCCCGCTCCGCCGCGCTTCGATCCCCGCAACGCCGTCGCCCAGCCTGCAGCGGCTCCGCCGCCCTATCCGAGACACGCCTCGCATCCCTCCACCGTCGCGCCGACCGTTGCGGCGCCCGCAGCCCAGCCCGGATGGGCGGAGCCCGCGCAGGCCGGCGCGCCGCACATGCAGAGCGATGACACGGGTCCGCAAAAGGGCGGCCTGTTCGCACGGCTGCGTCGGCGCGGTTCTGGCACCTCAGCACAGGAAACGACCGCAACCGCGCCCAAGCCTTCGACGGGTCAAGCGACGCGCAAGGCTTTTCTGCTTGGCCTGCTGAGCGGCGCGACGGTCGTGCTCCTGCTGGGACAGATTTTCCGCGCAGCCACGCCCGTGCCGGATTACAGCTACGCCGCCCCGCCTCTCATGGCTCCGACAACGCCTGCGGCGACTCCCGCCGAGGACGACCCGGACAGCACCGGCGTCGCCTTCCTCGACCGTGTCGAAGGGCTGGAGACGCCGGATTGAGCGAAAGCCCCCTTAGCGGTTCATCCCCGCCTTCCGGTCGCGGGCGGCCAGCAGTCTCAAACGCAGCGCGTTGATCTTGATGAAGCCTTCCGCGTCGGCCTGGTCGTAGACATCGTCTTCTTCGAAGGTGACGTGTTCCTGCGAGTAGAGGGAGTGAGGGCTGGCGCGGCCGACCACGTCCACGTTTCCCTTGTAGAGCTTCAGCCGCACCGTACCCGTGACCAGCGCCTGGGAGTTGTCGATCGCGGCCTGGAGCATCTCGCGCTCGGGCGAAAACCAGAAACCGTTATAGATCAGCTCCGCATAGCGCGGCATCAGCTCGTCCTTCAGATGCGCCGCGCCCTTGTCCAGCGTGATCTGTTCAATGCCCCGATGCGCCATGAGCAGGATCGTCCCGCCGGGCGTCTCGTAGACACCGCGGCTCTTCATGCCGACGAACCGGTTCTCCAGCAGGTCAAGGCGGCCGATGCCATTGGCCCCGCCCAACTCGTTGAGCCTGGTCAGCAGGGTCGCGGGACTCATCGCTTCGCCGTCGATCGACACGGCGTCGCCGCGCTCGAACCCGATTTCGATGACCGTGGCCTTGTCCGGCGCGTCTTCGGGGCTGACCGTGCGTTGATAGACATATTCCGGCGCGTCGTCGTTCGGGTCCTCCAGCACCTTTCCTTCCGAGCTGGTGTGCAGCAGATTCGCATCCACCGAGAACGGCGCTTCGCCGCGCTTGTCCTTGGCGATCTCGATTCCGTGCGCCTCCGCATATTCCAGCAGCTTCTCGCGCGACTGCAGATCCCATTCGCGCCACGGGGCGATCACGGTGATGTCCGGGTCGAGCGCGTAATAGCCCAGCTCGAACCGGACCTGGTCGTTGCCCTTTCCGGTCGCGCCGTGACAGACCGCGTCCGCGCCGACTTCGTGGGCGATTTCGATCTGGCGCTTGGAGATGAGCGGCCGGGCGATGGACGTGCCGAGCAGGTAGAGCCCCTCATAGACCGTGTTGGCGCGCATCATCGGATAGACGAAGTCTGCCACGAATTCCTCGCGCAGATCGTCGATGTAGATGTTCTCGGGCTTTACGCCCGCATCCAGCGCCTTCTGCCGCGCGGGTTCCAACTCCTCGCCCTGGCCCAGATCGGCGGTGAAGGTCACGACCTCGCAGCCCTTCTCCTCTTGCAGCCATTTCAGGATGATCGACGTGTCCAGACCGCCCGAATAGGCGAGGACGACTTTTTTGGGTGAAGACATGGATGACGCGCCTTTGAAGAATTGCGCGCGCCCCATAACGCGCTGGGACGGAGCGTGGAAGGGCGTAAAAGTCCTCGCGTCCGACGCGTTTCGCAGCTATTCGGCCCAACGCCCATGGGAGACCGGAACATGTGTGCGCCTGTCGTCGAAACTCGTCATTTCGACGTTGCCTTTGGCGATTGCGGAGGCTGGCGATCCGGCGGAACGGTGGTGCCGCGGGTCGGCTCAGCCGTCAACGACACCGGTTACAGCGAATACGGCTATTGACCAATGAAATGCCGCCCCCGATTTATCGAGCCGTCGTTTGGTAGGACGAAAGCGCGGGTCTTGGTCGTCGAACAAATCCAACACACAACAGCACCGCTGTCCCCGGCATTTATTGCCGAGGCCTGTCATCTCAGTTCCTCACAAGACACGGCTTGTGAACAAGCCATCCACCAGACCCCGGCAATAAATGCCGGGGACGGCAGACGAAAAAATACTGTTGTCTTGCACGCAGACAAAAGCCCGGATTTGAAGCCGACGACCGCGTTTCTCTGATCCGCCCCGTACGTTTCCACGCCCCCGGGCAGGGCTTTGCACCAAAGCGGCGGCGCGACACACCCAATCCAAGCGGACGGAAGACGTCACGAACGAAGGCGGACAAGACCCCCTCTCCCCCAAATTGGAAACAAAGCCGCCCCCATAGCCGTATCCAGTGCATGACCGATCAAGCCCCCTCCATCGTCTGGTTCCGCAATGACCGCCGCCTGTCCGACCATCCGGCTCTGTACGCCGCCGTGGAACGCGGGGCGCCGATGGTGCTGCTCTTCGTGCTGGAGGACGACGCCGACCGGGTGCCGGGCGGAGCGCGGGCCGTCTGGCTTCATCACTCCCTGGCGGCATTTAAGAAAGACATTGAGAGCCGGGGCGGGCGGCTTGTCCTGCGCAAGGGACCAGCGGCTGGCGTGATCGACGCGCTGGTGGAGGAGACGGGCGCGGGTGCCGTGTTCTGGAACCGCCGCTACCACGCGCCCGACCGCAACCGCGACGCCGCCATCAAGGAGAGCCTGACCGAGCGGGGCATCCACGCGGAGAGTTTCAAGGGCAACCTGCTGGTCGAGCCATGGGAAGTGGAGACAAAATCGGGCGGGCCGTACCGCGTCTTCACCCCCTTCTGGCGCGCTGCCAAGGAGACAATGGAGGTCGGAGAGCCGCTCCCCGCACCGGAAAGCCTCGATTGCGTCGGCGGCAATGTCGGAACCGACGATTTGGACGACTGGACCCTCCTGCCGACGAAACCGGACTGGGGGTCCAAGATGATGGTCTACCATACACCCGGAGAGGGGGGCGCGAAGACACGCCTGGACGACTTCCTGGCCGGTCCCATCGAGGACTATGCGGAAGGGCGCGACCGACCCGACCTCGACCTCACGTCGAAGCTCTCGCCCCACCTTGCCCACGGCGAGATCAGTCCGCGCATGGTCTGGGACGCCTGCAAGGACAATGAGTTCACGTCGCGCAAATTCCTGTCCGAAATCGGATGGCGCGAATTTTCCTACACGCTGCTCTACTACAATCCGACGCTGGCGACCGAAAATTTCGCCGACGGCTATGACGCCATGGCGTGGGACCATGACGAACAGGTGTTCGAGGCGTGGACCAAGGGCAAGACCGGCTACCCCTTCGTGGATGCCGGTATGCGCCAGCTCTGGGAGACGGGCTGGATGCACAACCGGGTGCGCATGGTCGTGGCCAGTTTCCTCATCAAGCACCTGATGATCGACTGGCGCGACGGCGAGGGCTGGTTCTGGGACACGCTGCTAGAGGCCGACCTGGCCGCCAACGCCGCCTCCTGGCAGTGGGTGGCGGGCACGGGCGCGGACGCCGCGCCATATTTCCGGGTCTTCAACCCGTTCGGCCAGGGCGAGAAGTTCGACCCCAAGGGCGACTATGTGCGCCGCTGGGTGCCGGAAATCGCCAAGCTGCCCAACCGCTATATCCACCAGCCCTGGACCGCGCCCAAAGAGACGCTGGACAAGGCCGGGGTCGAACTGGGCCGCGACTATCCGGAGCCCATCGTGGACCACAAACAGGCGCGCGAACGCGTGCTGGGCGCCTACAAGGAGGCGCGCGAAGCGGCGTGAGCCTGCGCCCATCACCTGAACCTCACCGCAACTTCATTGGAACAAGCCCCCCGCCCTTTCCATAGTACCTGCATGAAACATTCCGCCCTCCTCGCCGCCTTCGCCGCCCTCTGTCTGTCCTCTACGGCACTCCTATCCGCCTGCGCGGAAGCCCCGTCGCGGGTGCAGAGCGAAGGTGAGACGACCGAACCCCGCGCCGAACCCAAGACCATGGTGGCGTCCGCCGTGTCCGGACCGCTGGCGCCCTACATGCCCGACGCGCCCGAGGGCTTGGCGACCGCGATCTTTGCAGGCGGCTGCTTCTGGTGCGTGGAGAAGGACTTCGAGGCGCTGGACGGCGTGGTGGACGTCACGTCCGGCTATACGGGCGGGACGCTGGACGATCCGGACTACAAGACGGTCAGCTATACGGAGACCGGCCATTACGAGGCGGCGGAAGTCCTGTATGATCCCAGCGTGGTGAGCTACCGCGAATTGGTCGACTTCTATTGGACGACCGTGGATCCGACCGATCCGGACGGGCAGTTCTGCGACAAGGGCTCTTCCTACCGCACGGCCGTCTTCGCCACGCCGGAACAGCGCGCCGACGCGGACGCTAGTCTCGACCGGCTGCTGGAAACCAAGCCGTTCGACGAAGACATCGTCACCCCCGTGCTGGATGCAGTGACTTTCTACGACGCGGAAGACTATCATCAGGATTATTACAAGAAGAACCCGATCCGTTACCGCGCCTACCGGGCAGGATGCCGCCGCGATGCGCGCCTGAAGCGCCTGTGGGGCGACGCGGCGCATGGCGGGAAATAAGGCTCAATCATCCCTGAAGACCGGGCCGCGATAGCCGGACGCGGCGTAGGTGGATAGCCGCCGCACCTGTCCGCCGCCCAGCGCGATCTCGATTGTGCCGAGCCGCTCGATCCGCTCGAAGTCGCGCTCGAAATAGGGCGCGTAGGTCTCGAAATAGGAGACGAGCAGAACCCGGCGATCATTCTCGGGCAGCGGGCGGGTCATCTCCGCATGGCTGTTCAGCCGTGGCTCGAACCGCCACATGAAGAGTGGGGCCGTCTCCTCCAGGCCGTAATAGGTGAGGTCGTAGAAGAGCAGGCGGTTGTCCACGGCCACCGCCTCGTAGTCGCCCGCGGCGAAGGCCGTCTCGATCGCCGCGACCGTCTCCGGCCAGCCGCGCAGCCGTTTCACCGCATTGGAGAAGCCGAGCCGGTCGGTCAGAGCGGGCGACGTCATGACGAGGCCCGGCACGGTGCAGATCAGCCCGTTGAGCGCGAGCGCGCCCATCAGCCAGCGGCGGCGCACACGCCTTGAGGCGGCCCAGCCCGCCAGTAGCACGGGCGCGCTGGCATAGGCGGCGGCGGCCCAGTTGGCATTGGCGCGGCTGATCAGGGCTTGGACGGAGATCACCAGCAGGGGCGTCGCGACGAGTACGACCAGCCAGAACGTGAACCCGTACCGGTCCGTCCGCACGGCGCGTAACGCCGCCCAGAGCGCGACCAGCAGCATCGCGAAGGCGAGCGGGCCGAACACGCCGAACTGGCCGAGCCAGAACTCGCCCAGCTCCGCGGGACGCAGCGACGCGCCGTCCTGCAGATTCGCATTGTCGCCCGTATGGACCAGCGTTGCGAAATCGTTGCGCGCATTCCATGCCAGATTGGGCGCGACGATGGCCCCGGCAAGGAGCGCAGCGGCCGCGCCCAATATGCCCAGGATCGCGCGCCGGGTCGGCGCATCGAGCAGCACCGCCAGCGCAAAGGCCGGCAAGACGTAGACCATTGCATATTTCGCCAGAAGGCCGAGCCCCAACGCGGCGCCCAATGTCAGCGCCCAGCCCAAGGAGGCGCGTTCCCTCAGCCGCACCCAGGCATGAACGAACAGCGCCACGAACAGGAGCAGCGCTGCATCCGTGCTGATCAGGGCCGATGACAGCGCCACGCCCGGCATGAGCGCGTAAGCCGCCCCGGCGAACAATCCGGCCTCCACGCCGTAGAGACGGCGCGCCGTCGCGAACACGATCACGGCCGTCGCCGTGTGCATCACGGGCGAGGCCAGCCGCACCGCCCAAGTCGCGTCGCCGAACAGGGCGGTCGTGGCCGCGATGATCCACGCGATCAGCGGCGGCTTGCTGTAATATCCGAAGGCCGGGTCCTGCGCCCAAGCCCAGTATTGCGCCTCGTCGCCGTGCAGGCCGAGCGGATTGAGCAGAAGCAGCGCCACCCGGAAGACGAGCAGCATCGCCAACGCGGCTGCGGCCCAGACCGTCCACGGGACCCCAAGCCACGCGCTGTGGGTCTCCAGCCCGTCGCTCATGTCGCCCCGTTCGCGCATGCCCTTGCGCTACGGAACCATTGCCGCAAAAGAAACCTCTTTCGCTTGCAAGGCCGTCCAATGACCCGGCACTCCCTTCCAATACGACTGCGCGCCCGTGCCGATTGAACCGGGCCGGCATCATCATGCGCTCGTCTTCGATTCGGGTGTGGGCGGCCTGTCTGTCAGCGGGGCTATGCGGACCCGCATGCCCGATCTGGTCCAGAGCTACCTCGCCGATGATGCGTTCCGCCCCTATGGCGACAAACCCGAAGCCGTCTTGCGCGCGCGCATTCCCGCATTGCTTGAGAGCCTCTACAACAGGCTTGATCCGGACATCGTCGTCATCGCCTGCAACACGGCCTCGACCACGGCGCTGCCCGCCATCCGTGCGGCGCTGGACGTTCCGGTCGTGGGCGTCGTGCCCGCGATCAAGCCGGCCGCGGCCAGATCGGCCCTGCGGCGGATCGGCGTCCTGGGCACGCCGGGGACCGTGCAGCGCGATTATGTCGACGGACTGATCGAAGACTATGCAGACGGGTGCGAGGTGCGGCTGCAAGGGTCGGTTGCCCTAGTGGAACAGGCGGAGCGGCGGTTGCGTGGAAGGAGCCTGGACATGGCCGTGATCGGATCGGAGATCGCCCCGCTCTTTGCGGGCGAGCCGATCGACGCGGTGGTCCTGGCCTGCACGCATTTTCCGCTGCTGACCGATGCGCTGGCCGCGGCCGCGCCCTACCCGGTCACTTGGATCGACAGCGGCGACGCCGTGGCGCGCCGGGTCGAGCACGTGCTGCGCGGTGTCACGCCAAGTCGCGTCTTATCGGGGAGCGGCGCAGCCTATCTTACGGGGCCGGATGATGACACGGCACGGCGGGGCACCTTCGACCGTTACGGTTTTGCGCCGATTATCGGCAGGTTTGGTACAGCGATGGATGCTGAAAAGCCTGGGACCGAATCCGGCATTGAGTGACCTTGGGCGTTGACCCGCCCGCACCGGGCCTTAAAGCGCGTTCCCGCGTGCCGGTGTGGTGGAATTGGTAGACACGCGGGATTCAAAATCCCGTGCTCCTGGAGCGTGTCGGTTCGAGCCCGACCACCGGTACGCGCATCGCAATCCGCCCTCTGGCGGAACTTTTGATTGGGGACATCAAAAATCGCGATGCGCCGGAGGTGCCAGCCGACGGAAGAAAAGTACCGAAGGCCCTTTAATCCACCGTCACCGGACTTTCGAAGCCATGAGGCTTGAGGGCCAACACCGAACAGTCGATCGAAGTCAGAATCGTCTCCGCCGTATTGCCGATCAGGAAGCCGGGCACGCCCACACGTCCGACCGTCCCCATCACGACGAGGTCAGCCTCATGCTCGCGCACGAAGTGGGGGATTTCCACCCGGGGACGGCCCTTGACGATATGCGTTGTCACATCCTCTCCGTTCAGCACGTCGAGACCCGTGCGGTCGCGGCTGTCCTTCACCACGGCCTGGAGCTGCGTTTCCGCCTCGCCGCGGCACCGCTTCGCATAGTCGGACAGATTTTCGGGTGTCATCGGGATCCAGCCCGCGACCATGGACGCCTCGCCCGGAACGGTGAAGATGTTGAGCACATCCAGTTTCGCGCGGTCCTGTTCGGCCAGGGTCGCGGCGAGATCGACGATATCAGCATTCAGAGCCGTCTTGACGGCCCGGCCATCCGGATCGTCCTGATGATCGAAATCGACAGTGGCCACGATGCGATCGAAACCGTTCTGATGAAGCGGTTTCAGCAGCAGGACCGGGCACGGGCATTTGCGCAGCAGCTGCATCTCCTCGCTGACGAACAGGCGCGCCATCGGCCCTCCGTGCCCTGCCGTGTGGGCGACGACCAGATCGTGCTTGTAGAGCTGGACCCGTTTTATCACCTTTAAATAGGCCAAACCATCCATCACCTCGCAGACCGTCTCCACTGAGCCCTTAACGCCGGCCGCAAGCTCTCGCAGACGCTCCAGCCGTTTGCGGCGCAACGCCTCGAAGGCTTCGGCCAATTCGTCGTGGAAGCGGCCCGCGGACGCCGCGCTGACCATCGTCTCAACGACCGAGACCAGCGTCAGCACGGCGCCATCCGCCTGGGCCAGGGACACGGCGCGATCCAGCCCCGCCTGCGGGTCCTCGTCCGGGACGACGTAGAGGATGTTGCTGAACTGACGCATGGCGGACTCCTGGACGGGACGACATCCGGCTTGTCGTGTCACCGATACCGCCATCATGCCAAAATGTCGCACTTCCCGGAAATCCAAACCCTCAATGAGCTTCATAGGCTGTGCTTATCGTTCTGCACATATCCTGCCGTGCCCATCGCGCTGTGATTGCCATCACGCTGACCGCCAGAGCCCATCTCTTTTCCCGCCATGCTTGAAACCGTCATCGCCGCCCGCTAGGTTGAACACGTCCCGACCGACTGCTGTGCCTCACCGGACCGGCTCGCGGAGACGCAAGCGACGAGATCACCGCCTTGGACATCTTCCGCCTGGCGACGCCCGACGACGCCGAAGCCATCACTCAGTTCACGAGCCGCGCCGAGATCGGGCTGACGACCGTGCCGCGCACGCGCGACCGGGTGGACGACTATATCGCCGCTTGCCAGGCCTTCCTTGCTGGAGACGAGACAGCCAACCGGCTATTGTTCGTCGTAGAGCGGGACGGCCGGGTCATGGGAATTTCCGGCATCATCCCGAAGCTGGGCCTGGAGCGGCCCTTCTATTCGTTCAAGCGCTCGCGCCATGCCCGGCGCTCCTCTCAGCTCGACCTTCGCACCGAGTACGAGACCCTGCAACTCACCACCGATTTCGACGGCTGGAGCGAACTGGCCTCCATCTATCTCGCCCCGGAAGGGCGCGGCAAGGGCGTGGCGCGCCTCCTATCGCTGGGCCGGCTCTGCTTCGTGGACAGCCACCGCGACATGTTCGACGGCAAGCTGATGGCCGACATTCGCGGCTGGGTGGACGAAGCGGGCGTCAGCCCGTTCTGGACACACCTGACCAGCAAGTTCATCGACACCGATTTCGACGTGGCCGACCGGCTGTCGGCGAGCGACGGGCGCTTCATCATGGAGCTGCTGCCCTCCCTGCCCATCCTGATGAACCTCTTGCCGGATGCGGCCCGCATCTGCGTGGGCCGCCCGCACGACGTGTCGCGCGGGGCCATGAACCTTCTGTTCGGCGCGGGCTTCGAGGAGACGGAGCTGTGCGACATCTTCGACGGCGGTCCGGCCATACAGTGCCGGGTGGATCAGACGCTGATCGCGCAGACCGCCCGCACCGTTTCCTTCCACGGCATCGGCACGCAGCGCGTGCTTGCCTATAAGGGCGAAGGCGCGGACTTTCTGGCCACGCTGACGATGGGCGACGTCCAGGCCGGCACGCTGGCCGAAGGCGTGCGGGCCTTCGGCGCGGAACGTCTCGCCCTGGCCGAGGACAGGGGCTGAGGCCATGGCGGCGGATCCGATGCGCGAGATGAATTTCGACGGGCTGGTCGGGCCGACCCACAACTATGCGGGGCTGAGCCGGGGCAATATCGCATCGGCCGCCCACAAGGGCCGCGTGTCCAATCCGCGGGCCGCCGCTCTGCAAGGTCTCAACAAGATGGAGCGGCTGATCGATCTGGGCCTGCCCCAAGGCGTGATCCCGCCCCATGATGGTCCGCGGACGCAAGTGCTGCGCGCACTGGGCTTCTCCGGCACGGACGCGCAGATCGTGCAGGCCGCTCACAAGGCCAATCCGGCGCTGCTGGCCAATGTCAGTTCCGCCTCCTCCATGTGGACGGCCAATGCGGCGACCGTATCGCCCGCGCCGGACACGGCGGACGGCCGGGTGCATTTCACGCCTGCCAACCTGATCTCCATGCCGCACCGCGCGCTGGAACACGGGCTGACCACGCGCATCCTGCGCCGCATCTTCGCCGACGAAACCCATTTCGCTGTCCACGACGCGCTTCCCATGAACCCCATGCTGGGCGACGAGGGCGCGGCCAACCACAATCGTCTGTGCCGGAGCCACGGCGCGCCCGGCCTGGAAGTCTTCGTCTATGGCCGCGCGGCACTGAATCCGGCCTCCGACGATCCGGCCTTCCCGGCACGCCAGACGCTGGAGTCCGTCCACGCGCTCGCCAGCCGCCACGGCCTGTCTCCGGAAAGAGGAGGAGCGCGTTTCCAGCGCCAAAACCCGGCTGCCATCGATGCGGGTGCGTTCCACAACGATGTCGTCTGCGTGGTGAACGAGGATGTGATGCTCTACCACGCGCTCGCCTTCCAGGATCCGGCCGGCATGGAGACCGCGCTCGCCAAGGCTTGCGAACCATTGGGCTTCGCACCGCGTTTCGCCCGGGCCGGCATGTCGATGGGCGACGCGATCTCGTCCTATGTCTTCAACTCGCAGCTGGTGAGCCTTCCAGACGACGGCATGGCCATGATCCTGCCGACCGAGACGGAAGAAACTCCCAGTGCCAAGGCCTATGTGGACCGGCTGCTGAACGAGGGCGTGATCCGGGACGCGCACTATCTCGATCTGCGTCAATCCATGAGCAATGGCGGCGGGCCCGCCTGCCTGCGCCTGCGCGTCGTCCTGAGCGACGCAGCCATGGCGGCCATACATCCCGGCGTCGTCATGACGCGGGAGAAGATCGCGACCCTGCGCGACGTGGTCTCCAACCATTATCGCGACCGGTTGACGTTGGACGACATTGCCGATCCGGCCTTCCTGTCGGAGAGCCGCGCGGCGCTCGACGCGCTGAGCCGGGCGCTCGACCTGCCGGACCTTTACGATTTCCAGAAAGCCGCTGCATGACCCTCTCCGACCTGAACGACGCCGACCGGGCCGCGCTGGACCATCTGGCGACGCGGCAGGACGCCATGCTCGACCGGGTGGTCGGCTGGGCGAAAACCAATACGGGCAGCTGGAACGCGGACGGGCTGCGCAACCTCGCCCCCCGCATCGCCGACGCGCTGCGCGAAACGGGCGCCGTCGTGGAGATCGTCGACACCCCGCCCATCGAGACCATCGACGCCAAGGGCGAGGTTGACGCGTTCGACACAGGCCCGGTGCTGCGCGCCGTCCAGCGCCCCGAGGCGGCCGTGCAGGTCGTGCTGACCGGACACTACGACACGGTTTTCCCGCCCGGCACGTTCACGGACGTTACGGAGATGGGCGACGGCAAGCTGAACGGCCCGGGCCTGGCGGACATGAAGGGCGGCATCACCGTCATGATCGAGGCGCTGAAAGCGTTCGAGGCTTATGGACGGACGAACGGCCTGGGCTATACGGTCATCCTGACGCCGGATGAGGAAACGGGCAACTTCGCTTCCGATCCTTTCCTGCGCGAGGCGGCGACCCGCGCCCATGTCGGGCTGACGTTCGAACCCGCAATGGAGGACGGCTCGCTGGCGGGCGCGCGCAAGGGCTCCGGCATCTGGGACATCGTCTTCCGGGGCCGCTCCGCCCATGCGGGTCGCGAGCCGGAGAAGGGCCGCTCGGCCGTATGGGCCGCTTGCGAGATGGCGCTCAAGGTCGAAGCCATGATGGGCGAGCGCGAGGGCGTGGTCTTCAATGTCGGCAAGATCGACGGCGGCGCGGCCGTCAATATCGTCCCGGACAATGCGGTGCTGCGCCTCGGCTCCCGCGCGCCGGACCCGGAGGCCGCCGAATGGGCGGAAGCGCAGATCAAGGCCGCGCTGGCAGAAGTGCTGAAACGCGACGGCATAACAGCGCACGTCCATGGCGGCTTCTACCGCCCGCCCAAGCCGCGCAATGCGGCCCAGGACCGCCTTATCGGCGAGGTGCGCGAGACGGCCCTCGGCATCGGGCTGGAGCTATCCTTCAAGGACACAGGCGGTGTATGCGAAGGCAACAACGTCTTCGCCGCCGGGACGCCCAATATCGACACGCTGGGTGTCCGGGGCGGGCGCATTCATTCAGCGGACGAATTCATGGTCGTGGATAGCCTGTCCGAACGGGCGGGCCTGTCCGCGCTCATCCTCAACCGCCTGGCGGATGGCCGCATGGACGGCCCCGCCATCAAGAAGCTCATGTCGATATGAAAAGCACGAACCCGATCACCGGCGCGCCTGTCTGGGAGGGCGAAGCCGCCTCGGCGGATACGGTACGGACCGCCGTCGCGCATGCACGCGACGCCTTCCACACCTTCTCCCTGACACCCCTGACAGAGCGCATCGCCATGATGGAGCGCTGGGCGGAGGCCGTGACTGCGCGCAAGGAGGAGATCGCCCGCGCCATTTCAGACGAGATCGGCAAGCCGATGTGGGAAGCCCGGACCGAAGCGGGTGCGATGGCGGGCAAGGTCGCCCACTCCATCCGGGCGCAGGCGGAGCGCGCCGGGTCGTCCGAGTCCGAGGCGATGAGCCTGCATCACCGCCCGCACGGCGTCATGGCCGTGCTCGGCCCGTTCAACTTCCCCGGCCACCTGCCCAACGGCCACATCGTGCCCGCCCTGCTGGCCGGCAACACAGTGGTGTTCAAGCCGAGCGAATTGGCGCCGAGCGTCGGCGCGATCTTCACGGAACTGGCCGATGCGGCGGGCCTGCCGGACAGTGTGCTGAGCGTCGTGCAAGGAGGGCGCGAGACCGGTGCAGCGCTGCTGGAGGCCGACATTGACGGTCTGCTCTTCACGGGCAGCGCAGCGACTGGAACGTTCTTCCACCGCCACTTCGCCGGACGGCCGGGCGTGATCCTCGCGCTGGAGATGGGTGGCAATAATCCGCTGATCGTCCACGACGCGGCCGACATGGAGGCCGCCGCCGACATCGCCATCGTTTCCGCCTTCATCAGCGCGGGCCAGCGCTGTTCGTGCGCACGGCGGCTGATCCTGCCCACAGGCGCGTTCGGCGATGCGGTGCTGGAGCGCATGAGCGCCCGCATCGCGGCCCTGAGCATCGGTGCGCCGGACGAGGACGTATTCATCGGCTCGGTCGTATCCGAGGGCGCGGCCAAGGCTGCTGTGGCTTTCGAAGCCGATCTGGCGAAAAAGGGCGGACGGTCCATCGTCGGCCTGGAACGCGACGGGGCGTTTCTGAGACCTGGAATGATGGACGTGACGGACGCGGACTCCCCGGACGAGGAGATCTTCGCCCCCTTCCTACAGGTTCATCGCATAGACGGGATCGACGCACAGATCGCGGCGGCCAACACCACCCGCTTCGGTTTGGCGGCCGGGCTCGTCAGCGACGATGCGGACCTTTGGGATTACACTCGCCCCCGCCTGCGCGCTGGCATCGCCAACTGGAACAAGCCTACCACGGGTGCCGCCAGTTCCATGCCGTTCGGCGGACCCGGACTATCAGGCAACTTCCGACCCGGAGCCTACTACGCCGCAGACTACTGCGCCTGGCCGCAAGCCAGCCAGATCGCGGCAACGCCGGAAAGTCCTGCGCTACCCAACTTCCAGGCGTAAAATTTAGGCCGAAGCGACGATCTGTGGTGTCCCCGTGAGGTCGTCTTGAATATCTATGCCGAACTCGAAACGCCAGATGAAGACGTCGGGTCCGTTCTCCAGGGTTACGGTTCCGCCCGTCTTCTGTTCGGGGACGACGCGGATGAGGACGTTTGAAAGGCCCTTCGGCATGTCGGCTTCGGATCGCGGCGTGTCTTCCGTCCACTGCAGGGACAGACGATCGCTACCGATGCGCTGAGCCAGAAGCTCGGCCTTGCGTCCCGGTAAGGCGAGTTCGCCCAGCGCCAGCATCAGCGTCTCGACGTGATCGGCCGGAATACCGACGGGGTCGTATTCGTAGCGTGACAGCTGGGACGGATCGTCCACCGCCGCCGCGACGATGTCCTGCACCGGCACGTCGAAGAACAGATAGCGGTAGGACAGGGCATGGCCATCGCGCACGCGCGACAGGCGGCGGGACAGAATGCGCGCGGCGTCTTCGTCCGGATCAGAACGCGTCGCCAGCGTGCGCATGATGGTGAAGCTGTTGCGCAGACGGTGGGCCATGTCGTGGGCGATCCGGTCGGCCGTGTCCGTTTCCCGTCGACGCTCCGTGACGTCCACCGCCGTCACCAGAATGGCGTCGGGCTGACCGTAGGGGGCGAATAACGGTTTGAGCGACAGCATCATCACGCCCATCGATCCGTCTGGTTTCTTGTAGAGCCGTTCCTTGGACACGGCCTCGCCGCGCTGCGCCCGGCCCAACATGATCAGAATCTCGGCGCGGGAGCTTTCCGAATAGCTCCACCAGGGACCCGTCTCAAAAGGATGGCCGATCCAATCCGTGCGCTCTTCCAGCGGACCGCCGAGCGGCCCGAAATTGCACTCCAGCACACGTCCGTCTTCCGACAGCAGACCGGCGAACAGAGGCAGGCTCGCCAATAGGAGCCGGGTCTTCCGGACAGGTGAGTGAAAGGCGCTGGGCCGGACGACGGTGGGCGTCTTCACGCGTCGATCCCGTCAAAATCGAAATCGTCCGTGTCCGGAATGGGCAGCTCGAACGTCCAGCTGATTCCGTCCTCGGAGTTGAGCAGCCGCGCCGTTCCGCCCGTGATTTGAGGGAATAGGCGCTCGCCGAGTGTGAAACCGAAGCCCCGGCCCAGCACGGCGGAGACCGGCGGGCCTCCGTCCTCTATCCAATGCAGGCGCAGGACGCGCCCGCTCACGCTGTCGAGCACTTCGGACTGCACGGCGACCGTGCCCTGTCGGTCGCCTGAATCGTCGCGCCATGCGCCGTGGAGGCAAGCATTGGTCACGAGTTCCGACAGCAGCAGCATGACAAGCGGAACATAGGTGATCGGCACCGCGCCACCTCCCATCATAAGCTGCAGCCGATGGGTCCGCCGACCGCTGTCCATACCCTCCAACGCCGTCTCGATGAGGGCCTCGATGGGCATGTCGGCGAGGTCGGGTTCGCTCACGGTTTCGATGACGGCGGCCAGTGCGTCCAACCGGTCGGACAGGCGATCGCGCCCCTCAGCTGTGCCGATCAGGGGATGGGAGACTTCCACAACGGTCTGAGCAAGGCTCAACATGGATTCGATGCGGGCATTGGCTTCCGACAGGCGCGACTTGGCGAACGCGTCGTGCGGCGTCAGCCCGGCTTCGTCGCAGTCGAGCAGCGTGACGGCCAGTTCCTCAACATGACCTTTATCGTCCAGGATCGGTGACAGGGTCAGCAGGCCGCGCCCGTACAGAGCACTCTGCCCGACCGTTTCCTTCAGATAGGGCCGTTCGACCTGCACGCGCTCGCCCTTGGACGCCTTCTCGCACATGTCCACGACTTGTGTGACGGAATCGTGCGCGTAGGCGAATTCGGGCAAGGACCATAGAAAGGATTCGGATGTTTGCGGGCGAGCCTGCATGAGATGGCCATCCGGCGAAGCGAAACCCGAAAAAACGGGCAGAGCGTCGACCAGACGTGCGAGACGACGTCGCTCGAGCTGCTCTTTGGCAGCGCGCATGTCGCTGTCGTCCGGCAATTTGGCTCCTATCCGTGGGCACTCGAGCGGGATCGCATGGTCGTGCCGGACCGTAACCGGTCCGACAGTAAGAATGCACAGTCATATAAGCGGTTTCGCAGCGAATTGCGAACAATAACTCAGAGCACAGTTTAAACTGCTTTGAACAACCTCTCAGGCTGCCTGAATCGATCCGAGCCGCGATCCGACGAGCTGGTTTATCAGCTCCGCACGGTCATGCATATCGAAGCGCCGTGCGAACCGATCCTCGTCCAGAAACGTCACGGCTTGGCGCCCCGTCTGGATCAGCCCATCCGTTTCCAGCGAACGGAAGGCCCTGTTCACCGACACGTTGGTGAGGCCGAGTATGCGCCCGATTTCTTCCTGCGTCATGGGCAGGGAAAGCGTGTTCAGCCGGGTCTGGTAGGTCCGGCGGCAACGGTTGAGCATGATGAAGAGGAAGTAGGCGAGCCGATCCGGCGCTTTCATGTGTCCGACGACCGCGCTCATCATCCGCAGGTTCATCATGTCGCGCACGAGTTCGTCGAACGCGAAAGCCTGTAGCTCCGGATCCTGTCGCATGGCGTCGCGGAACTCCTCCGCCTGGACGCTGATCAGTTCGGCATGCGTGATGGCACTGACGTCTTCCAGCCGGTTCGGCCTGTCGATCCAGGACAGGCCGATCATGTCGCCGCGTATGCGCAGCGTGCTGATCGGACGCAGCCGCTCCGATAGGGCCGTCGTGCCATGCAGCCAACCTTTGGCGACGAAATACAGGCGCTGGGGGCTTCCGTCCGGCCGGAAAAGAAGGTCTCGCGGGGCGAGATCGTGTTGGCGCAAGGCCATGTCGTCGATCCAGGACCGATGGCGAATGGCCGGAGGCAAGAGGGCTTGCAACTGCAGCTTGGCGTCGTCCATCATGATCCCGGCCGTTGTCGAAAGCGACGGGCTTTCGTGAAAAGGAATTCAACGCCGGATATTAGTCCAAGTTAATTTTTCAAGCGTTTTCCAACATATGTTGTCATTTGTCGCAGTTTAGGATGAGGCCTTGCGGCTTCTGCACGCTTCCGACAATCGAGCTGGGGTTGAAGACCCTGTCCGTCAGGCCGCATCGCTACTGGATATGGCCTCGCTCAGCGCCTTGTCGCGGTAAGGCTTGCGGATCAAGGCGACGGGCTTGATATCACCCCACATATCGTCGTCGACACGGTCGAGAGTCGCGGACACGAATACGCATCCTATGCCGAAACTCTTGCGGATCTCCCGAGCGGCTTCGAGGCCGTTCTGGTCCCCCAGCAGGCCGATATCCATGATGACGACATCGGGCCGGAGCTTTTCGGTCAGGGCGATGGCATCGACAGCCGACCCGCATTGCCCAACGACCTCGTGGTGACTCGCCTCGATCTCGGCAACGAGATCATAAGCGATCAGCGGCTCGTCTTCGACGACGATAACGCGTTTGCTGCCATTATGAGGATTGGATAGGGTCACACATTCTCACAGGTTGAAAACTTCCAATACTACAGAAACCTTCTAGCTCCAAACTAGTTTCAAACAGTTAAAAATTTCATTTTTGCACGACGGGGTTGTCTCTCCTCTTGACGGCGAAAATGAACGCAGACTGTACGCTCTGCGGACTTGACCTATGCTAAGAATAAATTCCTTGATCCACCCGAGTGTTCTTACTATGTTCTATGGCCGAACAGAGGGGAATGGTTGTGACCAAACGCTATATCAATGTCGCTTACAAAGACCGAGAAATGGCCAAGCGCCTCGGCGCGCGCTGGGATGCATCCGTGAAACGGTGGTACTGCCCACCCGGCTCCGCCCTCGCCAAAGTCTATAGCTGGCGCAAAGCCTCGTCCGGCGGGTTCGGAGCCGACCTGCCGTCTTCCATTCCGCCCGGCGTCGCGGCGCGCTCAGTGCCTGGTTCTCACCCCGGCGGCGACCAGCTTTCCTTGCTTGGCTAGGCCCTAAAATTCCAGACCGGACATTCGTTCGGCGCCTCGGCACGCTTCACCCCATTGGGAACCATTCCGTTTGCATGGTCGAATAGCGATCCTTGAAATCGCAGAGTTCCACCAGTTCGGTCTTTCGGAGCAGTGTGACGGCCTTTGGCGCAGTCCGGATGAGTCCCGCCGCCTCCATGGCGGTGATGGCGCGGGACACGCTAACATTGGTCAGTCCGACCATATCCCCCATTTCCTGCTGATTCAGCGGCATGTAGATTGTCCGCCCCGGGTCTTTGGACCCGACATTCAGTCGCGCTTCCAGTTCCAGGAACAGATAGCCGACACGCGCCTGTGCGCTCATGCGCGAGAAGATGCGCAGGCGATCGATCAGGATCGTCTCCTCCCGCAGGGCGATCGTCAACAGCAGTGCCGCCAGGCGCGGGCAGTCCCGAAACACGGCCCCCAGGCCGCTTTTGGGGAAGGGACAGAGCGAGCCTTTCTCGACTGCAAATAGGTTGGTCGTGCGTTCGGGAAGGGCCACGTCCGGAAAGCCGATAACGTCGCCTGGATGGTAGATGTTGACAATCTGTCGGCGACCATCCGGTGTGTCGATGGAGTTAAACAGCCACCCTTCCTGGACGATGTAGAGGTCCTGATTGCTATCCGCGGTGGAGAATATAAGCTCGTCGCGCTCGAAATGCCTTTCGACGGACTGCATCTTGTTGACGGCCATGCGCTCGCGATCGTCGAGCTCGACATAGTGCGACAGCTTTTCGACCAGGCAGCTGGTGCCGCATGCCTCGTCCATTGTCATTTGCAGGACCATGTCTTGCACCTCATCGTGTTTCGTTGCGGTCGTGCCAGTCAGACGCCGCTCGACATCGCCTGGCTTTACCGATGGGTTGCACCGACACAGCACCAACGGGAAGACGGCGGAAGACGTTCCGGCACGTCCGCAAGGCGGCGCGAGGCGTTGACTGCGAGCAAAACCGGAAATGGCCGCTTTTCGATGGCATGGACCGCCGCTCGGAGACGCCGCGCCGGAACTCCGAAGCGGTGGCGCCCGTTGATGGGTGCAAGCCGAAAGACAGCAAGGAGACAGGCCATGACGATCGCGACCAAGCCCGAAAAGAATTCTGACGAGATGGAAGCCGAGTTCAAGAAGATGCGGGACGAGGCCAATGAAGCCGAACTGACCAGCTCGCCCGCCTTGAACGACGATGCCGAAACGCGCAGCGATGGTGCGGGAGACCAGTCCCTGCCCGAAGGCAACCGCTTCGACTGATCCGACCGCGCCGCCTCGCGGCCCGGTCGGATGGGTTCAGTCCAAGCTGGGACGGGGCGCATCGGGGTAGGCATTCGGGGCATCGATGCGCGGCCCCTCGCGCGATGCCATCCGCGACAGCCATTCCGGCACGCCCGTGCGCTTCCTCAGCGCACGGTCCGTCTTCGGTGCGACCCAGCCATAGACCGCAGCCTCCCTGTAGGCCGGGCGCGCGTCCCCGAAGCACCACCGCATATTGCCGTAGGTCGCCGGGTCACGGCCATCCAGGCTGATCCGGTCGTTTATATAGCAAGCGACATTCCAGGCCGTCTCTGGATCGGGCGTCCATCCGATGAGCTTCTTGCCCCAATACATGCGCAGATTATTGTGCATGTAGCCGTCCAGAAGCCATTGCCGCTGCGCGGCGTTCCACGTTTCGTCCTCCGTGCGGCCGTGCAGCAATTCGTCCATGCTATAGAGCGTCTCGCGCGGATCGTCGGCATGGGCCAGCAGGCTGTCCCGGGGCCGGGCGGCCAGCGTCTCGAACCGCTCAAATCCCGGCATGTGCAGGGCCTGGTAGTGGAACCATTCCCGCCAGGTCAGCAATTCGTCGAGGAATTTCCACTTGGCCGCGGCATGAACATTGGAGGCCCGCACGGCGGCAGCGACCTCCCAGGGCGCGATCATGCCGAAGTGAAGATAGGGCGAGAGTTCCGAACCCGCATGGGGCGAGGCGGGGTTGTTGCGCTCCCACTTGTAGCGCGCCAAGCTTTGCGCGACGAAGCGCTCCATCCGGTTCAGGGCGACCTTTCGGGACGGAGGATGCGCTTCGCAAACGGGCAGCGAGTGGTCAATGTCGCAAGCCTTCATGAGGGTTGAGAGCGATGCGTCGTCGGCTTCTTCGATCTGGGTGGGCGTAAATGGCAGCGGGCCGTCGTAGGGCGGGCATGGCACCTCGGTTCGCGGAATGCCGTCCAGATAGGATGCGCGCCGTTCGCCGGATGCCTTCCGGAACGCCTTTGTCGTACGCAGACCGGCCGGCAGGGTCCGGTAGGGGACGAGCCTTGCGGCATCTACCGCCAGAACGGGGCAGTCGGCCTTTGCGGCGAATGACCGACTCTGCCAGCTGGCGACGAAAGTCGGATGGTCCTCCAGGACCACGCAGGCCGCATGGTCCGCCAAGCGGTAGACCAGCCCCTTCTCGACATGGCCGGGGCGCACGACATGGCAGACCGTCCGGATGCCGCGCTCCGACAGGCCCCGCGCCATTTCTCGGCTGCCGCCCAGCAGCATCCAGTGCAGCCGATCGGATGCGTGCGGATAGGTCTGCGAGATGCCGTGATAGACCAGGACGGGCAGGCCGAGCGCATTGCCGATCGCCTGCGCGGCCTCGACCAGAGGGTTCTGGTCGCATCGTAGCGCCTGCTGGATCCAGCACAGCACATAGCGTGCGGGTCGCCGGACGGGCCGTTCCGCCATGACATGGATACGGTCCATGAGGGTCGGAAAAGGATCGAGCGCGGCGACAAAATCATCCGGAATCATGCGCTTATCGTTAGCATCTTGCACGACAATGCCAGGATTCCGGCGATCCGGGAGCGAAATACCGTCTGAAAGCGTGATTGATGTTAAGGACACGCCCCAGGCTGGAGCGCACAAGACTCACATCGACCTTGTCCTGGGAAGGACGCTATGAGTCAGCTTACAAATCGGGTCAGCCGCCCTACCCGGCAGGACCGCGTCATCATCGCCTCGCCCTATCTTTTCGGGGACTTCGCCTCTGTGCAGATGAAGGCACTGGAAGCCACCGTGCAGGTCTTCAAGCTCGACAAGGGCGAACTCGGACAGGCCGTGACACGGTTCCTGGCGGCAGGGTGCCTATCCGAACACAAGATGGATCTATTGCGCGCGCTCGTGCAGTCCGACCCGCGCCAAGGCCCCTATTGGCGCGAACTCTGGCCCAAGGTGATCCGGCACTATCACATCGAGATAGGCACCCAGCTTTTGCTCGGTGTCCCGCGCGTCAACGAGGCGATGGCCGCGTTTCTGGACGGGCTGATCGACAGGAGAGCGAGGATCGACGTTATATGCAACTGGTCGGGCTCGCTTCTGGATGTACTGCTCTCCACGGTTCTGCCGCACATACATGACAGCCAAATTCTCGAGCCGATCGATAGGGCCTCGTTGGGCGCCGGACCGAAAGGCCTGTGGATCGGCCGCGCGGGCGAGGGCTCATCCGAAGCGCGGCGCCGCGGCCATGCCGTGCTCTGCGTTCCGCAAGAGTTCCACAACGATCATGTCGCAGAAGCGATCGCCATGGTCGAAGCCTTGAAAACGACCTCACACGGTCGCCGTCTGCGCGGGCCGGCCCGCCTGCATATGGTCGGGAACCGGTTTCGCGCGCCAGCCTGATGCGCATTGCTCCACAGTTTGTGCAGCAGCAGTTTGTGCAGCAGCGCATTTCCGGCGTCTCGCAGACAGTCAAAAAAATCGCGTTTCTCAACTTAACGCAAAAAGGTGGCGCCATTACAGGAACGGAATGTCTTGCAGAAACGTTGTGAAGGTGAGATAAACTATTTTAAGAGGCGGGCTACCTCGTCCGTCGGACCGAAATCCGCATTATGACAGCTGCAGACCAACATTATCACAACGATCCGGTTCTAGATCGGCTTCCCTCCGCACTGGTGGAGGGCTTGCAGCTCTCCAAGCACAGGCGTTCGGACATTGGCCGCGGCCGCTCCATCATCGCCGACGGCCGGCCCGTGACGGCCGTCTTTCTGATATCCGAAGGCTATGCCGTTTCGAAGATGTCCATCGACACGGGCGACACGCAGATACTCGACATACTCGGCCCCGGCAGCTTTGCCGGTCTGAGCCAGCTCGACGAAATCGGATCGGATTTTTCCGCCATCGCTCTGCAGGATGCCAAGGCCTACAGGATCGATATCGACACGTTGCAACATGTCTGCGCCGGTGACGAGGCGCTGTCGCGTTGGCTCGCCGAGACGCTGGCCCGCCAGACGCAGCGCACGCAGCGCCACCTCACAGCATTGGGTCAGCTCCCCGCACGCGGGCGCCTAGCCTTCGTGATGCTCCGCATTCTCGACGTCGCCCAGCAGATGGGTGAAACCGCCCTTCACAAGACGATACGGCTGCCCATGACGCAGGAAGAGATCGGCAACATGCTCGGCCTGACCAACGTATCGATCTCCAAGTTGATGAGCGCTTTCCGTAAAGAGGGCCTGATCGACTACGGTCGCAACCGGATCGTGGTGCACGACGCCGAGGCGCTATCGGAAATCTGCGGCATGCAGCTGGAAGAAATCGTCGCCATGCCGACGCGCGAAGCTAGCGCTTCCGCTCCGGCACCTTCGGCCCAATCGGCACGATGACGTTGATCTCCCGCCCCTGATCAACTTCGGGGGCTTCGATCTCGGCGTCCATATCGTTCAGCAGGCGCCGGATCACCCTGAGGGTTAGATCGCCGGAATCCAGCCAGTCCGACGCACTCGGGTCGCCGTGCCCATCATCATAGACTGACAGTTTCACACGATCGCCGTCATTGCGCAGGATGACTTCCAACTGGCCTGAGTCCAGACCATTGAATGAGGTGGTGAGCGAAGCGTCCAGCAACTCCGCCAAGACCACACCCAACCGCACGGCGATGTCGAGCGGCACGACGGCGGGTTCCGTGGATATGTTGATGCGAACGCCGGGCTGCGGGCTCTTGGCGACAAGCTTGGCGGCGATCTGGCTGACATAGGCGCCGGCATCGAGCAGCTCGTCGCGCAACGACGATTCGTTCAGGTTCTCGTAAAGAAGATCGAGGATTTCGAGACGCCGCAAGAGGCTGACGAAATCGACCGGCCCGTCATCGTCGCCGTCCTCGGCGTGAATGCGGGACATCTCCATCACCACTGACAAGTGGATCTGCACTTGCTGGCGCACAATATCGACCGTGCGGCGGCGCAGTTCGTCTTCATTGGCCTCCTCGGTGGAACTCAGCTCGCGCTGCACCCCGACGAAATAGGCCACTTTCCCGTCTGCATCCTTGATGGGGGTGATGACGAGATCGTTGATGAATGTGGATCCGTCTGCCCGGTAGTTCAGGATCTTCTGGCGCACGCCCTCCTTGCGTGACAGGGCGATGGCGATGTTCTTGACCGCTTCCGGATCGGTGTCCGGCCCTTGGAGGAAACGGCAATTCCGCCCCACCACGAAACGGTGCGAGTAGCCTGTGGTCAGCTCGAAAGCGCGGTTGACATAGACGATAGGTGTGTCGGGACGGTTGGGATCGGCCACGACGAAGGAGATGGACGTGGCACGGAAGAAACCGCTCATGTCCATGTTAAGATCGGGATGCTCGGAGTCGAGCATGATGTCGCGCGGGGCCGTCACAACCCGATGAACCTAATGGAAGCGATCCTATTCAGCCGGTAGATTCTGGTCGGCAAGGGCGCGCCCCAGCTCGCGCTCGAAGCGCTGGCGGTCGAGATTGGCGTACCGGTCATTATAGTCCCCAATCTTGCGAAGCCGGTCTTCGTCGAGGATCTGGATAGAGGAGCGCGACAAACGCCGCAACAGCTTGTTCTCGATCAGCTTGTTGAACTGCCGCGACACATGGACGGCCGAGAGGCCGAGACAGTCGGCGATGAATTTCTGCGACAGAGGTAGGTAGAGTTCCGAAGGATAATCCGAGTCCATGACCCTGCGGCGCGCAATCGCGTCCGAGATGAAGTAGGCGAGGCTTTCATAGGCGGCCAGGCGTGCCACGGCCGTGATCCGGTCGAGCAGCTGGACATTCGTCAACATATGTAGGCTGTAGAAGATTGCCGACAGATGGGGGTTGCGGAACATCATCCGCCGGGCCGGCAGCAGCGGGGCGACGGCCAGGCGGCCATTGGATGCGGCGGAAACGGACATGGTCGAAATGGACCAGGACAGATGGTCGAGACCGATCACGTCTCCAGCATGATAGACATCGTGTATCTGACGCGACCCGTCGGGCAGAATAGCATAGGAGTAGAACCAACCTTCGAGCACCACGTAGAAGGTCGATTGCTCCTCGCCCTCCTCGAATACCGCGTCGCCGTCTTCGAAAGCCTTGTCGTGGCTGAAAAGGTCGAGCAGCATGTCGGCTTCGGCCGGCGCGATGTCGGCGAAGTTGGATATCTTACGGATGAACGGATGCATTATGGTCTGTTCTTTTCAAATCCCCTGGGACCCGTCCCGCCCGAACGGCATCCGCCAATAGTTCTTCCTTAGGAACAAAGTCCCCCCGCTGTCGTTATAACACGTTAAGGCTCGCAAATTGCTTGCAGTTAGCTATTGTCGCACTTTAATTCAGATCAACACGTATTTTATGAAGCTTTCTTGCACCCTTTACGGAGGTTGTGGGAATGACTCCGGTGCGGTCACGCCATGCGAGCAACCGTCTCGTAACGATTCTTGAAGCCGCTCATCTCGCGCAGCCTCTCTTCTTCATGGACCTCGAAAATATGGCGCGCCGGCCGGGAGATGATCTTTTCATCCACGAACCAGGACAGGGTGCGCGACACGTGCACGGCGCTCATGCCGATGCAGTCTGCGATCAGTCCCTGGCGCATCGGCAGGTTAAAGACCATGGAGTTGGCGCGCCGGCCATTGTGGAATTCCGACGTGACACGGGTGCGGCTCATGATCTCCATAAGGAAATGAGCCATGCGCGGCTTCGGCTCCAGTCGCGCGATCACCTGCATCCGGTCCATAAGGACGATCTGGTTCAGGTTGCTCATGGCGTAGAGGTATGAGGACAGGCGCACATTGCGCGCCAGGAAGGCCCGCATCTGCTCCGTCGCCACATTGGCGAGGCGGCAATTGGTGATGGCGTTGACCGAAAAGACGTTGCGCTTGAACATCAGGTCCTCGAACCCGATCAAATCGCCTTCCTGGTAGATTTGGAAGACCTGCCGCCGCCCGTTCGGCATGACGGCGAAGGAGTAGGCCCAGCCGGTCGCGACGATGAAGCATTTCAGCGGGTCGTTGACATGGTCCACCAGCGAGCGGTTCCGCGCAACCGTCAGGTCGTTGTAGGGAATGGAAGACAGGGACTGGAGATCGTCCCTGGATATGTCGGAAAGGGCGGCGAGCTTGCGGAAGGAGGCGGGCTCCACAAGGGTGTTGGCGAGGCTTTGTCGTGTTGTGGCCATGATCGTCTTCGTGCCCGCACCCAACCCCTGCACCGCGGCCCGCGATGTCCGTCCAGAGGGTGTGATCCGAGTTTTCCCGTTTGGCAGACCCAATATAGGATCCCTGCCGTTCCCCTTCTTTTAGCAGATTAAAACCAGGTCGCACTTAACTAATGATAATCTCTCTGCAAAGAATTTGTGCTCATGGTTAAGTGCGAAGTCAAAATTCTATATCCAGAATAAAAAGAAGTGAGTTTGGCCGTGTTTGTCGCGCGTTTGCGCCAATTTAGATGAAAAGCCGTAGCCGTGGTTATGGTCCCGATTCCACCCGGACGATAGGGTCGGGGCATCAGTTATGTCGAAAGTGGCGACGCTAGCTGATACGGGACTCGTTTTGGCCTTCCCCGTTCCCTTGCGAGTTCTCACTATTGCGGGCCTGGCGAAAGCTGGGCCCGCTTTGATTTTTGGATGCGACGATATCCATGGGATGGGACCATCTGGCGGAATTAGCTTTCAAGCGTTCTCTTTCGCACCAGCATCAGGAAGCTTGCTCACAGCATACGGACTCGGCCCATATAAGCCTTTTTGGAACGGTTTGATGAATGTTCCCGTAGGTAGACTCCCGACACGCCGAAAATGGATCGTTACCGAAACGATCCTAAGGAGAACCTCCATTGCCCTGCCCGCATCGAAGCCAGCAAGAGAACAACAGGGCGCAAAGCCGCTTCGAGACATTCGTCCACGACAAGGCCTTTCCTTGCGTGGGCGCGAAGGCGGCCCTTGTGCGCGGCGCGCTGGAGACCAAGACCCTGGGCAATCTGCAGTCCAATGCCGATGACCTCGCCCTATGGCTCGCCCTCTCGGATTTCGCGGAGCGGCTGGAACCCGGCTGCATGGTGGTGCAGTCCTTCGTCGTCATCTTCCCCGACACGCCGCCTTTGTCCGAAACAGGCTTCGAGCACGCTCTATGGAGCCGGCTGCAGGGACTGCATTACGTCGACACGCAGATGGGCCAGCGCTGGTCCGACGACACGTCGAACGATCCGGCATCCAACAATTTCTCCCTATCTGTCGCGGGAGAAAGCTTCTTCGTCATCGGGCTGCATCCGGGCGCGTCCCGGCCCGCACGCCGGTTCGACCACGCGGCGCTCGTCTTCAACTCCAACGCCCAGTTCGAGGCCCTGCGCGCGGATGGCCGCTACGACCAGATGAAGCGCATCATCCGCGAGCGCGACGAAGCGCTGGCAGGATCGATCAATCCGATGCTCAAGGACTTCGGCCAGGGCTCTGAGGCGGCCCAATATAGCGGCCGCAGGGTTGGGGACGACTGGTCCTGCCCGTTCACGGCCCGACAGGCCGTCGACCTGCCGGTTAGGCCCGAGCCGTTCATTGAGGCAGCCGAGTGAGCGCCGCCTCCACGACGCTGGAGCGCATCGCGCCCAAGAGCGGCACGGCGTTCGAGCTCAAGCGCGGCGAACTCCTGCGCGTGACCGATCCGGAAGGTCAGCAAGTCTCCGACCTCGTCGCCTTCAACGCCCATGACCCTGAGGAATACCTCTCGTCCGGCCGGTCGATCGACTACGCATCGCGCATGTTCCTCTCCACGGGCGACCTGCTCTACTCCAACCGCTCCAACCCGATGTTCGAGATCGGTCGCGACGATGTGGGACGCCACGACTTCACGCTGACACCGTGTTCGCGCGACACGTTCCGCATCCTCTATGACGACCATCCGATCCTGCCCGGATGCCAAGGCAATCTGGAAGCCGCGCTCGCCCCTTACGGGATAGGGCCGGACCGCGTGCCGATCGCCTTCAACGTGTTCATGCATGTGGATGTCGATTCGAAGACGGGGGAGATTCGCGTCCTGCCACCCAAGAGCCGCGCCGGAGACAGTGTGGAGTTCGAGGCGAAAATGGACCTGATCGTTGCCATGACGGCGTGTTCCGCCGGGCAGAGCAACAATTTCGCCTACAAGCCCATCGACTACGAAATCATCGGATAAGACCCGGCCCTACTCGATGCGCGGAGGCCGCTGCACGGCGGCGACGCGGAATTCGGCCGAGACGGGCAGGTGGTCCGAGAAGGACGCCTCCTCGACCTGGACCTGGTGGGAAGAGCGGCCATCATCCGTCAATATGTGGTCGAGGCCAAGCCGCGGCGACCAGCTGGGGAATGTCTTGTGCTGGCCGGACGTGAGCACGCGCAGCCCCGTCATTTCGCGAAAGCGGTTGAGCGGCGCGGACTGGGCCGGACAGTTCATGTCCCCGCAGACGATGGACCGTGCCCGGCCGTAGCGCGGGAGGTTCAGGTGGTCGGCCAGAAACTCCAGCTGCTCGGTCTGGTCGTCGGGCCCCAGCGACAGGTGCACGCAGGCCACGACCGTGGATGGCTCCATATCCAGCTCCACGACGAGCGCGCCGCGCCCGCCGATGCGTCCGGGCAGCTTCAGATCCTCGCAATTCTTGATCGGCACGCGGCTCAATATGGCGTTGCCGTGCCGGGAGATGGCGCGAACCGACCGGTTCTCCTGATGGACGTGGTAGGGATGACGGCTCGTTTCGCGCAAGAGCTCGCCCTGATTCTGGAAGCCCGCACGCCGCCCGCCCGGATCGACCTCCTGCAGGCAGACCACGTCGAAGCCCGCGACGAACTTGCCGATAGAGCGCAGGCGCTGGCGCTTGGCCTTGGTGGACATCAGCTGATGGTGGGCACGCGTGACATAATGATGGGCACGCTGCGTCCCGATGCCGGCCTGGATATTGTAAGACAGGACGGAAATGGTCTGGCTCATCGCTATGTTCGCCTTCGCTCTATTTCCTGCCCAGTCCGGACTGCCGCCTTGTCGGGACAGGCTGGCTGCGCCCAATTAGCAGGAACCCGGCACGCGGCCAGCCGTTCCGAATGAGCCGGATGGCCGTGCGTAGGGCCGAAAGAGGGTTGGGAAAAGACATATGCTGGCGACCAGCCCGTTTTTGACGCTGCTGCACATTCTTGTCACGGTCGGCCTGGCGGTCATGATCATCGGGCGCCGCCTGAACGTCGCCACGACACTGTCCTGGATCATCGTGCTGGCCGTACTGCCGATCGTTGGGCCCGTGCTCTACTTCCTTTTCGGCAACCAGTCGCTGGGCCGCAAGCGCATGCGGACGGGCTGGGCGATCCGACAGTTCTACCAACGAGACTTCGGCATTGGCAGGCGCCGGGTCGCGCGCGAGGAACTGCCCGTGGACGACTATTTCCAGGAACTGTCCTGGATGCTGTCGATCCAGACGGGCTTCTTTCCCGCCGCGGGCAATCGCTATAGGCTTTACACGGCGGCCCCGCCCCTGATCGAGGCGATCGTGCAAGATATCGATGCCGCACAGGACAGCGTCTATTTCGAATTCTACATCGTCGATCCGCAAGGGCTGATCGTCGACGTGCTCGAGGCGCTGGAACGCGCGGCCGGGCGGGGCGTGGATACGCGCCTCATGGTGGACGATTTCGGCGGGCGCCCTTTCTTCCGCTCGGACTGGGATGAACGCCTCGTCGCGGCCGGCGTGGATGTCGTCCACTCGCTGTCGGTCAATCCTGTCAAGGCGTTCTCCAAGCGCACGGATCTGCGCAACCACCGCAAGCTCATCGTGATCGACCAGGAGATCGGCTATACGGGCAGCTTCAACCTAACCGATCCTGTCAAGTTCAAGCAGGGACAGGGCTATGGCGAGTGGGTCGACGTGATGCTGCGGCTGGAGGGCCATATCGTGTCCTCACTCTCCACCGTCTTCAACACAGACTATATCTTCGACAGCCAGGGCCTGGACTATACGGACGAGGACTTGGCCGAGCTGTCGGACGATGGCGACGACGCCCCGGAATACGAAGACGGCGTGGCGATGCAGCTCGTACCTTCGGGTCCGGAGATGCAGCGCTCCGTCATTCACGAACTCATCACGGCCGCCATCTTCGGTGCACGCCGCAGCGTCACGATCGTCACGCCTTATTTCGTGCCCGACGAGACCATCCAGCTCGCGCTCGTCAATGCCGCTCATCGCGGTGTGAGCGTGCGGCTCATCGTGCCGCGGCGTGTCGATTCCATCATGGCGCGCCATGCCGGCGAGGCGACCTTTGACAGCCTGTCCGGTGCCGGAATCGAGATCCACCGCTTCACCGGCGGCATGCTGCACACCAAGCTGGTCCATGTGGACGACCAGATGACGCTGATCGGGACGGCCAATGTCGATATGCGCAGTTTCTACCTCAATCTCGAAATGACCCTGTGCGTCTACGATACGGAATTCGCCGCCGAGATCGGCAAGCTCATCGAAAGCTATGTGGCAGACTCCGAAATGCTCGATCCGCAGAAGTGGGAACAGCGCGGGGCCTTTCTCCGTTGGAAAGAGAACCTCCTGCGACTTGCGAGCCCTTTGCTTTGAATTCCAGACCCCATTTGCGAAAACCCGTCGTGCTGACGAACCTGTCCTCTTCCTCTTCGGAAGACCTTTCCGGGCAGTTGGCATCGCTGTTCGAACGTTACGGCTATGCCCGGCCAACCCTGTTTACCGGCACATCCGACGACATGGGCACGATGATGGACGGGATGCGCGAGGCGGGGGGCGACCTGCTCGTATCCTATGGCGGCGACGGGACGGCGGCCGCCGTCGCGTCCATCGCGCGCGAGCAAAGCGTGCCCTTCATCGCCCTGCCCGGCGGAACCATGAACATGCTGATGCAGGGACTTTACGGGTCAGACGGCTGGCAGGACTGCCTGTTGCGCGGCCTGGCCGTCGCACAGCCCCGGCCGATGACGGCCGGCGTGGTGACGGACGCCGAGGGCGACGAACACCCCTTCATGGTTGGGGCTATGTTCGGCAAGCCCACCCGCATGAGCGAGGCGCGCGAGGAGTTGCGCGAGGGCCGCGTCGTCGAAGCGGCGCGCGGCGCGGTCGAGGCGCTGCAACGTACGGCGGACGCGCCGCCACTCCATTTCGCCCTGACGGATGGCGATTATGACGGCCGGGCGCTGGAACTGGTCAACGTCACCTGCCCGTTTATGGATGGCGAAGCACTGGACCCGGACGTGTTGGACCTGACCCTGTTCGAGACTGTCACGGGCGGAACGACCCTGTCGCTGGGGCTGGCCGCCATGCTGGGCAATCTGCGCCAGAGCGAGGCGGTGGAGACCGTCAGGACCAATAGCTTCCGCCTGCGCGCCGACCGCCCCATCGCGGCGTTGCTGGATGGCGAGCCGCATACATTCGACGGGGAAGTGACCGTACGGCTCGACAAGTCGTGCGGACAGGTGATGGCCCCCTGGCCCGCCATAAGCTTCCCCGCATCCCACGTCTCGCCCAGCGCGACGGACACTACATCGAGGATCGCCGCCGCATGACATCCATTCTGCATTTCGCCGACATCCATTTCGGCGTGGAGGACGAGGCCGCCCTGAAAAGCCTCGCCGCCACCATCGACACGCTAGAGCCCGATGTGTCGGTCATCTCCGGCGACATCACCCAGACCGGTTCCGAAGAGGAGTTCGAGGCGGCCGCACGCTGGATCGAAGGGCTGGCGGGTCCCAAGGTCATCACGCCGGGCAACCACGATACGCCCATGTACGGCATCATCGACCGGGTTGTCGCGCCCTTCGACCGCTATGCCGACTATATCGATCCGCTTGGCGCGGACCGGTACGAGGACGACGATGTGGTCATCCTGTCGATGAACACGGCCCGCGGCGTGCAGATGAAGCTGGACTGGTCGGTCGGGGTCGTGAACCTCGAGGAGTTGGACCGGATCATTGCGGAATTCGACCAAAGCGACTGGGGGAAGCTGAAATTCCTCAACGTCCACCACCCATTCATCTACCCGCCCGAAAGCCCGCTCCAGAAGGAAACGGACAATGGACCCGAAGGGCTGCGGCGTCTCGCGGACGGGAATTGCGATGTCGTCATGTCCGGACACATCCACGTGCCGTTCGTGGTGGAGCGCGAGCCGGGCGGAAGCGAACTGCTGTCCATTTCGTCGGGCACGCTGTCCACGCGCCGCCGCGACAACAATCCGGCCTTCAACCATATCGAGGTGACGAAAGACGAAATCGTCATCACAATGGTCGAGTTCTCCGGTACGGAGTTCATCCGCTCGGAAGCCTTCCGCAAGGATCGCAGCGAGCTGTCGAAGTGGCGCCGCGACGGCTACACGCGGATGCGCAAGGACGCGAAAGTGGTCGCGACGCAGCCACTTGGAGGCTAGCCCCACGGATTTGCTTCCGCGGTAGCGGTCTCCGGGCCGCAAAGCGGACCGGAAGCAAATCCTGTCCGGAACGGACACGCGTCCTGAAAGGGCGCGAAGGGAGCCTATCTTCACAAGCCCGACCGGCATGTTGTCCAACCTCTTCTCCTTTTCCCCGCTCACCCCGGCGACAGGACGCGCTGGCGCGGTCCTGTCGCCGGGATGAGCGGA